>NZ_PTRX01000003.1:0-238402 GCF_002966045.1 Escherichia sp. MOD1-EC5189 | reverse complement strand
TGCAGCCACGCGAAATTCTTATCGGCATTGAAGATAACAAACCGCAGGCGATTTCCATGCTGCGCGCGGTGCTGGCGGACTCTCACGATATTTCTCTGCGGGTGATTCCAACCAAATATCCTTCTGGCGGTGCTAAACAATTAACCTACATTCTGACCGGGAAGCAGGTTCCACATGGCGGGCGTTCATCCGATATCGGCGTATTAATGCAAAACGTCGGCACTGCTTATGCAGTGAAACGTGCCGTTATTGATGGCGAGCCGATTACCGAGCGTGTCGTGACCCTGACTGGCGAAGCAATCGCACGCCCGGGCAACGTCTGGGCACGGCTGGGTACGCCAGTGCGTCATTTATTGAATGATGCCGGATTCTGCCCCTCTGCCGATCAAATGGTGATTATGGGCGGCCCGCTAATGGGCTTTACCTTGCCATGGCTGGATGTCCCGGTCGTAAAGATTACCAACTGTCTGTTGGCTCCCTCTGCCAATGAACTTGGCGAACCACAGGAAGAACAAAGTTGCATCCGTTGTAGCGCCTGTGCTGACGCCTGCCCTGCGGATCTTTTACCGCAACAGCTGTACTGGTTCAGCAAAGGTCAGCAACACGATAAAGCCACCACGCATAACATTGCCGACTGCATTGAATGTGGGGCTTGCGCGTGGGTTTGCCCGAGCAATATCCCCCTGGTGCAATATTTCCGTCAGGAAAAAGCTGAAATTGCGGCTATTCGTCAGGAAGAAAAGCGCGCCGCAGAAGCCAAAGCGCGTTTCGAAGCGCGCCAGGCTCGTCTGGAGCGCGAAAAAGCGGCTCGCCTTGAACGACATAAGAGCGCAGCCGTTCAACCTGCAGCCAAAGATAAAGATGCGATTGCTGCCGCTCTGGCGCGGGTGAAAGAGAAACAGGCCCAGGCTACACAGCCTATTGTGATTAAAGCGGGCGAACGCCCGGATAACAGCGCAATTATTGCAGCACGGGAAGCCCGTAAAGCGCAAGCCAGAGCGAAACAGGCAGAACTGCAGCAAACTAACGACGCAGCAACCGTTGCTGATCCACGTAAAACCGCAGTTGAAGCCGCTATCGCCCGCGCCAAAGCGCGCAAGCTGGAACAGCAACAGGCTAATGCGGAACCAGAAGAACGGGTCGATCCGCGAAAAGCCGCCGTCGAAGCCGCTATTGCCCGTGCCAAAGCACGCAAGCTGGAACAGCAACAGGCTAACGCAGAGCCAGAACAACAGGTCGATCCGCGCAAAGCCGCCGTCGAAGCCGCTATTGCCCGTGCCAAAGCACGCAAGCTGGAACAGCAACAGGCTAATGCGGAACCAGAACAACAGGTCGATCCGCGCAAAGCTGCCGTAGAAGCCGCTATTGCCCGTGCCAAAGCGCGCAAACTGGAACAGCAACAGGCTAATGCGGAGCCAGAAGAACAGGTTGATCCGCGCAAAGCTGCCGTCGAAGCGGCTATTGCCCGCGCCAAAGCACGCAAGCTGGAACAGCAACAGGCTAATGCGGTACCAGAAGAACAGGTTGATCCGCGCAAAGCGGCAGTTGCCGCGGCTATTGCCCGCGTTCAGGCCAAAAAAGCCGCCCAGCAAAAGGTTGTAAACGAGGACTAAATGGTATTCAGAATAGCTAGCTCCCCTTATACCCATAACCAGCGCCAAACATCGCGCATTATGCTGTTGGTGTTGCTCGCAGCCGTGCCAGGAATCGCAGCGCAACTGTGGTTTTTTGGTTGGGGTACTCTCGTTCAGATCCTGTTGGCGTCGGTCAGTGCTCTGTTAGCCGAAGCTCTCGTACTCAAACTACGCAAGCAATCAGTAGCCGCAACGTTGAAAGATAACTCAGCATTGCTGACAGGCTTATTGCTGGCGGTAAGTATTCCCCCCCTCGCGCCATGGTGGATGGTCGTACTGGGTACGGTGTTTGCGGTGATCATCGCTAAACAGTTGTATGGCGGTCTGGGGCAAAACCCGTTTAATCCGGCAATGATTGGTTATGTGGTCTTACTGATCTCCTTCCCGGTGCAGATGACCAGCTGGTTACCGCCGCATGAAATTGCGGTCAACATCCCTGGTTTTATCGACGCCATACAGGTTATTTTCAGCGGACATACCGCCAGTGGTGGTGATATGAACACGCTACGCTTAGGTATTGATGGCATTAGTCAGGCGACACCGCTGGATACATTTAAAACCTCTGTCCGTGCCGGTCATTCGCTTGAACAGATTATGCAATATCCGATCTACAGCGGTATGCTGGCGGGCGTTGGTTGGCAATGGGTAAATCTCGCCTGGCTGGCTGGCGGCGTATGGTTGCTGTGGCAGAAAGCGATTCGCTGGCATATTCCCCTCAGCTTCTTAGTAACGCTGGCGTTATGCGCAACGTTGGGCTGGTTGTTCTCACCAGAAACACTGGCAGCACCGCAAATTCATCTGCTGTCTGGAGCGACCATGCTCGGCGCATTCTTTATTTTGACTGACCCGGTTACCGCTTCTACGACCAATCGTGGTCGTCTTATTTTCGGCGCGCTGGCGGGCTTATTAGTCTGGTTGATCCGCAGTTTCGGCGGCTATCCTGACGGCGTGGCTTTTGCCGTCCTGCTGGCGAACATCACGGTTCCTCTGATCGATTACTACACGCGTCCGCGCGTCTACGGCCATCGCAAAGGGTAAACCATGCTGAAAACTATCCGAAAACACGGCATTACACTGGCACTATTTGCAGCGGGTTCAACAGGGTTAACTGCGGCCATCAACCAGATGACCAAAACGACGATTGCTGAACAGGCCAGTCTGCAACAAAAGGCGTTATTTGATCAGGTGCTGCCAGCCGAACGCTATAACAATGCGCTGGCACAGAGTTGCTATCTGGTAACTGCGCCAGAGTTAGGTAAAGGTGAGCATCGGGTTTACATCGCCAAACAGGATGACAAACCGGTAGCCGCCGTTCTGGAAACAACCGCGCCAGATGGCTATTCTGGTGCGATTCAGCTGCTGGTGGGAGCCGATTTTAACGGCACGGTACTTGGCACGCGCGTGACAGAGCACCACGAAACGCCAGGGCTTGGCGATAAAATCGAACTGCGCCTTTCTGACTGGATCACCCATTTTGCGGGTAAAAAAATCAGTGGTGCGGATGATGCGCACTGGGCGGTGAAGAAAGATGGTGGTGATTTCGACCAGTTCACCGGCGCTACGATTACTCCCCGCGCGGTGGTTAATGCGGTAAAACGCGCCGGATTGTACGCTCAGACGTTACCGTCACAACTTTCTCAACTTCCTGCCTGTGGAGAATAAAGCGTGAGCGAAATTAAAGACGTTATTGTTCAGGGGTTGTGGAAAAACAACTCTGCGCTGGTCCAGCTGCTCGGCCTCTGTCCGCTATTGGCGGTCACGTCCACTGCCACTAACGCTCTGGGTTTAGGACTTGCGACTACGCTGGTACTGACGCTGACCAACTTGACCATTTCGACGCTGCGTCACTGGACGCCAGCCGAGATCCGCATTCCCATTTACGTGATGATCATCGCCTCGGTGGTCAGCGCTGTACAGATGCTGATCAACGCCTACGCCTTTGGTCTGTATCAATCGTTAGGGATTTTTATTCCGCTGATTGTCACTAACTGTATTGTTGTGGGGCGCGCTGAAGCCTTCGCTGCTAAAAAAGGTCCGGCACTTTCGGCACTGGATGGTTTTTCGATTGGTATGGGCGCAACCTGTGCCATGTTCGTGCTGGGTTCACTACGCGAAATTATCGGCAATGGCACGTTGTTTGACGGTGCAGATGCGCTGTTAGGTAGCTGGGCCAAAGTATTACGCGTGGAGATTTTCCACACCGACTCCCCTTTCCTGCTGGCAATGCTGCCACCAGGTGCATTTATTGGCCTGGGACTGATGCTGGCAGGAAAATACCTGATTGATGAAAGAATGAAAAAGCGCCGTGCTGAAGCAGCTGCCGAAGGTGCATTGCCAAACGGTGAAACAGGGAATGTCTGATGAACAAAGCAAAACGCCTGGAGATCCTCACTCGCCTGCGTGAGAACAATCCTCATCCCACAACTGAGCTTAATTTCAGTTCGCCTTTTGAATTGCTGATTGCCGTACTGCTTTCCGCTCAGGCGACCGATGTCAGTGTTAATAAGGCGACGGCGAAACTCTACCCGGTGGCTAATACACCTGCAGCGATGCTTGAACTGGGCGTCGAAGGGGTGAAAACCTATATCAAAACCATTGGGCTTTATAACAGCAAAGCAGAAAATATCATCAAAACCTGCCGTATCTTACTGGAACAGCATAATGGCGAGGTTCCGGAAGATCGTGCTGCGCTTGAAGCCCTGCCTGGTGTAGGTCGTAAAACAGCCAACGTCGTATTAAACACTGCATTCGGCTGGCCGACTATTGCTGTCGACACGCACATTTTCCGCGTTTGTAATCGTACTCAATTTGCGCCGGGGAAAAACGTCGAACAGGTAGAAGAAAAGCTACTGAAAGTGGTTCCGGCAGAGTTTAAAGTCGACTGCCACCATTGGTTGATCCTGCACGGGCGTTATACCTGTATTGCCCGCAAGCCTCGCTGTGGCTCTTGTATTATTGAAGATCTTTGTGAATACAAAGAGAAAGTTGACATCTGAAGAAAAGGGGTAACACCGATTACCCCATTAATAACCTTTCTTTATCCTCTTTTAAAACATCTTTTTAACGTCAATGATGCCATTGCTTAGCGTTATCATCAGGTAATCCGTTTGCGGATAACCAAAAATGCAGGTTAATTGTTTTTTTAATAGCGAAATTTTCTATTCATTCGTGATCAAGATCACGATGCTGTGGCAATGTAAAAACATTGCAAGAACTAGGTTAAAATCATTTAAATTTACACACGCAACAAATATTGACCTACAAAACATTACACTGGCTATTTTTCAGAAACTGGACTATCTCACTAGGAAAAACGCTAAATAGCAGAACATATCGCCGTTAAGCCATCATCCCCCTCTCAGGGTAGTGAAAAAATCTGCCGTTACGTTTTTTGAAAAATTTAACGCTGGATAACATTTCCCGGAATGGTTGAATTCCCCGCCTCAGTTATATGTAACAGATTATTACAAAGGACTTGTCTGAAAGTGCAAGATAGTGAACATTACCTGCCGTTTCCCCTCCCACTATAACAATTGCGCGTATGTTTTTTAGGCATAACGCGAGAAAGCACCCCCGTTAATATGGGATGTAAAAAAAGAGGTAAAAGTGTCCACTGCAAACCAAAAACCAACTGAAAGCGTCAGTTTGAACGCTTTCAAACAACCGAAGGCGTTCTATCTCATCTTCTCGATTGAGTTATGGGAACGTTTTGGTTATTACGGCCTACAAGGAATTATGGCTGTTTACCTGGTTAAACAACTGGGTATGTCTGAAGCGGATTCAATCACCCTTTTCTCTTCCTTTAGTGCCCTGGTTTATGGTCTGGTCGCTATCGGCGGCTGGTTAGGTGACAAGGTACTGGGTACTAAACGCGTAATTATGCTTGGCGCTATTGTGCTGGCGATTGGTTATGCTCTGGTTGCCTGGTCTGGTCACGACGCCGGTATCGTTTATATGGGTATGGCGGCTATTGCGGTCGGTAACGGCCTGTTTAAAGCTAACCCGTCTTCTCTGCTTTCTACATGCTATGAGAAAAACGACCCGCGTCTGGACGGTGCATTCACCATGTACTACATGTCCGTCAACATCGGCTCTTTCTTCTCTATGATCGCCACCCCGTGGCTGGCCGCGAAATACGGCTGGAGTGTTGCGTTTGCGTTGAGCGTTGTAGGCCTGCTGATCACTATCGTTAACTTCGCCTTCTGCCAACGCTGGGTTAAACAGTACGGTTCAAAACCAGACTTCGAGCCTATCAACTACCGTAACCTGCTGCTGACCATTATTGGTGTTGTGGCACTGATCGCTATCGCCACCTGGCTGCTGCACAATCAGGAAGTTGCGCGTATGGCGCTGGGCGTTGTTGCCTTTGGTATCGTCGTTATCTTCGGTAAAGAAGCCTTCGCGATGAAAGGTGCTGCGCGTCGTAAAATGATCGTTGCCTTCATCCTGATGCTCGAAGCCATTATCTTCTTCGTGCTGTACAGCCAGATGCCAACGTCACTGAACTTCTTTGCGATTCGTAACGTTGAACACACCATTCTGGGCCTGGCCGTAGAACCTGAGCAGTATCAGGCACTGAACCCGTTCTGGATCATCATTGGTAGCCCGATTCTGGCCGCTATCTATAACAAGATGGGCGATACCCTGCCGATGCCAACTAAGTTTGCAATCGGTATGGTGATGTGTTCTGGTGCGTTCCTGATTCTGCCGCTAGGTGCAAAATTCGCGTCTGACGCAGGTATCGTGTCTGTAAGCTGGCTGGTCGCAAGCTATGGCCTGCAGAGTATCGGGGAACTTATGATCTCTGGTCTGGGTCTGGCAATGGTTGCTCAACTCGTTCCGCAGCGTCTGATGGGCTTCATTATGGGTAGCTGGTTCCTGACCACTGCCGGTGCAAACCTGATTGGTGGTTATGTTGCGGGTATGATGGCTGTGCCGGATAACGTTACCGATCCACTGATGTCACTGGAAGTCTATGGTCGCGTATTCTTGCAGATTGGTGTCGCTACTGCCGTTATTGCAGTACTGATGCTGCTGACCGCGCCGAAACTGCACCGCATGACGCAGGATGACGCTGCAGACAAAGCGGCGAAAGCTGCTGTAGCGTAAAATTCAGGGAAACTCTTTTACAAGCCGCTAACTTTTCGTTAGCGGCTTTTTTTTTGTTCAGCAACGCACTACCATACTTTAAACCACAGACAAAAGGAGTTACCGATGAAATTGTTCTACAAACCGGGCGCCTGCTCTCTCGCTTCCCATATCACCCTGCGTGAGAGCGGAAAGGATTTTACGCTCGTCAGTGTGGATTTAATGAAAAAACGTCTCGAAAACGGTGACGATTACTTTGCCGTTAACCCTAAGGGACAGGTGCCTGCATTGCTGCTGGACGATGGTACTTTGCTGACGGAAGGCGTAGCAATTATGCAGTATCTTGCCGACAGCGTCCCCGACCGCCAGTTGCTGGCACCGGTAAACAGTATTTCCCGCTATAAAACCATCGAATGGCTGAATTACATCGCCACCGAGCTGCATAAAGGTTTCACGCCTCTGTTTCGCCCTGATACACCGGAAGAGTACAAACCGACAGTTCGCGCGCAGCTGGAGAAGAAGCTGCAATATGTGAACGATGCACTGAAGGATGAGCACTGGATCTGCGGGCAACGATTTACAATTGCTGATGCCTATCTGTTTACGGTTCTGCGCTGGGCATACGCGGTAAAACTGAATCTGGAAGGGTTAAAGCACATCGCGGCATTTATGCAACGTATGGCTGAACGTCCGGAAGTACAAGACGCGCTGTCAGCGGAAGGCTTAAAGTAATAGCCATCGGCCCACAGGCTGTTGTGGGCCGAAATGAGATATTTCAGAGCTTTGTTGCGCTGAAATAATGTTCTGGTTTGGCAATACGATCCTGAGCAGCAACCACTTGCAGCTCATATTCCTGCATTGCTTTGGTGGTCACCATGATTTCGTATACTGCAGCGGTCACATGTTCCAGGGCCTCCTGCAGCGTTGCCCCCTGAAGCAGTTTCACCAGCAGTAAACCGCTCGTCACATCACCGACACCTACCGGTTGGCGCATACCAAAATCCACCAGCGGACGGCTGATATGCCAGGCTTCATCGGCGGTAACCAGCAGCATTTCAAAACGGTCACGGCTGTAGCCAGCCCGCGCCAGGTGTTTAACCAACACAATTTGTGGCCCTTGCGCAATGAGTTCACGCGCTGCCAGAACCGCTTCTTCGACGTTATTTACCGGATGCTCACAGAGTATCTCCAGCTCAACCAGATTCGGCGCAATGATATCGCTGGCAGGCAAACCGTGACGCACATGAAACTCTGCGACACCCGGTGCAACGATGCAGCCTTTTTCCGGATGACCCATTACCGGATCGCAAAAATATTTCGCCTGCGGATTCGCTGCTTTCACCTGACGAACGATACCGAGGATATGTTCACCCTGCTCCGCCGAACCCAGATAGCCACTTAATACGGCATCACAGGTGTGTAATTTATCAATGGCGGCAATGCCTTGCACAATTTCGGTTAAATGGCTGGGCGGCATCACGCAGCCAGTCCATTTGCCGTATTGAGTGTGATTAGAAAATTGAACGGTGTTCAGCGGCCAGACATTCGCGCCCAGGCGGCGCATCGGAAACTCTGCCGCACTGTTACCCGCATGACCATAAACAACGTGAGACTGGATAGCGAGAATATTTTTCATCATGTTCCCTGTATAAAAACCAGGGGGAGTGATTTCTCACTCCCCCTTTCCACTTAATGCATTATTTCCAGCAAATCAGACAGTAATTCTTTTTGCCGCGACGCAGTAAGGTAAAACGACCAAACAGACGATCTTCTTCTTTAAAGAAGTATTCAGGATCGGACTGTTTTTCACCGTTAATGGTGATGGCATTGGAGGCGATAGTTTTACGCGCCTGACCACGGGAAGGTTGCAGTTCGGAATCGACCAGCGCCTGCATCAGGTCTGCACCTTTTTCCATCTCAACCATCGGTACGCCGTCCTGCGCCAGCTGTTCGAAGTCCGCTTCACTCAGCGCACTCAAGGAACCACTGAACAGACATTCGGTAATACGTTTTGCTGCCTGCAAACCTTCTTCACCGTGAACCAGACGTGTCACCTGTTCCGCCAGTACATACTGGGCGCGCGGTGCTTTACCACTGTTTTTATCTTCTTCTTCCAGCGCGTTGATCTCTTCAATGCTCATAAAGGTGAAGAACTTCAGGAAGCGGTAAACGTCGGCATCCGCAGTGTTGATCCAGAACTGGTAGAATTTGTACGGACTGGTTTTCTTCGGATCTAACCAGACTGCGCCGCCTTCAGTTTTACCAAATTTGGTGCCGTCTGCTTTGGTGATCAGCGGAACGGTCAGGCCAAACACCTGATTCTGATGCAGACGACGGGTCAGGTCGATACCAGAAGTGATGTTACCCCACTGGTCAGAACCACCAATTTGCAGCACCACACCGTACTGTTTGTTCAGACAGGCAAAGTCATAACCCTGCAACAGGTTGTAGGAAAACTCAGTGAACGAAATCCCCTGATCTTCACGGTTGAGACGCTGCTTAACCGCTTCTTTGTTGATCATCTGGTTAACGGAGAAGTGTTTGCCAATATCGCGCAGGAAGGTCAGCACATTCATATTGCCGAACCAGTCATAGTTGTTCGCCGCGATAGCAGAGTTTTCTCCACAGTCGAAATCGAGGAACGGGGCAACCTGCTTGCGGATTTTGTCCACCCATTCCTGAACAGTTTCTTCGGTGTTCAGCTTACGCTCAGCAGCTTTGAAGCTCGGGTCGCCAATCAGACCCGTCGCGCCGCCTACCAGCGCAACCGGCTTGTGGCCCGCCTGCTGGAAGCGTTTCAGGCATAACAATGGAACAAGATGCCCCAAATGCAAGCTGTCAGCGGTAGGATCGAAGCCGCAATAGAGCGCGATCGGGCCTTGCGCCAGTCGCTCTGCTAACGCTTCCTCGTCCGTCACCTGGGCTACCAGCCCCCGCTCTTGCAATTGTTTAATCAAGTTACTGCTTGCCATCAAAATCTCCATGTATATAACGACTGCACCTTTGCCGGTACACGACTTTTCGCCAGATGCGAAAGAGACATAGAATAAAGTGCCAGAATCAGGAGTACCAGCGATTAAAGCAAGATTTTTGCATCTTTTCAGGGGGCAAGACGATCAATCTTCCACGCATCATTTTCACGCTGGTACAAAAAGCGGTCATGCAGGCGATGCTCACCGCCCTGCCAGAACTCAATCTGTTCAAGGCTGACGCGAAAACCGCCCCAAAAACTCGGCAATGGCACTTCGCCCTGTTGAAACTTCTGCTTCAGCTCCAGGAATTTACTTTCAAGGATACCGCGGGCAGAAATGCGACTGGACTGCTTCGAAACCCATGCACCAATCTGGCTATCACGTGGGCGACTATGAAAATATTTCATCACTTCGAGAGTCGAAAGTCGTTCCGCTTTACCGATCACCATCACCTGGCGCTCAAGGGTATGCCACGGGAACAGCAGGCTAACGCGCGGATTATTTTCGATTTGATGTGCTTTACGGCTGCCGAGGTTGGTGTAAAACACCATGCCTTTTTCGTCGTAATGTTTGAGTAAAACGATGCGCTGATAAGGCTGACCATGTTCATCCACGGTAGCGACCACCATCGCGGTAGGGTCCGCCAGTTTGGCTTCACACGCCTGAGAGAGCCAGCGCTCAAAAAGGGTTAATGGATCGGCGGGAAGATCGCGGCGGCGTAATCCGCCTTTGGTGTATTCACGGCGCAGATGCGCGATTTGCTGCAATTCGTCGTTATCAGACATGGTTTTCTTTACGGATTGTCAGTGGGTGACGCTATTGTGCGCCGCCCCTGGAAAAATCTCAACGCTGTGGATTTTGTAACTGACAGTTATTCAAGACGATGCGGTCGCGTTTATAGACAGTCGCTTCCTCGCCTTTCGACCAGAAAACATAGATCCCGTCGGTGTAACGTGCACCAGACGCAGAAATGCCCTGTTTGAGATGCAGTAGTTGATTATCGTAAACAAAACTGACTTCCTGGCGCGGATTATTCAGTTTGACCGTCAACGGTTTTTCATCACACTGGTATTCCAGCGTATCGGTTTGCATGCGCTCAACCAGTTGATTGAACGCGCTACAGCCGGTGAGAAGGACCGGCAAACAGATCAGTAACAGTTTTTTCATAGACATATCCCGAAGACTTTCCTGGTCTGGAGGGCAATACGCCCTCCCTAACGTTCCAAGTGTAACGGCAGACGCGGTAAGAAAAATTCAGTTAACTCTGATATCACGGGTTAGCGGGGAAAATAGCCCCGAGTACCGTCTCCTGGCTTGCGCCAGTGACGGAAGGCAGATTTCCTGGTAATCCCGCCAGCGTCCGCCAGGCAAGCCAGGCGAAAGCCAATGCTTCCATGTCATCGCCACTAATGCCAACGGCATCGGTGGTGGTGACTTCTATGCCTGGCAGTAATGCCGCCAGACGCGCCATGAGTAGCGGATTACGACTTCCTCCACCACATACCATCAATCGTTCGCAGCCACCGCTCAACAAAACTTGTTCAGAAATGGTCACGGCGGTGAGTTCTGCCAGTGTCGCCTGTACATCACGGGGATCAACACCCGGAAAATGGCGCAAATGGCGCTCCAGCCAGCCGTAGTTAAAGTATTCGCGTCCGGTGCTTTTCGGTGCAGGTTGCGAGAAATACGGGTCGCTGAGCATATTTTGCAGCAGTGGGAGAATGACTTTACCCGCCCGTGCCCACTCGGCATCTTTATCGTAAGGTTTACCTGCCTGACGCCAGATCCAGGCATCCATCAGCATGTTACCAGGGCCGGTATCGTAGCCCCCTACCGGCTGCCCAGGAATGAGCAGTGACAGATTGGCGATGCCACCAATATTGAGCACCATTCGTCGCTCGGTTGGATGAGCCAGCAGCGCATGATGGAACGCAGGTACCAGCGGTGCGCCTTGTCCTCCCAAGGCAATATCGCGACGGCGAAAATCACCGACAACCGTAATTCCGGTGCGTGCCACAATTTGATTGTTATCGCCAATCTGTAAAGTGTGTGGTGCCACGCCCGTCGGTTCATGCCAGACGGTTTGGCCGTGACAGCCGATCGCAACGATATCTTTCGCCTGCAGGTTTTGTTCCTTAAGCAAGGCATTGACCGCATCAGCAAAAAGTCGCCCGAGTTGAGTATCAAGCTGTCCAAACTGCGAAAGTGTAAGCTGCTGGCCCTGGCAAATATCCAGTACAGCCTGTTTCAGAGACACCGGGATCGGCCAGCTCAAACTTGCCAGCTGTGCGACCCGATGTTCATCAATTGTCGCCAACACAACATCAACACCATCAAGGCTGGTGCCTGACATAACGCCAATAAAGCGGCCCGATTTCATAGTTCATCCTTTTTCAATCTGACGTTTGCGCACCACTCAAACATAAACTTTTCGTGAATACTATGCGGAATGACCGATTTTTACCGTTGGTAGTAAAACATTATCTTCAAATCAATAATCATCATGAATGTTTTGTTTATAATTGGTTGATCCTACTTTCATTATGATTTGCTCATATTTGGTAGAACATGTAACCATGGATTCACATATGCCATATACTTTGACCATGAGGGATGCTTGCGTGGCGTTTCATGGTGAACAGGAGATTTTTCAATGATTAAACGCGTATTGGTTGTTTCAATGGTAGGTCTGTCTCTTGTCGGTTGTGTTAATAACGACACCCTGTCAGGGGATGTTTATACCGCTTCTGAAGCGAAACAAGTACAGAATGTCAGCTATGGCACCATCGTTAACGTACGTCCGGTACAGATTCAGGGCGGTGATGATTCCAACGTTATCGGCGCAATTGGCGGTGCTGTTCTTGGTGGTTTCCTGGGGAATACTGTTGGTGGCGGAACCGGGCGTTCTCTGGCTACTGCTGCAGGCGCTGTTGCAGGTGGCGTAGCCGGTCAGGGCGTACAGAGTGCAATGAACAAAACGCAGGGTGTCGAGCTGGAAATTCGTAAAGACGATGGTAATACCATCATGGTGGTACAGAAACAAGGCAACACTCGTTTCTCTCCGGGCCAACGTGTCGTACTGGCCAGCAATGGCAGTCAGGTGACCGTTTCCCCGCGCTAAATAAGTTTGCGTGTGGTCAGGTTACTGACCACACGCCCCCTTTATTTCACCCTTTGGCCTGTAACTCAATGATATTATGCTCAAGTTTTGCGATGAGCTTAATCAGTTGTTCCAGTTCCTCTGCGGAGATGCCATGTAAAATTTCCGCGCGGGTTTTGTTAATAACAGCTTCCATTTCGCTGATCAGCGGCTCTGCCTTTTCCGTCAGTTTAATACGTTTAGCCCGACGATCGCTGGCACAAGTTTGACGCGAAATTAACCCTTTTTCTTCCAGTTGGTCCAGAGTACGGACCAGTGATGGCTGCTCGATGCCAATCGCTTTTGCCAGTTGAATTTGCGACTGGTCTGGAGGTAACTGATGGATATTGTGTAACGTAACCCAATGGGTTTGTGTTAACTCCAGCGGTTTCAGGCGATGGTCTATCAGAGCACGCCATATGCGCACCAACCGTGCCAGATCAGAACCTAGTGGCGATTCCAATTTCATCTCCTTATAATTAGCTTGCTAAGATATTATGCGGCTTTTAGAATAGTGTGCAGCAATTGTATTGCTAAAACAAATGTATTGCTGCATTTGGTTACCGTCAGACATATTTTTCAGAAATTGCGCGTAAATTTTTCGCACTTAAAGAATATTTATTAATCTAACGCAATATATTCGGTCGTAAAGGAATCTACTTTGTGAAGTTTATGCTCAATGCAACAGGATTGCCCTTACAAGATCTGGTGTTCGGTGCGTCCGTCTACTTTCCTCCGTTTTTCAAAGCCTTCGCGTTTGGATTCGTCATCTGGCTTGTCGTACACCGCCTGCTTCGTGGCTGGATCTACGCCGGTGACATCTGGCATCCCTTGTTAATGGATTTATCGCTGTTTGCGATTTGCGTTTGCCTTGCCCTGGCAATACTGATTGCGTGGTAACTATGTCAATTAAAACAATTAAGTATTTCTCAACAATCATTGTAGCGGTAGTTGCGGTTCTTGCCGGATGGTGGCTGTGGAATTATTACATGCAATCTCCGTGGACACGCGACGGGAAAATACGCGCAGAACAGGTTTCTATCACCCCTCAGGTGTCGGGACGTATTGTTGAGCTGAATATAAAAGACAACCAGCTGGTTAACGCGGGGGATCTTCTGCTCACGATCGATAAAACGCCCTTTCAGATCGCCGAGCTGAACGCACAGGCTCAGCTGGCGAAAGCGCAATCTGACCTCGCAAAAGCCAATAACGAAGCGAATCGTCGTCGTCATCTCTCACAAAATTTTATTTCTGCCGAAGAACTCGATACCGCTAACCTCAATGTTAAAGCGATGCAGGCCAGTGTTGATGCCGCACAGGCGACGTTGAAACAGGCACAATGGCAACTGGCGCAAACGGAAATTCGCGCCCCGGTGAGCGGATGGGTGACTAATCTTACTACCCGCATCGGCGATTACGCTGACACCGGGAAACCGCTGTTTGCTCTTGTCGATAGCCACTCGTTTTACGTCATTGGTTATTTTGAAGAAACCAAGTTGCGCCATATCCGCGAAGGTGCACCAGCACAAATTACCCTCTATAGTGATAACAAAACGTTACAGGGTCACGTTTCCAGTATCGGTCGGGCGATTTATGATCAGAGCGTTGAAAGTGACTCAAGCCTTATTCCGGATGTGAAACCTAACGTCCCCTGGGTTCGCCTCGCCCAACGTGTTCCGGTCCGCTTTGCGCTGGATAAAGTCCCAGGCGATGTCACGCTGGTGTCGGGCACCACCTGTAGCATTGCCGTAGGTGAATAATGAACGCATCGTCATGGTCCTTGCGCAATTTGCCCTGGTTCAGGGCAACGCTGGCGCAATGGCGTTATGCGTTACGTAATACCCTTGCCATGTGTCTGGCGCTGACAGTTGCCTATTATTTAAATCTCGATGAGCCCTATTGGGCGATGACCTCGGCAGCGGTGGTTAGCTTCCCCACCGTTGGCGGTGTGATCAGCAAAAGCCTCGGACGCATCGCGGGTAGTTTGCTGGGAGCCATCGCAGCACTGATTCTTGCCGGACATACGCTCAACGAACCTTGGTTTTTTCTATTGAGTATGTCGGCGTGGCTTGGCTTTTGTACCTGGGCCTGTGCGCACTTCACGAATAACGTCGCCTATGCATTTCAACTGGCGGGCTATACGGCTGCCATCATCGCCTTTCCGATGGTTAATATTACTGAGGCCAGCCAGCTGTGGGATATCGCTCAGGCGCGCGTTTGCGAGGTGATAGTCGGTATTTTGTGCGGCGGCATGATGATGATGATCCTGCCGAGCAGTTCCGATGCTACGGCCCTTTTAACCGCATTGAAAAACATGCATGCCCGATTACTGGAACATGCCAGTTTGCTCTGGCAACCTGAAACAACCGATGCCATTCGTGCAGCACATGAAGGGGTGATTGGGCAGATACTGACCATGAATTTGCTCCGTATCCAGGCTTTCTGGAGCCACTATCGTTTTCGCCAGCAAAACGCGCGCCTTAATGCGCTGCTCCACCAGCAATTACGTATGACCAGCGTCATTTCCAGCCTGCGACGTATGTTGCTCAACTGGCCCTCACCGCCAGGTGCCACACGAGAAATTCTCGACCAGTTGCTGACCGCGCTCGCCAGTTCGCAAACAGATTTTTACACCGTCGCACGTATTATTGCCCCGCTACGCCCGACCAACGTCGCCGACTACCGGCACGTCGCCTTCTGGCAGCGACTACGCTATTTTTGCCATCTTTATCTGCAAAGCAGTCAGGAATTACATCGTCTGCAAAGCGGCGTAGATGATCATGCCAAACTCCCACGGACATCCGGCCTGGCACGTCATACCGATAACGCCGAAGCTATGTGGAGCGGACTACGAACATTTTGTACATTGATGATAATTGGCGCATGGAGTATCGCTTCACAATGGGATGCCGGTGCCAATGCATTAACGCTGGCCGCAATTAGCTGCGTACTCTACTCCGCCGTCGCGGCACCGTTTAAGTCCTTGTCACTGCTAATGCGCACGCTAGTGTTACTTTCGCTATTTAGCTTTGTGGTCAAATTTGGCCTGATGGTTCAGATTAGCGATCTGTGGCAATTTTTACTGTTTCTCTTCCCACTACTGGCGACAATGCAGCTTCTTAAATTGCAGATGCCCAAATTTGCCGCGCTTTGGGGACAACTGATTGTATTTATGGGGTCGTTTATCGCTGTCACTAATCCTCCGGTGTATGATTTCGCTGATTTTCTTAATGATAATCTGGCAAAAATTGTTGGCGTAGCGCTGGCGTGGCTAGCGTTCGCCATTCTGCGACCTGGGTCTGACGCTCGTAAAAGCCGTCGTCATATTCGCGCACTGCGCCGGGATTTTGTCGATCAGCTAAGCCGCCATCCAACACTGAGTGAAAGCGATTTTGAATCACTCACTTATCATCACGTCAGTCAGTTAAGTAACAGCCAGGATGCGCTGGCTCGCCGTTGGTTATTACGCTGGGGGGTGGTGTTGTTGAACTGTTCTCATGTTGTCTGGCAATTGCGCGAATGGGAATCGCGTTCCGATCCGTTATCGCGAGTACGGGATAACTGTATTTCATTGTTACGTGGAGTGATGAGTGAGCGTGGCGTTCAGCAAAAATCACTGGCGGCCACACTTGCAGAATTACAGCGGATTTGCGACAGCCTTGCCCGTCATCATCAACCTGCCGCCCAGGAGCTGGCGGCAATTGTCTGGCGGCTGTACTGCTCGCTTTCGCAACTTGAGCAAGCTCCGCCGCAAGGTACGCTGGCCTCTTAATTACTTAATTACACCGCAGGCATAGCGTTCACCGCCACCGCCCAGCGGTTTAGGTTGATCGGACATATTATCGCCACCAACGTGGATCATCAGCGCTTTATCTTTGACTTGATCCAGTGATTTCAGACGAGGCGCGATGACGGCATCGGTTGCTTTGCCGTCATTATTGACAACCAGCGCAGGCAGATCGCCTAAGTGCCCAGCACCTTCTGGCCCTTCATGTTTACCGGTATTTTGTGGATCAAGATGCCCGCCTGCGGATTCCGCCGCTGTGGCTTTGCCATCTTTGGTAGCTGGCTGGCAGCTTCCTTTGGCATGAATATGGAAGCCATGTTCACCGGGGGGTAATGCTTTCAGATCGGGCGAAAACTCCAGACCTTTATCGGTTTCAGTAATGGTGACGCTACCAATTGACTGCCCAACCCCTTGCGACGTGACGAGGTTCATCTCGACTTTTTCACTGGCAGCTTGCGCGCCGGTAGCAACAACCAGCGCCAGAATAGCCAGACTAAAACGTTTCATAGGACCTCCGTTCATTGTGCATTCCTGAATAAGTGTAAACCAGTGACACATTTTTGAACGGCGGCTATTCCTAAAAGTGCTTACGGTACGTCGTAACCCAGTGCCGCTTTACGGATACGGAACCATTGTTGGCGAGTCATTTTCAGGGTTTCTGCTTCAACAGCTGCTCGCACGCGCTCAATTTTACCGGAGCCGATTATCGGCAGCGGCTGCGACGGTAAACGTAAAACCCAGGCGTAAACCACCTGTTCAATAGAGCCCGCGTTTAACTCCTCCGCCACCACAGCCAGTTCATCACGCAGAGGCTGGAAATAATCATCATTAAACAGACGACCACCACCAAGGCAAGACCACGCCATCGGACGAACACGCAGTTGTTGCAGTTGGTCGAGCGTGCCATCCAGCAGTAACGGCTGATGCACCGGGGATATTTCCACCTGATTAGTGGCAAGGGTAAACGGCAGGCGTGATTGCAACAGCGCAAATTGCGCAGGCGTAAAGTTCGATACGCCAAAATGGCGAACTTTGCCGCTCTGATGCAGGTGTTTAAACGCGTCCGCCACTTCATCGGCATCCATTAACGGGTCCGGGCGGTGGATCAACAGCAGATCCAGATGATCGGTCGCGAGATTAATCAGCGACTGTTCGGCGCTCTTAATGATGTGATCGCGGTCAGTAATATAATGACCAATGACGTTTTCTTCACGCGCGGTCGTCGCGATACCGCATTTGCTGACAATTTCCATCCGTTCACGCAGATGAGGTGCCAGTTTCAGCGCCTCGCCAAACGCCGCTTCGCACTGATAGCCGCCATAAATATCAGCGTGGTCCACGGTAGTTACGCCGAGATCCAGATGCTCTTCAATAAAGCTGACCAGCTGGCGGGCGGACATATTCCAGTCCATCAATCGCCAGTAGCCCATCACAAAACGGGAAAACTCCGGGCCTTGCGGCGCAATAGTAATACGCTGAACCATAATCGCTTCCTCTTATCAGATATGAGAGGAGTATACGCAAGATTAGGCTCAAAAGAGTGATGGTTGCTCCGGTTCGTCTGATGACGCTGGCTTATTTGCACGTAATTTGCGCATTAACCGCTGCCGACAAAGACGCAGCACCTCTTGTTTTTCGCCATCGCTCATTTTATTCCAGTTAAAACGCTCATCACGGCTACGAAAACAGCCGCGACAAAATCCGCGTTCGTCAGACTGGCAAATTCCCCGGCACGGGCTCTGGACGGGAAAGAACTCTAATTGCTCCGCCACTTCGCCCTCCTCAGATAAGATTATTACCACTATTGAAGCTGTTAATGCCCAAAGTAGCAACTTTGCTTGCACTAGACCGACTGGTCTACTACACTCCAACGCATGAACAAACACACCGAACATGATACTCGCGAACATCTCCTGGCGACGGGCGAGCAACTTTGCTTGCAACGTGGATTCACCGGGATGGGGCTAAGCGAATTACTAAAAACGGCTGAAGTGCCGAAAGGGTCCTTCTATCACTACTTTCACTCTAAAGAAGCGTTTGGCGTTGCCATGCTTGAGCGCCATTACGCCGCATATCACCAGCGACTGACGGAGTTGCTGCAATCCGGCGAAGGTAACTACCGCGACCGCATACTGGCTTATTACCAGCAAACACTGAACCAGTTTTGCCAACATGGAACCATCAGTGGTTGCCTGACAGTAAAACTCTCTGCCGAAGTGTGCGATCTGTCAGAAGATATGCGCAGCGCGATGGATAAAGGGGCTCGCGGCGTAATCGCCCTGCTCTCTCAGGCGCTGGAAAATGGCCGTGAGAACCATTGTTTAACCTTTTGTGGCGAACCGCTGCAACAGGCACAAGTGCTTTACGCACTGTGGCTTGGCGCGAATTTGCAGGCCAAAATTTCGCGCAGTTTCGAGCCACTGGAAAACGCGCTGGCCCATGTAAAAACCATTATTGCGACGCCTGCCGTTTAGCAGGCATTTTTTATCACCAGACCACCGGGAGCCTTTATGTCATCTGAAAAACTGTATTCCCCACTGAAAGTGGGCGCGATCACGGCGGCAAACCGTATTTTTATGGCACCGCTGACGCGTCTGCGCAGTATTGAACCGGGTGACATCCCTACCCCGTTGATGGCGGAATACTATCGCCAACGAGCCAGTGCCGGTTTGATTATTAGCGAAGCCACGCAAATTTCTGCCCAGGCAAAAGGATATGCCGGTGCGCCTGGCATCCATAGCCCGGAGCAAATTCCCGCATGGAAAAAAATCACCGCGGGAGTCCATGCTGAAAATGGTCACATGGCCGTGCAGCTTTGGCACACGGGGCGAATTTCTCACGCCAGCCTGCAGCCTGGCGGTCAGGCACCGGTAGCGCCTTCTGCACTTAGCGCGGGAACGCGTACTTCTCTGCGCGATGAAAAAGGTCAGGCGATCCGCGTTGAAACATCCATGCCACGTGCACTGGAACGGGAAGAGATTCCGGGCATCGTCAATGATTTCCGCCAGGCCATCGCTAACGCCCGTGAAGCTGGGTTTGATCTGGTGGAGCTACACTCTGCTCACGGTTATTTACTGCATCAGTTCCTTTCTCCTTCTTCAAACCATCGTACCGATCAGTACGGCGGCAGCGTGGAAAATCGCGCACGTCTGGTGCTGGAAGTGGTCGATGCCGGGATTGAAGAATGGGGAGCCGACCGCATTGGCATTCGTGTTTCGCCAATCGGTACTTTCCAGAACACGGATAATGGCCCAAATGAAGAAGCCGATGCACTGTATCTGATTGAACAACTGGGCAAACGTGGCATAGCTTACCTGCATATGTCCGAACCGGACTGGGCGGGAGGCCAACCGTATACTGACGCGTTCCGCGAAAAAGTACGCGCCCGTTTCCACGGTCCGATTATCGGCGCAGGTGCCTACACGGTAGAAAAAGCCGAAACGTTGATCGGCAAAGGATTGATTGATGCGGTGGCATTTGGTCGTGACTGGATTGCGAACCCGGATTTGGTTGCCCGCTTGCAGCGCAAAGCTGAGCTTAACCCACAGCGTGCCGAAAGTTTCTACGGTGGCGGCGCGGAAGGCTATACCGATTACCCGACGCTGTAATCCAACATTGCGAGCGGCGCAAAGCCGCCGCTATACTAAAACAACATTTTGAATCTGTTAGCCATTTTGAGGATATAAAGATGCGTCTTCTTCATACCATGCTGCGCGTTGGCGATCTGCAACGCTCCATCGATTTTTATACCAAAGTACTGGGCATGAAACTGCTGCGTACCAGCGAAAACCCGGAATACAAATACTCACTGGCGTTTGTTGGCTATGGCCCGGAAACCGAAGAAGCGGTGATTGAACTGACCTACAACTGGGGCGTGGATAAATACGAACTCGGCACTGCTTATGGTCACATCGCGCTTAGCGTAGATAACGCCGCTGAAGCGTGCGAAAAAATCCGTCAGAACGGCGGTAACGTCACCCGTGAAGCGGGTCCGGTAAAAGGCGGCACTACGGTTATCGCGTTTGTGGAAGATCCGGACGGCTACAAAATTGAATTAATCGAAGAAAAAGACGCCGGTCGCGGTCTGGGCAACTAATCTCCTGCCGGGCGTGAATTCATCGCGCCCGCATCTTTACTGCATCGACAAGTAATATTTGTCATAATGCGCGCTGCAATTTATCCGTATTAAGAGAATCAGATGTCCGATAACGCTCAACTTACCGGTCTGTGCGACCGTTTTCGTGGTTTTTATCCTGTTGTGATCGATGTTGAAACAGCTGGATTTAACGCCAAAACCGATGCGCTGCTTGAGATTGCCGCCATCACCCTGAAAATGGATGAACAAGGCTGGCTGATGCCGGACACCACGTTACATTTCCACGTCGAACCATTTGTCGGCGCAAATTTGCAGCCAGAGGCCCTCGCCTTCAACGGCATTGACCCGAACGATCCCGATCGCGGCGCGGTCAGCGAATACGAGGCGCTGCACGAAATTTTTAAAGTTGTACGTAAAGGCATTAAAGCGAGCGGCTGTAACCGTGCCATTATGGTGGCGCACAACGCCAATTTCGATCACAGCTTTATGATGGCCGCCGCAGAACGCGCCTCACTGAAACGTAACCCGTTCCACCCTTTCGCCACTTTTGACACTGCTGCACTGGCCGGGCTGGCACTCGGACAAACCGTATTGTCAAAGGCTTGCCAGACCGCTGGCATGGACTTCGACAGCACCCAGGCGCACTCCGCGCTGTACGACACCGAACGCACTGCTGTGCTGTTTTGTGAAATCGTCAACCGCTGGAAACGTCTGGGAGGCTGGCCGCTACCTGCCGCCGAAGAGGTGTAATCGAGTCGATGCCTGATGACATGCAATGATTCAGGCATCTATAGTGAGGCTATTCCACGCATCATGCATGATATTCACGGGGAATAGCGTTAATGGCAGATAATCTAAACCCTTCATCGCCCCTGCCGGACGTGTTTTCACCGGCGACCCGCGACTGGTTTCTTCGCGCCTTTAAACAGCCGACCGCTGTCCAGTCGCAAACCTGGCATGTGGCGGCGCGAGGCGAGCATGCGCTGGTGATTGCACCGACTGGCTCCGGGAAAACCCTGGCAGCATTTCTCTACGCCCTCGATCAGCTCTTCCGCGAAGGCGGCGAAGATACCCGCGAGGCGCATAAGCGTAAAACCTCACGCATTCTCTATATTTCACCGATCAAAGCTCTGGGCACCGACGTTCAGCGCAACTTGCAGATCCCGTTACAGGGTATTGCCGATGAACGGCGGCGGCGCGGCGAAACGGAAGTCAATCTTCGCGTGGGGATCCGTACTGGCGATACGCCTGCACAGGAACGCAGCAAACTCACCCGTAATCCGCCGGATATTCTGATCACCACACCCGAATCACTCTATCTGATGCTGACCTCCCGCGCGCGCGAAACGCTACGCGGCGTCGAAACGGTAATTATTGATGAAGTCCACGCGGTAGCGGGCAGTAAACGTGGTGCGCATCTGGCGTTAAGTCTGGAGCGGCTCGATGCGCTGCTCCACACCTCAGCACAGCGAATTGGCCTTTCTGCCACTGTACGCTCAGCCAGCGATGTGGCAGCATTTCTTGGTGGCGATCGCCCGGTTACGGTAGTCAACCCGCCCGCAATGCGCCATCCGCAGATACGGATTGTCGTACCGGTCGCCAATATGGATGATGTCTCATCGGTTGCCAGCGGCACCGGCGAAGACAGCCATGCCGGCCGAGAAGGCTCCATCTGGCCATATATTGAAACGGGTATCCTTGATGAAGTTTTGCGCCATCGCTCGACCATTGTCTTTACTAATTCACGCGGGCTGGCGGAAAAACTGACGGCACGATTGAATGAGCTTTACGCCGCACGCTTACAGCGTTCCCCGTCTATCGCCGTTGATGCGGCCCATTTCGAGTCGACCTCCGGCGCAACCTCTAACCGTGTACAAAGTAGCGACATTTTTATTGCCCGCTCACACCACGGCTCCGTGTCTAAAGAACAACGAGCAATCACCGAACAGGCGCTGAAATCGGGTGAATTACGCTGCGTGGTCGCAACCTCCAGTCTCGAACTGGGGATTGATATGGGCGCGGTGGATCTGGTAATTCAGGTGGCAACGCCGCTTTCTGTTGCCAGTGGGTTACAACGCATTGGACGTGCCGGACACCAGGTAGGTGGTATCTCCAAAGGGCTTTTTTTCCCCCAAACCCGACGTGACTTAGTCGATTCCGCAGTCATTGTTGAGTGTATGTTCGCAGGCAGGCTGGAAAACCTGACACCACCGCATAATCCACTCGACGTCCTTGCGCAGCAGACCGTTGCCGCCGCGGCGATGGATGCATTACAGGCAGACGAATGGTACTCCCGCGTACGCCGTGCCGCACCGTGGAAAGATCTGCCAAGACGTGTTTTTGACGCCACGCTGGATATGCTTTCCGGGCGCTATCCCTCTGGCGATTTTTCTGCTTTTCGACCAAAACTGGTCTGGAACAGGGAGACCGGGATATTGACCGCCCGACCTGGCGCTCAATTGTTGGCGGTGACCAGCGGAGGCACCATTCCGGATCGTGGCATGTATAGCGTGTTATTACCCGAGGGTGAAGAACAAGCCGGATCGCGGCGGGTGGGTGAACTGGATGAGGAGATGGTGTATGAGTCGCGGGTGAACGATATTATCACCCTTGGCGCTACCTCATGGCGGATCCAGCAAATCACCCGCGATCAGGTAATTGTGGCTCCTGCACCTGGTCGTTCTGCCCGGCTCCCTTTCTGGCGTGGTGAAGGTAACGGCCGTCCGGCTGAATTAGGTGAGATGATCGGCGATTTTCTCCATTTACTGGCAGATGGCGCTTTCTTTTCCGGGAATATTCCCCCGTGGCTGGCAGAAGAAAATACGATCGCCAATATTCAGGGGCTGATTGACGAGCAGCGCAACGCGACGGGTATTGTTCCGGGTAGTCGTCATCTGGTCCTCGAACGGTGCCGTGATGAAATTGGCGATTGGCGTATTATTTTGCATTCTCCCTATGGAAGACGGGTGCATGAACCCTGGGCGCTGGCGATTGCCGGGCGAATACATGCACTATGGGGCGCTGACGCGTCTGTGGTTGCCAGTGATGACGGCATTGTTGCGCGCATTCCTGACACCGATGGTAAATTGCCTGATGCCGCGATTTTTTTGTTTGAACCAGAAAAGTTGCTGCAAATTGTCCGCGAGGCGGTAGGCAGCTCGGCACTTTTCGCCGCCCGTTTTCGCGAATGCGCCGCGCGGGCATTATTAATGCCGGGCCGCACGCCGGGCCATCGCACCCCGCTCTGGCAACAACGGCTGCGCGCCAGTCAGTTGCTGGAAATCGCTCAGGGATATCCGGATTTTCCGGTCATTCTCGAAACCCTACGCGAATGTCTGCAAGATGTTTATGATCTTCCCGCGCTGGAACGTTTGATGCGTCGCCTGAACGGTGGCGAAATTCAAATATCCGATGTAACGACCACTACGCCCTCGCCTTTCGCCGCCAGTTTATTGTTCGGCTATGTCGCGGAATTTATGTACCAGAGCGACGCCCCGCTGGCAGAGCGCCGAGCATCCGTACTGTCGCTGGACAGCGAATTGCTGCGCAATCTACTCGGTCAGGTTGATCCTGATGAGTTACTCGACCCGCAGGTCATTCGCCTGGTGGAAGAAGAGTTGCAACGACTGGCTCCTGGCAGAAGAGCGAAAGGTGAAGAAGGATTGTTCGACCTGCTGCGCGAACTGGGGCCAATGACCGTTGAAGACCTGGCGCAACGGCATACAGGCAGCAGTGAAGAGATTGCGTCGTATCTGGAAAATCTTCTTGCAGTAAAACGAATCTTCCCGACGATGATTAGCGGGCAGGAGCGTCTTGCCTGTATGGATGATGCCGCCAGGCTGCGCGATGCCCTCGGCGTACGACTACCAGAGTCACTGCCAGAGATTTATTTGCACCGAGTCAGTTACCCGCTTCGCGACCTCTTTCTGCGCTATCTCCGGGCTCATGCTCTGGTCACGTCTGAACAACTGGCTCATGAGTTTAGCCTCGGTATTGCCATTGTCGAAGAGCAACTTCAGCAACTGCGCGAACAGGGGCTGGTGATGAATCTGCAACAAGGCATCTGGGTGAGCGATGAAGTATTTCGTCGTCTGCGTTTGCGCTCGCTGCAAGCCGCCAGAGAAGCGACACGTCCCGTTGCGGCCACGACCTATGCGCGATTGCTGCTGGAACGTCAGGGCGTATTACCCGCCACCGATGGTAGCCCGGCACTCTTTGCCTCAACATCGCCAGGCGTTTATGAGGGTGTGGATGGCGTCATGCGGGTGATCGAACAGCTTGCCGGAGTCGGTTTACCCGCCTCACTCTGGGAAAGCCAGATCCTGCCTGCCCGCGTACGCGACTATTCGCCAGAAATGCTCGATGAATTACTGGCAACCGGTGCGGTTATCTGGTCGGGGCAAAAAAAGCTGGGTGAAGATGACGGTCTGGTGGCACTGCATCTACAGGAATATGCCGCAGAATCGTTCACTCCCGCCGAAGCGAATCAGGCGAATCGTTCGGCGCTGCAGCAAGCGATAGTCACGGTTCTGGCTGACGGAGGAGCCTGGTTTGCACAACAAATCAGCCAACGGATACGCGATAAAATCGACGAATCGGTTGATCCCTCAGCCCTGCAAGAGGCGTTATGGGCGCTGGTCTGGCAAGGCGTCATCACCAGCGACATTTGGGCACCGTTACGCGCCCTCACCCGCAGCAGTACCAACACACGCACCTCAACTCGTCGCAGCCACCGGGCTCGTCGTGGACGTCCTGTCTATGCGCAACCCGTCTCGCCGCTGCTATCTTACAACACACCAAATCTGGCTGGACGCTGGTCGTTATTGCAGGTGGAGCCACTAAACGATACCGAAAGGATGCTGGCGCTGGCGGAAAATATGCTCGACCGCTACGGCATCATCAGTCGTCAGGCGGTGATAGCCGAAAATATCCCTGGCGGGTTTCCATCGATGCAAGCGCTTTGTCGAAGTATGGAAGACTCCGGGCGAATTATGCGAGGTCGTTTTGTAGAAGGTCTGGGTGGCGCGCAATTCGCTGAACGTCTGACTATTGACCGATTGCGCGATCTGGCGACACAAGCCACGCAAACGTGCCACTATACACCAGTGGCGCTCTCTGCCAACGATCCGGCTAATGCATGGGGAAATCTTCTGCCCTGGCCTGCACATCCGGCAACGCTGATACCAACGCGTCGGGCGGGTGCGCTGGTGGTAGTTTCTGGCGGCAAATTGTTACTCTATCTGGCGCAAGGTGGCAAAAAAATGCTGGTCTGGCAGGAAAAAGAGGAATTACTCGCCCCAGAGATTTTCCACGCGCTGACTACCGCACTGCGTCGCGAACCACGGCTGCGCTTTACGCTAACAGAAGTGAATGACCTACCGGTCCGGCAAACGCCGATGTTTACGCTGCTGCGTGAGGCGGGATTTTCAAGTTCGCCACAAGGACTGGATTGGGGATAGAGAAAGGACTGACGGATGCCCGTTCGCATCCGTCAGTATTGCAGGACGGATTATTCAGCGTCCGGCTCTTCAGACTTGTATTTAGCGGCAGTTTCTTTGATCAGCTGCTGCAGTTCGCCACGCTGATACATTTCGATCACGATATCACAACCGCCGACCAGCTCGCCGTCAACCCACAGTTGCGGGAAGGTCGGCCAGTTAGCATATTTCGGCAGTTCCGCACGAATGTCCGGATTCTGCAGGATATCAACATAGGCAAAACGTTCGCCACATGCGGCAAGCGCCTGGACTGCCTGGGCAGAGAAACCGCAGCTCGGCAGTTTCGGTGAACCTTTCATGTACAGCAGGATCGGGTTTTCAGCAATCTGGCGTTGGATTTTTTCGATAGTGGTGCTCATTGTCTTGCTTCCTCAAACTTCTTTACGGCAGTAATCTGACATTGTAGCGGGTCAGTGCGGCATCGGAAAATAACATTTTCATCACGCTTTTGCTATTTTATCCCTTTGTTCTATTTGTTGCATTTCAAATATTCGTTTCTTCCCTTATGCACGGCAAACTGGCGTATTTATAACCATTTTTAGCTTCCACTGCTGCATTTTTTTGCGCTCTCCGACGAAACGTATTTTTTAACAATAAAAGCTATTAACTTTCTCTTCTTCTATGCATTAGAATCATCAAGTTTTGTAAATCAGACGCAGGCATGATAGACCTGCCTTAACAGAGGGACGCTCAGTGGCGCGGATAAACCGTATTTCGATCACGCTCTGTGCTTTACTTTTTACCACCCTGCCTTTAACGCCTATGGCCCATGCTTCAAAGCAAGCCAGGGAGAGTTCTGCTACCACTCATATCACCAAAAAAGCAGATAAAAAGAAAAGCACGGCAACCACCAAAAAGACCCAGAAAGCCAGCCAGAAAACAGCGAAAAAAGCCGCCAGTAAAAGTACGACCAAAAGCAAAACCGCTTCTTCCGTTAAAAAATCTTCCATTACCGCTTCTAAAAACGCCAAAACTCGCAGCAAACACGTCGTCAATAAAACGGCCTCAGCCAGCTTTACCGAAAAGTGTACCAAACGTAAGGGCTATAAATCGCATGGTGTGAAAGTCAAAAATGCCGCGTCAGGAACCCTTGCCGACGCACACAAAGCGAAGGTGCAAAAAGCCACAAAAGTGGCAATGAATAAACTGATGCAGCAAATTGGTAAGCCATATCGTTGGGGTGGCAGCTCACCGCGTACCGGTTTTGATTGCAGCGGCCTGGTTTATTACGCTTATAAAGATTTGGTGAAAATTCGTATTCCGCGTACGGCGAATGAAATGTATCACCTGCGTGATGCAGCACCTATCGAACGTAGTGAACTGAAAAACGGCGACCTGGTCTTCTTCCGTACTCAGGGACGCGGTACAGCCGATCATGTCGGCGTGTATGTCGGCAACGGCAAATTTATTCAGTCACCGCGTACGGGTCAGGAAATTCAAATCACTTCTCTCAGTGAAGACTACTGGCAGCGCCACTATGTTGGCGCTCGCCGGGTAATGACCCCAAAAACACTTCGCTAAAACTTTACCCTGTTGTTACGGCAACAGGGTAAGTTCATCTTTTGTCTCACCTTTTAATTTGCTACCCTATCCATACGCACAATAAGGCTATTGTACGTATGCAAATTAATAATAAAGGAGAGTAGCAATGTCATTCGAATTACCTGCACTACCATATGCTAAAGATGCTCTGGCACCGCACATTTCTGCGGAAACCATCGAGTATCACTACGGCAAGCATCATCAGACTTATGTCACTAACCTGAACAACCTGATTAAAGGTACCGCGTTTGAAGGTAAATCACTGGAAGAGATTATTCGCAGCTCTGAAGGTGGCGTATTCAACAACGCAGCTCAGGTCTGGAACCATACTTTCTACTGGAACTGCCTGGCACCGAACGCGGGTGGCGAACCAACTGGAAAAGTCGCTGAAGCTATCGCCGCATCTTTTGGCAGCTTTGCCGATTTCAAAGCACAGTTTACTGATGCAGCAATCAAAAACTTTGGTTCTGGCTGGACCTGGCTGGTGAAAAACAGCGATGGCAAACTGGCTATCGTTTCAACCTCTAACGCGGGTACTCCGCTGACCACCGATGCGACTCCACTGCTGACCGTTGATGTCTGGGAACACGCTTATTACATCGACTATCGCAATGCACGTCCTGGCTATCTGGAGCACTTCTGGGCGCTGGTGAACTGGGAATTCGTAGCAAAAAATCTCGCTGCATAATAACTGATGGCAAATGCAACATTGCCTGATGCGCTTCGCTTACCATGCCAACTCGGATGAAGCGTTAACACCGCATCCGGCAAGATAAATCGCACGTTGCCAGCAACTGTAACGCAGAAGGTTATCCTTCTGCGTTTTTGTTTAATTAGCTGTTGGCAACGCAAACTGCCTCAGGTTGTTTTCTGGCTGACATAAACACCAGCAATAATGCCAGTCCCGCGACAATCGCCCCCATCACCGGCACAAAACTGTATCCCAGCCCAGCGGAAATTACCGCACCACCAGCAGCTGCTCCCAGCGCATTTCCAAGATTAAAGGCACCAATATTGACTGATGAAGACAGACCAGGCGCTTCACTGGCGACACGCATCACGCGCATCTGTAACGGCGGTACGACCGCAAAGGTTGCAGCTCCCCACACCACCATGCTAATAGCTGCGCCGAACTCATTGCGGGCCAGGAACGGGATTGCCAGCATAATCACCATCAGCAGCAACAAAAAGCCTTTCAACGTGCCGTTAACTGAACGATCTGCCAGTTTGCCGCCGAGATAGTTACCGATAGAGAATCCGACACCAATCAGCACCAGCATTGCCGTGACGAACACCGGCGTTGCGTGGGTAATGCTTTGCAGTACCGGAGAGATATAGGTGTAGAGGGTAAACATTGCACCAGCTCCCAGTACCGTCGTCAGCAATGCAGACAGCACCTGCGGACGCATTAATACCGCCAGCTCTTTTTTCACTTCAGGTCGCGCCCCTGCTCCACCTTTAGGTAATGAGAAGAACAGACTTACCATTGAAATCACGCCCAGCCCCGCCGTTGCCAGAAATGACATCCGCCAGCCGATGGTTTCGCCCAACCAGGTCGCTGCCGGAACGCCACCGATATTTGCCAGGGTTAACCCCATAAACATAGTGGCAACTGCGCTGGCCTGTTTATGTTTTGGCACCACGCTTGCGGCCACAACTGAACCCAAACCAAAAAATGCTCCGTGATTCAGGCTGGTCAAAATGCGTGAAAGCATCAGGGTCATATAATCCGGCGCGATGGCGGAAAGTACGTTGCCAAGCGTGAAAATCGCCATCAGGAAAATCAACGCACTGCGGCGGGCACGATGAGAAAGTAGAAGCGTCATCAGCGGCGCGCCCACCATTACGCCAACTGCATAGGCGCTGATTAACATTCCGGCAGCGGGAATCGAGA
Source organism: Escherichia sp. MOD1-EC5189 (assembly GCF_002966045.1). Classification (NCBI taxonomy): domain Bacteria; kingdom Pseudomonadati; phylum Pseudomonadota; class Gammaproteobacteria; order Enterobacterales; family Enterobacteriaceae; genus Escherichia; species Escherichia sp. MOD1-EC5189. The sequence continues at coordinate 208,752 of NZ_PTRX01000003.1, read as the reverse complement.
CATCCACGCCACGCGCAATGACGGGCAACAAGCCCATTGGCGAGAACTCTGTGGTCCCGATACCAAACGCGCCAATCGCCAGCGCCAGTAACGGATAGTTAATTTTCATGCCTTATCTCCACCTCTTCGCGTCATTACGCGATATTCATTAAAGTGGCGAAAGCATGACAGCAATCACAAAAAAATGAAAATAACAAAAAGAGAAAACACTTTTGCCATTTTGCTAACAAACTGGAAGGAGATGCGAGGGAGAACGCGCTCCCTCGAGAGGAAATCAGTGCAGCGCGGCAGTCAAACCCACGGCTACGATCAAACCGAGGACGATAATCGTTGTTACCAGTGAAAATTTAAGGTCGGTGCTCATCAAGTTTTCTCCTTTTTTATTACCACACAAAAAGTGATATTACGCATTTTTACACACTGTGATGAAAAAATCTCCCGTCATTTATAATGATAAGTGTTTTTACCACTTCCCCTTTTCGTCAAGATCGGCCAAAATTCCACGCTTACACTATTTGCGTACTGGCCATTGACCCCTTCCTGACGCTCCGTGTCGTTTTTCCGGCGTACCGCAACACTTTTGTTGTGCGTAAGGTGTGTAAAGGCAAACGTTTACCTTGCGATTTTGCAGGAGCTGAAGTTAGGGTCTGGAGTGAAATGGAATGGCAACAATAAAAGATGTAGCGAAACGAGCAAACGTTTCCACTACAACTGTGTCACACGTAATCAACAAAACACGTTTCGTCGCTGAAGAAACGCGCAACGCCGTGTGGGCAGCGATTAAAGAATTACACTACTCCCCTAGCGCGGTGGCGCGTAGCCTGAAGGTTAACCACACCAAGTCTATCGGTTTGCTGGCGACCAGCAGCGAAGCGGCCTATTTTGCCGAGATCATTGAAGCGGTTGAAAAAAATTGCTTCCAGAAAGGTTACACCCTGATTCTGGGTAATGCGTGGAACAATCTTGAGAAACAGCGGGCTTATCTGTCGATGATGGCGCAAAAACGCGTCGATGGTCTGCTGGTGATGTGTTCTGAGTACCCAGAGCCGTTGCTGGCGATGCTGGAAGAGTATCGCCATATCCCAATGGTGGTAATGGACTGGGGTGAAGCAAAAGCTGACTTCACCGATGCGGTCATTGATAACGCGTTCGAAGGCGGCTACATGGCCGGGCGTTATCTGATTGAACGCGGTCACCGCGAAATCGGCGTTATCCCCGGCCCGCTGGAACGTAACACTGGCGCAGGCCGCCTTGCCGGTTTTATGAAGGCGATGGAAGAAGCGATGATCAAGGTGCCGGAAAGCTGGATTGTACAGGGTGACTTTGAACCTGAATCCGGTTATCGCGCCATGCAGCAAATACTGTCGCAGCCGCATCGCCCTACTGCCGTCTTCTGTGGTGGCGATATCATGGCAATGGGCGCACTTTGTGCTGCTGATGAAATGGGTCTGCGCGTCCCGCAGGATGTTTCGCTGATCGGTTATGATAACGTGCGCAACGCCCGCTATTTTACGCCGGCGCTGACCACGATCCATCAGCCAAAAGATTCGCTGGGTGAAACAGCGTTCAACATGCTGTTGGATCGTATCGTCAACAAACGTGAAGAACCGCAGTCCATTGAAGTGCATCCGCGCTTGATTGAACGCCGCTCCGTGGCTGACGGCCCGTTCCGAGACTATCGTCGTTAATCACCCGTTGCGGGAGTCTCTTCCGGCTCCCGCAGCCACTCCTTATTCAGCGTCTCACTATCGCCGAGATACTCAAGCAACCAGGTTAACGCAGGCGACATATCATTTTGCTGCCATGTCAGACAACATGCCGAATCCGGAAAGGGGTTTTCCAGTTCTAATGCTACCCACTTCCCCTCATTAAGCCACGGTTTGGCGAAATGTGTTGGCACCATCCCTATGCATAATCCTGCCGAGATACAGGTTGCCGATGATTCCCAGTCAGGCACGACAAGTCTTTTTTGGTTATCCAGCAACCAGGTAATACGTTTAGGTAGCGTTCGCGAGGTGTCTTCGCGCACCAATGACGGCCAGTTGCGCAACGTATCATCGCTGAACGGGCCATCCATCAACGCCAGCGGGTGGTGGCTGGCAACAACGCAACTCCAGCTTAGCATCCCCATATCCCGGAAGGCATAACGACCGCCTACCGGAATCGCGCGTGTTGCGCCAATCGCCAGTTCCACGCGCCCGTCGGAAAGCGCATCCCAGACACCGTTGAACACTTCCTGAAAGACAAGAAGTTCGACATCATCAAAATGGCGATAAAAATCAACGAGCATCTGCCGTGTACGTTCTGGCCTGACAATATTATCCACTGCGATAGCTAACTGACCGCGCCAGCCGTTCGCTATCTGCTGACATTGCTGCCGAGTGATCTGCATTTTTTTGACAACAGAGCGCCCTTCTTTGAGAAACCACGCCCCGGCAGCGGTCAGTTCCACATCACGGTGACGTCGTTCAAACAGAGGCACCGCCAGCCACTCTTCCAGCTGACGCACGGTATAGCTGACCGCAGAAGGAACGCGATGCAACTCCTGGGCTGCAGCGCTAAAACTACCATTACGCGCTACCGCATCAACAACTTCGAGTGAATATTCTGACCACATAGTCTGCCTGCAAAATTTTTGAAACCAGTCATCAAATATTACCGTTTCACAACACTAATTTCACTCCCTACACTTTGCGGCGGTGTTTAATTGAGAGATTTAGAGAATATACATGCAACCTGGGAAAAGATTTTTAGTCTGGCTGGCAGGTTTGAGCGTACTCGGTTTTCTGGCAACCGATATGTATCTGCCTGCTTTCGCCGCCATACAGGCCGACCTGCAAACGCCTGCGTCTGCTGTCAGTGCCAGCCTTAGTCTGTTCCTTGCCGGTTTTGCCGCAGCCCAGCTTCTGTGGGGGCCGCTCTCCGACCGTTATGGTCGTAAACCGGTGTTATTAATCGGCCTGACAATTTTTGCGTTAGGTAGTCTGGGGATGCTGTGGGTTGAAAACGCCGCCACGCTGCTGGTATTGCGTTTTGTACAGGCTGTGGGTGTCTGCGCCGCGGCGGTTATCTGGCAAGCGTTAGTGACGGATTATTATCCTTCACAGAAAGTTAACCGTATTTTTGCGACCATCATGCCGCTGGTGGGTCTATCTCCGGCACTGGCTCCTCTGTTAGGCAGCTGGCTGCTGGTCCATTTTTCCTGGCAGGCGATTTTCGCCACACTGTTTGCCATTACCGTGGTACTGATTTTGCCTATTTTCTGGCTTAAACCCACGACGAAGGCCCGTAACAATAGTCAGGATGCGTTGACCTTTACCGACTTACTACGTTCAAAAACCTATCGTGGCAATGTGCTGATTTACGCGGCCTGTTCAGCCAGTTTTTTTGCATGGCTGACCGGTTCACCGTTCATCCTTAGCGAAATGGGTTACAGCCCGGCAGTGATTGGTTTAAGTTATGTCCCGCAAACTATCGCGTTTCTGATTGGTGGCTATGGCTGTCGCGCCGCACTACAAAAATGGCAAGGCAAGCAGTTATTACCGTGGTTGCTGGTGCTGTTTGCTGTCAGCGTCATTGCGACCTGGGCTGCGGGCTTCATTAGCCATGTGTCGCTGGCCGAAATCCTGATCCCATTCTGTGTGATGGCGATTGCCAACGGCGCGATCTACCCGATTGTTGTCGCCCAGGCACTGCGTCCTTTCCCACATGCAACTGGTCGCGCCGCAGCGTTGCAGAACACTCTACAACTGGGTCTGTGCTTCCTCGCAAGTCTGGTAGTTTCCTGGCTTATCAGTATCAGCACGCCATTGCTCACCACCACCAGCGTGATGTTATCAACAGTAGTGCTGGTCGCTCTGGGTTACATGATGCAACGTTGTGAAGAAGTAGACTGCCAGAATCATGGCAATGCCGAAGTCGCTCATAGCGAATCACACTGATCTATATCGATATGCTTATACTTAGGCTGCTAACAAAATTTTGTTGTATGATTGAAATTAGCGGCCTATACTAATTTCGAGTTGTTAAAGCTACGATAAATATTATGTTTTTACGGGGACAGGATCGTTCCCGACTCACTATGGATGGTCATTTCGGCAAGGGTTCCTCCTTTCCCTCTGTTCTACGTCGGATTATAGACTCGCGGTTTTTTCTGCGAGATTTCTCACAAAGCCCAAAAAGCGTCTACGCTGTTTTAAGGTTCTGATCACCGACCAGTGATGGAGAAACTATGAGTTCATCGTGTATAGAAGAAGTCAGTGTACCGGATGACAACTGGTACCGTATCGCCAACGAATTACTTAGCCGTGCCGGTATAGCCATTAACGGTTCTGCCCCGGCGGATATTCGTGTCAAAAACCCCGATTTTTTTAAACGCGTTCTGCAGGAAGGCTCTTTGGGGTTAGGCGAAAGTTATATGGATGGCTGGTGGGAATGTGACCGACTGGATATGTTTTTTAGCAAAGTCTTACGCGCAGGTCTCGAGAACCAACTCCCCCATCATTTCAAAGACACGCTGCGTATTGCCAGCGCTCGTCTCTTCAATCTGCAGAGTAAAAAACGGGCCTGGATAGTCGGTAAAGAGCATTACGATTTGGGTAATGACTTGTTCAGCCGCATGCTTGATCCCTTCATGCAATATTCCTGCGCTTACTGGAAAGATGCCGATAATCTGGAATCTGCCCAGCAGGCGAAGCTCAAAATGATTTGTGAAAAATTGCAGTTAAAACCAGGGATGCGCGTACTGGATATTGGCTGTGGTTGGGGCGGACTGGCGCATTACATGGCGTCTAACTATGACGTAAGCGTGGTGGGCGTCACCATTTCTGCTGAACAGCAAAAAATGGCTCAGGAACGCTGTGAAGGCCTGGATGTCACCATTTTGCTGCAAGATTATCGTGACCTGAACGACCAGTTTGATCGTATTGTTTCTGTGGGGATGTTCGAGCACGTCGGACCGAAAAATTACGATACCTATTTTGCGGTGGTGGATCGTAATTTGAAACCGGAAGGTATATTCCTGCTCCATACTATCGGTTCGAAAAAAACCGATCTGAATGTTGATCCCTGGATTAATAAATATATTTTCCCGAACGGTTGCCTGCCCTCTGTACGCCAGATTGCTCAGTCCAGCGAACCCCACTTTGTGATGGAAGACTGGCATAACTTCGGTGCTGATTACGATACTACGTTGATGGCGTGGTATGAACGATTCCTCGCCGCATGGCCAGAAATTGCGGATAACTACAGTGAACGCTTTAAACGGATGTTTACCTATTATCTGAATGCCTGTGCAGGAGCTTTCCGCGCCCGTGATATTCAGCTCTGGCAGGTGGTGTTCTCTCGCGGAGTCGAAAACGGCCTTCGAGTCGCTCGCTAGAGGCTATTCTATCGCCCCCGCTCCGGGGGCGATTTCAGATCAGGCTTCTGTACTTGGTTGATTCATGGCATTTTCTCGTGCCGCCAGCACACGTTCTACCGTATCTACCACTGCCTGAGTTTGTGGATCGATCTCAATATTGACGCGTGCGCCGAGTTTTTTCTTCCCAAGGGTAGTGCGTTCCAGTGTTTCCGGAATTAAATGGACGCAAAAACGCGTTGGCGTTACTTCGCCGACTGTCAGGCTAATACCATCGATGCCAATAAATCCTTTGTACAGGATATATTTCATCAGCTGACTATCCTGGACTTTAAACCAGATCTGGCGATTATTTTCCGAGGTTAATATTTTAGCCACTTCAGCGGTGGTCATAATATGACCTGACATTAAGTGTCCGCCAATTTCATCGCTAAATTTCGCCGCCCGCTCAACATTTACCCAATCCCCCACGTTTAAATCGCCAAGATTGGTAATACGTAACGTTTCTTTCATCAGGTCAAAACTGACATGGTTGCCGTTAATCTCCGTCACGGTCAGGCAGCAACCGTTATGCGCCACGGACGCACCGGTTTCCAGACCGTCCAGCATGTAGTCAGGTAACTCAACCACATGTGTGCGAAAATTTGGTTTCTCGTCAATCGACACCAGTTTTGCGGTGCCCTGTACAATCCCCGTAAACATACTCACAACTCCTGAAATCAGTTAAGACATTCTGTTCAGCACAATAGCAGGTGGAAAACGCCCTTACCAGTGAAGGGGTAAGAATGGCTATTTTTTCACTGGAGAATTAATAAATCCTCGCTACAATAGACTGAATTTCCCCTGCTTCTTCTTTTTGCTGCCCATTCAGGCGGCTTTTTAGTCTCTCATATAACTACAAATAAAAGGTGTTCACGTGCAGAAGTATATCAGTGAAGCGCGTCTGTTATTAGCATTAGCAATCCCGGTGATTCTCGCGCAAATCGCCCAAACTGCGATGGGTTTTGTCGATACCGTGATGGCGGGCGGCTATAGTGCCACCGACATGGCGGCGGTCGCTATCGGTACTTCTATCTGGCTTCCGGCGATCCTCTTTGGTCACGGGCTGCTGCTGGCATTAACGCCGGTTATCGCGCAATTAAATGGTTCCGGTCGACGTGAGCGCATTGCGCATCAGGTGCGACAAGGGTTCTGGCTGGCAGGTTTTGTTTCCGTTCTTATTATGCTGGTGCTGTGGAATGCGGGTTACATTATCCGATCTATGGAAAATATCGACCCGGCTCTGGCGGACAAAGCCGTGGGTTATTTGCGTGCATTGCTGTGGGGCGCACCGGGCTATCTGTTCTTCCAGGTTGCCCGTAACCAGTGTGAAGGTCTGGCAAAAACCAAGCCGGGTATGGTGATGGGCTTTATCGGCCTGCTGGTGAACATTCCGGTGAACTATATCTTTATTTATGGTCATTTCGGTATGCCAGAGCTCGGTGGCGTTGGTTGTGGCGTAGCTACAGCGGCGGTGTATTGGGTCATGTTCCTTGCCATGGTTTCTTACATTAAACGCGCCCGCTCGATGCGCGATATCCGTAACGAAAAAGGCACCGCGAAACCCGATCCTGCGGTTATGAAACGACTGATTCAACTCGGTTTGCCGATTGCACTGGCACTGTTCTTTGAAGTAACGCTGTTTGCCGTCGTGGCTCTGTTAGTGTCTCCGCTCGGTATTGTTGATGTCGCAGGACATCAGATTGCCCTGAACTTTAGTTCACTGATGTTCGTGCTTCCCATGTCGCTGGCGGCAGCGGTAACTATCCGCGTAGGTTATCGTCTGGGTCAGGGTTCAACGCTGGATGCACAAACAGCAGCGCGGACCGGCCTTATGGTGGGTGTCTGTATGGCGACTCTGACGGCCATATTCACAGTTTCACTGCGGGAGCAAATCGCCCTCTTGTATAACGACAATCCCGAGGTTGTAACGCTGGCTGCGCATTTGATGTTGCTGGCGGCGGTATATCAGATTTCTGACTCAATCCAGGTGATTGGCAGTGGGATTTTGCGTGGTTATAAAGATACGCGTTCCATTTTCTATATCACCTTTACGGCTTACTGGGTGCTGGGCTTGCCAAGCGGCTATATTCTGGCACTGACCGATCTGGTTGTTGAGCCTATGGGGCCAGCAGGCTTCTGGATAGGGTTTATTATCGGCCTGACATCGGCAGCTATTATGATGATGCTGCGAATGCGTTTCCTGCAACGTCTGCCATCAACCATCATTCTGCAACGAGCAGCTCGCTAGTAAAGATAAGGCGCAACCTTCACGGGTTGCGCCTGTGTTTTTACGCAGGCTGGAGCGTTGCGCCAATCCCGTCTTCGTCTGGCTGTAATTTCAGTGCGTTACACAAAGTTTGCCGACTGGCATCTGTTATCTCAACGTGTATATCACCGTTAACATCCCCTTTAACATTGATGAAGTCAGGTGAAATCTCTTTCGCACTGGTTTGCAGGCAAATCGCTCCCTCTCCGCGCAGGTGTTTCACTTTCAGTTGCACATGCGTTGCCGCATCAGTGATCAGCCACAGTTTTCCACCATTCAGATTGATGTTACCAATATTGAAAGTGACACTGTCATCTTTTACCGTACTGCCATCGAAAATCAACACACCGCCCTGCTGTACAGTAATCGATGATTGTTGCAGATCTGCGCCATAGCCAATAATCATTGAAGCGCCGTCCAGTAATGCAACACTCCCGGTCAGTTCAACCGGTGCGCGATCTTCCTCTACGACAAAATTTTCGTCCGCGCTGGTGGGTGACAACAAGATCACTGTCCCACCTTGTATTACCGCGTTTTCCAGCGTACCAGCATGCACTTCAGCCCGGCCACCCACATTAACGGACAGGTTTTGCGTCTTACCGGAACTATAGAGCTGAAGGCCATCCGTCCCCAGACGATAAATGGCTCCATTCTCAACAATAGTGTTAGAGTCTTCACCACCGAGATTATTCATTGTGCCACCAGCAAGCAACGTATCACTGGCTTTCCCCGCCAGCATAAAAACGCCGCCCTGATTGATCTCACAATTACTGGCTTCTCCACCTGGATACACCAACAATTCACCACCTTCATCTACCACAACCTCAGAGGTCGTCCCGTTGACCAACAGGCCGCCCTCTTGATCGAGAATGATTTTTTCCGCGCGATGGCCTTCCAGTACACGCAGGTTACCGCCATTTTCCAGCAACAAACCGCAGGCATAACCTTGATCAACGATAAATTTACCTTCTGGATGGCGGCCATTAACCGTAGCGAGCGTAGAGAGACTAATTGCGCCTCCCTCGGACTGAACAATGTCTGTGGCAATGGCACCGTCACTGACCGATAGCGTGCCATTGTTGCCGTACTGTGTGCATTTGGCGATCCCACCGGTTGCCACTTTCAACCAACCGGCCCCCGTGACCACGGTATTTTCGGCTCTTGCGCCAGCTTCAACAATTAACTCACCTTCAGTAAGTTGCGTCGCGCCAATGACCTCGCCGGTCTTAACAATTTGCACGTTCCCGTCGCTCATCAAGTTTTTCGCATCAGATCCCATGATTTATTCCTTTACTGCATCTGTGTGCCTTTATTGCTACCTAAGTGTAAAGGCTACGGAGGATTTATCCACGACAGATTTTGAGATAGTGGCAAACAACTCTGTTTAAACTCTGATACACAGATTATTGGGTTGTGTCAGATGTAAATGCGATCCTGAATAAAAATCGCCCTTGCAAATCAACAAAATATAGCCAATTTGCTTAAAAGCTCTGCAAACGGTCGAAATACCGCAGAAAAATACGTTTTGCCTCTTGCCACCTTCCCACTCTGCCGCTAATATTCGTCCCCGTTGTCACCTACAACGTTGCGTTCATAGCTCAGTTGGTTAGAGCACCACCTTGACATGGTGGGGGTCGTTGGTTCGAGTCCAATTGAACGCACCATCCTGCGTCCGTAGCTCAGTTGGTTAGAGCACCACCTTGACATGGTGGGGGTCGGTGGTTCGAGTCCACTCGGACGCACCAGATTTTCTTAATCTGGTCTTCTCCTTTTTCCCTCTGTTTCTTCTCTGTATCCAATACGTTAAAAGATTTACACTGTCTTCGTATGCGTTATCAGAAGGAGAATCGCTATGGCAACTTTGTTACAACTTCATTTTGCTTTTAATGGCCCATTTGGCGACGCAATGGCTGAGCAGCTTAAACCGCTTGCTGAGTCAATTAATCAGGAACCTGGTTTTCTGTGGAAGGTATGGACAGAAAGTGAAAAGAACCACGAAGCCGGTGGGATCTACCTTTTCACTGATGAAAAAAGCGCCCTTGCCTATCTGGAAAAACATACTGCCCGACTGAAAAATCTCGGCGTTGAGGAAGTTGTCGCCAAAGTTTTCGATGTCAATGAGCCACTGAGTCAAATCAATCAGGCAAAACTCGCCTGACAGATTTTAACCAAGGGCGGTTAGCGCCCTTTTCATCCCTGTCTGAAATTTCTCAAATTCTAAAAATTTCAACCAAACTTATCTGATAACACTAAATTCGAAAGAATGCGTACAGGTAAGTAACAATGAAAAAAATTGCTATTGTGGGTGCCGGGCCTACGGGGATCTACACCTTATTCTCGCTTCTACAGCAACAAACTCCACTTTCTATTTCTGTCTTCGAGCAGGCTGACGAAGCCGGTGTCGGGATGCCATACAGTGATGAGGAAAACTCAAAACTGATGCTGGCAAATATTGCCAGTATTGAAATACCGCCGATTTATTGTACATATCTCGAATGGCTACAAAAGCAAGAAGCCAGCCATCTCCAGCGTTATGGCGTTAAAAAAGAAACCTTGCACGATCGCCAGTTTTTACCGCGAATTCTGCTGGGCGAATATTTCCGCGATCAATTTTTACGATTAGTAGACCAGGCACGACAGCAAAAATTTGCAGTGGCTGTTTATGAATCATGCCAGGTTACCGATCTGCAAATTATAAATGCTGGCGTCATGCTCGCTACAAATCAGGATTTACCCAGCGAGACGTTTGATTTAGCAGTGATCGCGACGGGTCACGTCTGGCCTGATGAAGAAGAAGCAACCAGAACGTATTTTCCCAGCCCGTGGTCAGGCCTGATGGAAGCAAAGGTCGATGCGTGTAACGTGGGTATTATGGGAACATCCTTGAGCGGACTGGATGCGGCAATGGCAGTTGCTATTCAGCATGGTTCGTTCATTGAAGATGATAAACAACACGTCGTTTTTCACCGCGATAACGCAAGTGAAAAGCTAAATATTACGTTGATGTCGCGCACGGGTATTTTACCCGAAGCCGATTTCTATTGCCCTATTCCCTACGAGCCCTTACACATCGTCACTGATCAGGCATTGAATGCTGAGATTCAAAAAGGCGAAGAGGGCCTTTTGGATCGGGTATTTAGATTGATAGTAGAGGAAATCAAATTTGCTGATCCAGACTGGAGCCAACGCATAGCCTTAGAGAGCCTGAATGTCGATTCCTTTGCTCAAGCCTGGTTTGCCGAGCGCAAACAACGCGACCCATTCGACTGGGCAGAAAAAAATCTCCAGGAAGTCGAACGCAATAAACGAGAAAAACATACTGTTCCCTGGCGTTATGTCATTCTGCGCCTGCATGAAGCCGTACAGGAAATTGTTCCTCATCTGAATGAACACGACCATAAACGGTTCAGTAAAGGCCTTGCCCGGGTTTTCATCGATAATTATGCGGCAATCCCTTCAGAGTCTATTCGTCGACTACTGGCCTTACGTGAAGCGGGAATCATTCATATTCTCGCCCTCGGTGAAGACTACGAAATGGAAATTAATGAGTCGCGCACCGTCCTGAAAACGGAAGACGATAGCTACTCGTTTGACGTTTTTATTGATGCCCGCGGGCAGCGTCCGCTTAAAGTGAAAGATATTCCTTTCCCTGGACTACGCGAACAATTACAGAAAACAGGGGATGAAATCCCTGATGTTGGCGAAGATTATACGCTACAGCAACCCGAAGAAATTCGTGGGCGCGTAGCGTTCGGCGCGTTGCCCTGGTTGATGCACGACCGGCCATTCGTACAGGGACTTACGGCATGTGCAGAAATTGGTGAGGCGATGGCTCAGGCGGTCGTAAAGCCTGCATCCCGTGCTCGTCGGCGTCTTTCGTTTGATCAAATGTAAAGCTATCAGCACTCAACAAACTGATGCTGTTCATTAAGGCGATAGCGGACTCCGGCTCGAATATTGTTTTCACCTTCAATGGCGACGGCGAAGCGAACTCTTTCGCCGTCATGATATGCCAGTGCGGCGCTTCCCCCTGGCCCGAGAATAATTGAGTCGACCACGCCCGTGCTCACTATTGTTGAATCTTCACCGCTGGCAATGATGTGTACATTGTCGCCGCTGTTGGCAATTCTGGCGTTTGCGCCAAAGCTGGCGATTTGCACCAGGTCACCATTACTGGCGACATGACACCGTTCACCCAATGTGCAAACGCGTACTCGCATTCCGGTATTCGCAATCCGACTACTATCTCCAGCGCTGCTTATCCGCGAAGAATTACCGGTTACAGCAACCCGTGCGCGTTCACCGGAGCTGCCAATGTGACTGTTAAAGCCGACACTTCCAATCCGCACGCTATAACCCATACTGGCAATTTGTGCAGCATACCCAGCGGTTGCGATTCTGGCATTATCCTCACAACAGCCGATGCGAGCATGATCGTCGCTGCGGGCAAACTGACTGCAAAATGCTCTCTCTCCGGGATCTGTGGCCAATTTTTGCATAGAGGAAACTTCCTGATGCGCGAAGTTTTCATCCGCCAGCCATTTTTTCCACGCATACTCAACCAGACTCTCCGCCCAGTCCGTATATCCTTCCTCAATCAGTGCATGATGAATATCGGCATAACTACCGCCGCGTGGGAAATGGCGCAGGAACCAGCGATACATCACCGCTCCGATACGCCATTCTCGCAGGTCTGCTCGTGTAATGATCATTCGTTAGTGCCGGTGATAGCCATCGACCATGCTTTTAAAGGTTTCGTGTGGCGTACGCCCCGTGGTGCAAAGATAAAGATGACCGAAGATAAAAAAGAGGCTTATAAATGCCAGAGCAAAATGCGCCTGCAATAACCAGTATCTTACGCCAGGAAACACATCTCCCACGGCTTGCGGATAGAGACACAGCAGCCCCGTCAATAGTAACAACGGCAGCAATCCATACATGACACCAACATAGGCGACCTGCTGTAAGAGATTAAATTTAGACTGTGTTGTTGCCGGGAAAGGATGTTCTTCTCCCTGCATAATGCCAAACAAATAAAATCGCGTTTGTTTTGCCGCTCGCTCCAGCCAACCCTGACGACGAATGCGATAGTGGTGACCATTACCCCCAACGGCATTGATCAGAACAAAGCCGAGCCAGCATGCCAGTAACAAAAATCCGCAAACTTCATGCACCGCAACCAGACTTTTAACCGCAGTTGCTCCCACCAGCGCAAAGTGATTTATCAGCCCACTTGCCAGCAACAATACAAAGAGTAACGCATTCGACCAGTGCCATAATCTGACCGCTTTGCTGTAAAGATAAATCTTCTCACCATGATCGGTGGCTGATTTCTTCACGCCACGAGCACGAAGCAAGGCATGCAGCCCCAGCACCAACCACATCCCAACCAGCAATAGTCCGGCAATGATCAACCACACCGGCCAAAATTCGGGAGTGAACTGTGGCACATAGTTCGCCAACTGGCTCTGAAACTGTTCAGCATGTTGCGACGGGTTCATACATTTTCCTTTTTAATCAAATGTTGACCGAATCGGCGATACAGATGCGGTTTCCCGGCACCAGGTAGCTGATATTGATAATATTTATTTTCTTGCAACCACGCTTGAATTTCTGGGCTATCTTCGCGACCAAAGATCAATGCATGTTCCGGGCAGGCGCTAACGCAAATGGGCGGAAAGCCTTTTGCTAGTCGGGACTCAGCGCAGAAATCACATTTATCTGCCACTTTAGTGACAGGGTTAAGGTAGCGAACCTGATACGGGCAAGCGCCAATGCAATAACTGCAGCCGATGCACTGCGATTTTTCTACCCGCACGATCCCCTGCATATCACGCCATGACGCTCCTGTTGGGCAAACGTCAATGCAAGGAGCATCTTCGCAGTGCTGGCATGACTGGCGAAAAAAGTGATACTGTGTTTCGTTGTCGTTATCGGTGACTGGAATGTGTGCTATCGATAAACGGCTTCCCTGAGCGGGGACGTGGTTAGTTTTACGGCATGCGCGGGCGCAAATATTACAGCCATTGCACCGTGACTCGTCATGAATCATGGCATACCGAACTTCCTTTTCTTGCCTCGTGTTCGCTAACAGAGAAGACGCAGAACCAGTAAAAAAGATTACTGTTCCCATCCCCAGAACAAATTTGCGTCGAGTGAAGGACATCTGATTATCCCCTAATGCAGTGGCTGCTACTGTCCACCCTATCCATGACATCTCCCTGAAATTTCAGGGGTTCTGAAACTGCTCTACCTCGAACCATTCGCATAAGCCATACGCCTTGCCATAGGTCATAAATCGCTCGCTAAACAAGTACAACACCGCCGTCGATGACTCCACCTGCCGTATATCGGCATATTCAGGTGCAACATCCATCGCGGCGATCGCGGCTTCAATCTGCGCTTCCTGGAAGTAATATGGAGCTTGCATCAGCATGGCGACTTTGTAAGGACGAGGATACGTCTGGCACTCAAAACGAACGGCGTGTGCAATAGCGCGACAAATGTCCTGCTCCACAACTTGCAAAGACATCGCCGCGTAGTTTTCACTCATGGCCTGCGTTGAGTAATAGTAATCATCCTGGCTTCCCGTCATACACGCGATATCCGCGTAGTCTCCGTTCTGCTTAATGTTTTCGAGCAAAACTGACAGTTCCTCTTCTGCAACCGAATAGGGTGGCGAGAGAAACACGGCGCGCGCCACCAGCTGCCCAGCCGCAGAATGCTGGCGAATGAACTCTGCCAGGATTTCAGCAGCTTCTGGTTCTGTGATGTCTTCAATTACCGTATCAACGGGGTGCCGCATCCCCTGCAACCATTGCCGCTTCGCCTCGTCAATTTCGCTGATTTCCGCTAACGGCAAGACATCCTGATGGTTCATCTCACCCATTCCTTACGCAGGCAGTAGATTGTGTGCTGCCAGATCGGCGGCAATATCTTCCAGCCCCAGACGCTGCAATGTTTCGCGGGTCGGACAACCAAGCTGTGGGTCCCAGCCCATTTCTTTGTAGAACATCGTGAGCGAAGCATGCATATCGTCACGATCCATTTTGTCAGTACCTTCAGTAAAGACCGGGATCTGCGGATCCTTGTCGAATACCCAGGAACAGATAAGATCGTGTTCATTACGCATATCTTTGGTTTGCATCAGTTTTACCGTGTAGGCGCGATGCAACGTAAAGATACGCTCTGCAGCTAAATCTAATTTTTCCTGAGTCATATCTTCGCCAGTGATCGCTTTGAAGAATTTGGCTTCAAGCGCCAGATCGCCCCGATAATTACGGCTTTTCAGCGGCGAAACGGTCATTGGCCAGACCCAGTTGCACAGGGTGACGGCGTTATGCAAACAGACCCGCAACAGCGACCACTTAGCATATTTAATTTTTGCGTCATTGATTGGCGTGTAGTTTTTGGTTTCATCGTAAGCATCTTCAGAACCAAAAAGCTCTTTCGCCACTTCACGTTGCAGTTTCAATGGCAAACCGGAACCAATGAAGTTGATATGGGTATGCGTCATGCAGTCACGGTTGAACATACAGTTAACAATGGAGCCGACCTGCGCTGACGCTTCATTGGCGTGGTGAACTGGATAGCCAAACGGCGACCAGAGTTTATTTTTCGCGTAGCCCCAGTACTCTTCACCCAAATTCCAGCGTTCTGCGATAGCATATGAACCATCAGCCAGGTGACTCAGCTCACCCACACGATGCGCCAGACGGTAGTAAAAATCTTTAATGAAGTTAACGTCACCCGCTTCCAGTTGATCCCAGCGAATTTCCGCATACTCTTCAGCAGGCAGAACACGCTTGAACACCCCTTTGCTGTAACAATAGGTAAAGTCGCGATGCAGCTGACCGTAGTTACACCATAGGCCGTAGTCATCGAACAGATTCAAACCAACAAGGTTACCAATCACACGACCATCGTCTTTATCTTCAAAATCTTTCGGACCGTTCGGGAAGATGGTGGTATGGACAAAGTTTGCAACACAAGTGTTACCACCTGTGCTGGGCACGCCAAACTCTTTCACCCGAGGAATATTCATTTGGGTCATACAACGGATCGGGCAAGAGTGGCAGCCGCTCATTTTTACTGTGTATTTCTCTGCCGCCGGACCTAAGTCAAAAACGGATTTATAGGTACGAAAGCCGACCGTGTTCTGATTGCCTGGCGGAATTTCCCCCGTTTCAATCGGACCACCTTCAGCCGCGCCCCAAAACAGCCCTTTACGTGCTGTCCAACGTGATTTGGGATCTGAATACTCTGCCCACGATTGCGGCGTACTTGGCACGACATGGTTGTTATTCGCACCGATAAGTTCAGTCATCATGTAATCGTTGAGACGCTTCATCTCCTGACGATTGGCAATGTTGACCCCTTTCGTCCCTTCAACCGCAATCGCTTTCAGGTTTTTCGAACCCATTATTGCGCCAGTTCCCGCACCACCGCTGTGGTTACGGCTATTCAACATGCCAGAGAGAGGAACAAGGTTTTCCCCAGCCTGACCAATAGCCGCCACACAGGTTTCAGGGCTGGTCAATCGACAAATCTCTTCCGTAGTTGCGCGCGTCCCTTTTCCCCATAAGAAATCGGCTTTTTCCAGGCTAACTTTGTCATCTTTAATATTCAGCCATACCGGTGCTTTCGCTTTCCCTTCGATAATAATGACGTCGTATCCAGCGAATTTCATTTGCGCTGCAAAAAAGCCCCCCATATGGGCATCGACGACTAAATTTCCTTTGGTAAAAGTAGAAAGTGAGGTGATATTTACGCGAGAACTGCAGGGGGCACCAGATCCAGTTAATGGGCCGGTAGCAAAGACTAATTTATTCGCTTCATCGAAAGGTTTCGTGCCTGGCGGTACTTCGTCATACATAATTTTGTAGCCGAAGCCCATACCACCGACAAAACTTTTAAACTTACTGGAATCTTCGAGGGCAATATTTCCTGTCGTGAGATTGACTCTTAATATATTACCTGTCCAACCGTTAGCCATGATTTTTTCCTTTGCAAGATTCACACAGTAATATCTTTCCACTCGATAATTTTTAACGCCCCTGTTGGGCAGGCGTTTGCGCATTCACCGCATAACACACATTTCGAGGATTTTTTACTTTCGGTATTTACGGTGGCCATCATCCACGGGCATGCCGTAGTACAGGCGCTACAGCCAATACAACGTTTATGATCGACGGTAATACAGCCTTCTTCCTGCTGCCAGGTAATCGCACCAATCGGGCAGACATTCATGCATTGCGGTTCTTTACATTGACGGCAGGTGTCCGCGGTATAGTTGAGATCGCCATACAGGCCGCCACCAGAGCCAACCCCGTTATCGCCAAAGAAATAATTGCGATGGATTTTGATACGGGAGAAGAATGTCCCTACTGAGCCATCGTTGAAGTTGGTACAAGAGATTTCACAGCGGTGGCAACCCGTGCATCGCGCACGTTGGGTCACCAGCACCCCTTTGGGTGTATTTATCAACCCTACTGTGCCGCTATCAATATCTTCCTGTTTGCAACCCAAAAGTGACAGTAACGCAGGGGCAATTGTCAGACCAGCAAGGCCTTTTCCTGATATACGCAAGAATTCTAATCGCGTTAAGCCAATATCTAATAGTGGACGATCAACCGGGTTCATTTATTTCGCATCCTCTTCGCAAACACAGTGCTGACAATTCAGCAGCCTGATATTAAGCATTCAACTAATACGCTGCTGACTCTGTCCCCAACACCAGATATTTTCCCTAACCTGATAGTGTATGAGAAAAGATTTAACGCTGATAAACTAATCCTTTATGGTTAGGAGGAAAAATAATGTGATTATTCTGAGCTCTTAACATTGATCGTTATCAATTAAAATCACAAAGCAAGAAATTATAAGTGAACTGATATTTATTATCATTTGAAATAAATTTAACTTAAGCGACAATTATTTGTGACTTTCATTACAGATAATAAAAATAACATTAGCGCTATAAATTAAAATACATACCGAAATTTGTATAATTTCAGCAGTTGTTATTTAGAATGATTAACTGGACTGCAACTGAACTAAAAATATCAGGATGAAGCTTACCGCCTCATCCTGAATGGTCATTTAACCAGTGCGTTAATGACGGTTTCCATCGCCTGCTTTTCCAGCTCACTGCGCTGAATGCGTTTATTGGCTAATGCTGTACGTAATACGCCTGCGATAACAATATGCTTTGGTTCCTGCCCCAGATCGCGCATTTCCAGCACAACTTTACCGACAACTCTGCACATCTCTCGGTACAGTTCATCCTCTTTTGTCCGATTTCCCATTATTTATACCTATTTATCATGCCAGCTATCAGCATATATCAATCTAATCAATTAAACAAAAACCAAAGAAAATCAGACAAATAACGCGATAAATTATTTTCACTGTAGCAATTGAGCGATGATGTATTTATGCACCGGATGAACTCTCACTTATCCTCACACTGACAACCCAGGCACCAGACGTTGCGCAAACAACGAGGTTTTTGCGTAACCCTTTCCCTGTAACGTTAAATCTTTGATAACAATTTATTGTCTTACAAGTTGTATATTTTTTGAAACGCTGTTTTTGTTTTCCTTTTGGATTAATTTCAGCGTATAATGCGCGCCAATTGACTCTTGAATGGTTTCAGCACTTTGGACTGTAGAACTCAACGACTCAAAAACAGGCACTCACGTTGGGCTGAGACACAAGCACACATTCCTCTGCACGCTTTTTCGATGTCACCTATCCTTAGAGCGAGGCACCACCACTTTCGTAATACCGGATTCGCTTTCCGGCAGTGCGCCCAGAAAGCAAGTTTCTCCCATCCTTCTCAACTTAAAGACTAAGACTGTCATGAAAAAGACCAAAATTGTTTGCACCATCGGACCGAAAACCGAATCTGAAGAGATGTTAGCTAAAATGCTGGACGCTGGCATGAACGTTATGCGTCTGAACTTCTCTCATGGTGACTATGCAGAACACGGTCAGCGCATTCAGAATCTGCGCAACGTGATGAGCAAAACCGGTAAAACTGCCGCTATCCTGCTTGATACCAAAGGTCCAGAAATCCGCACTATGAAACTGGAAGGCGGTAACGACGTTTCTCTGAAAGCGGGTCAGACCTTTACTTTCACCACTGATAAATCTGTTATCGGCAACAGCGAAATGGTTGCGGTAACGTATGAAGGTTTCACTACTGACCTGTCTGTTGGCAACACCGTACTGGTTGACGATGGTCTGATCGGTATGGAAGTTACCGCCATTGAAGGTAACAAAGTTATCTGTAAAGTGCTGAACAACGGCGACCTGGGCGAAAACAAAGGTGTGAACCTGCCAGGCGTTTCCATTGCCCTGCCAGCACTGGCTGAAAAAGACAAACAGGACCTGATCTTTGGTTGCGAACAAGGCGTAGACTTTGTTGCTGCTTCCTTTATTCGTAAGCGTTCTGACGTTATCGAAATCCGTGAGCACCTGAAAGCGCACGGCGGCGAAAACATCCAAATCATCTCCAAAATCGAAAACCAGGAAGGCCTCAACAACTTCGACGAAATCCTCGAAGCCTCTGACGGCATCATGGTTGCGCGTGGCGACCTGGGTGTAGAAATCCCGGTAGAAGAAGTTATCTTCGCCCAGAAGATGATGATCGAAAAATGTATCCGTGCACGTAAAGTCGTTATCACTGCGACCCAGATGCTGGATTCCATGATCAAAAACCCACGCCCGACTCGCGCAGAAGCCGGTGACGTTGCAAACGCCATCCTCGACGGTACTGACGCAGTGATGCTGTCTGGTGAATCCGCAAAAGGTAAATACCCGCTGGAAGCGGTTTCTATCATGGCGACCATCTGCGAACGTACCGACCGCGTGATGAACAGCCGTCTCGAGTTCAACAATGACAACCGTAAACTGCGCATTACCGAAGCAGTATGCCGTGGCGCGGTTGAAACTGCTGAAAAACTGGATGCTCCGCTGATCGTGGTTGCTACCCAGGGCGGTAAATCTGCTCGTGCAGTACGTAAATACTTCCCGGATGCCACCATCCTGGCACTGACCACCAACGAAAAAACGGCTCATCAGTTGGTACTGAGCAAAGGCGTTGTGCCGCAGCTGGTTAAAGAAATCACTTCTACTGATGATTTCTACCGTCTGGGTAAAGAACTGGCTCTGCAGAGCGGTCTGGCACACAAAGGTGACGTCGTAGTTATGGTTTCTGGTGCACTGGTACCGAGCGGCACTACTAACACCGCATCTGTTCACGTCCTGTAATATTGCTTTTGTGAATTAATTTGTATATCGAAGCGCCCTGATGGGCGCTTTTTTTATTTAATCGATAACCAGAAGCAATAAAAAATCAAATCGGATTTCACTATATAATCCCACTTTATCTAAGATGAATCCGATGGAAGCATCCTGTTTTCTCTCAATTTTTTTATCTAAAACCCAGCGTTCGATGCTTCTTTGAGCGAACGATCAAAAATAAGTGCCTTCCCATCAAAAAAATATTCTCAACATAAAAAACTTTGTGTAATACTTGTAACGCTACATGGAGATTAACTCAATCTAGAGGGTATTAATAATGAAAGCTACTAAACTGGTACTGGGCGCGGTAATCCTGGGTTCTACTCTGCTGGCAGGTTGCTCCAGCAACGCTAAAATCGATCAGCTGTCTTCTGACGTTCAGACTCTGAACGCTAAAGTTGACCAGCTGAGCAACGACGTGAACGCAATGCGTTCCGACGTTCAGGCTGCTAAAGATGACGCAGCTCGTGCTAACCAGCGTCTGGACAACATGGCTACTAAATACCGCAAGTAATAGTACCTGTGAAGTGAAAAATGGCGCACATTGTGCGCCATTTTTTTTGCCTGCCATTTACCGCTACTGCGTCGCGCGTAACATATTCCCTTGTTCTGGTTCACCATTCTGCGCTGACTCTACTGAAGGCGCATTGCTGGCTACAGGCGTTGTGCCAGTGCTCACGGCAACTGGATACCCTGCCCGACGATACAACGCTTTATCGACTAACTTCTGGTCTACAGCCTTATTATCTTTAAATTGCGTGAAGCCTGCTGGCAGTGTGTAAGGCATTGTCTGAACGTTCTGCTGTTCTTCTGCTGATAGTGGTCGATGCACTTCCACATAACGCATCCCGTTAGGCTCCACAGAATATTTCACCGGTTCGTTGATCACTTTCACCGGCGTTCCCGTCCGCACGCTGGAGAACAAGGCTTTAATATCCGGTGCATTCATGCGAATACACCCTGAACTGACGCGCAAACCGACGCTGTCCGGCGCACTGGTGCCATGAATGAGGTATTCGCCATTACCATGCGCGAGGCGCAGTGCGTAACGTCCTAGCGGGTTATTTGGCCCGGCAGGAACGACGGGCGGTAATTTAATGCCACGCTCCAGCGAACGCTGACGAATGCCCGCCGTAGGCGTCCAGGTTGGGTTAGGGATTTTCTGCCCCACACGCGTTTCCATCACTGGCGTTTCCAGCCCCTGCAAACCAATACCTATCGGATAGACCTGCACGATATTTTCTCCCGGCGGATAATAATAAAGGCGCAGCTCTGCAAGGTTAACGATAATCCCCTGACGCGGCGCATCAGGCAATAACAGTTGCGAAGGAATCGTTATCGTCGTACCGGGTTTTGGCACCGGAGCGATAGTGTTATTGGCTTCAAGTATCAACATTGCCGCAGTATCAAAACGTCGGGCGATGGCCTGAAGGTTTTTATCCCCTTCTTGCACCGTATACGTTTGATTTTGCCCAACCAGTCGGCTTCCGGTTGGTGGTAGCGGATAATCAACCGCCCAGGCAGCCTGAATGGCGCTAAAAGCGCCGATAAGCGTGAGTGTAAGCAAAGACGCGCGTTTCATTGTAAACCTCCTGTATTTGCCGGAGACTCACGCTGAAACGTCGGATGGTGCTTATGTTCACCTGAAACCAAAACACTCCTGTGCAGGTCAGTGTAAACATTGACCATCCGGCAATGTGAGCCAACCGGATGAAAGCTGTCCCTTTAGTTTAGCTAAGTGCAGCGGCTTTGGCGCGAATTGCGCGAATCATCGCTTCCAGACCTTGTGAACGAGATGGGGTGAGATGTTGGGTGAGCGCCATTTTTTCAAACCACGGACGCACATCGAAATTGACAATATCCTGCGGCGTCATCTGATCGTAGAGTATAAAGACGACCGCAATAAGCCCTTTCACAATCGCCGCATCGCTGTCGCCCTGCAATTCAATAATTCCCTGCGCATTCTGGCGCATGACAATCCACACCTGACTCTGGCAGCCCTGAATGCTATTTTGTGGGCTTCGGTCTTCGTCGCGTAATTCTGGCAGACGCTGGCCCAGCTCAATAATGTAGAGATATTTCTCTTCCCAGTTGGCGCAGCGTAAAAAATTACGCAGCAATTTTTCTTTATCCGGCAATAAAGCCATAGTGCCTCCCTGTTATCCCAGCAGACGGTGAATACGTTGCAGGCCGGTCACCAGACGATCCACTTCTTCATGGGTGTTATACATAGCCAGCGACGCCCGACACATGGCAGGAACGTTGTAATAGGCCATTAATGGCATAGCGCAGTGATGTCCGGTACGCACAGCAATGCCGTAATTATCGAGAAAACTGCCAACATCATAGGCGTGGTGTTTACCAAGATTAAAGGCAATAACGCCAAGCCTGTTCTGTGGACCATAGAGAGTGAGATCCGGTACAGACTCCAGCTGTGATAGCGCGTAGTGCATCAGATTCTGTTCATACTCGGCTATATTATTAAGCCCCAGCGCCGACACATACTCCAGCGCCGCGCCAAGACCAATGATGCCTCCGGTATTGGGTGTGCCGGCTTCAAACCGCCATGGTGCTTTGGTCCAGGTAGTCCCTTCACTCAGGCTGACGGTGGCGATCATAGAACCGCCCCCTTCCCACGGCGGCATCTCCTGCAACAAGGCTTCTTTGACATAAAGAATGCCAATTCCAGTGGGGCCATACAGTTTATGCCCGGAGAACACGTAAAAATCGCAATCCAGCGCCTGAACGTCCACCGGATGATGCATCACCGCCTGAGCGCCATCCACCAGCACTTTTGCACCATACTGATGCGCAAGCGTGATCATCTCTGCCAGCGGATTTTCCGTTCCCAGCACGTTGGAAACATGGGTAATTGCCAGCAGGCGAGTTTTCTCATCGAACAGATTAGGCAGTGTCTCCCGCTGCAACGTACCGTCGGGGTTGAGAGGAATCACACGCAGCTCTGCACCCACTCGCGCGCAAAGCATTTGCCAGGGAACAATGTTGGCGTGGTGCTCCATCTGGCTGATGATGATGTTATCGCCCGCTCGCACGTTGCTGTTGCCCCAGCTATTGGCGACCAGATTGATCCCTTCCGTCGTGCCGCGGACGAACACCAGCTCTTCCGCCGAACGGGCGTTGATAAACAACGATGCCCGCTTGCGCACGTTCTCCATTTTCTCGGTCGCCTGGGCGCTTAAGGTATGAATACCGCGATGCACCGCCGCGTAGCCATGACGATAAAACTCGGCCTCGGCGTCAATCACCTGGCTTGGTTTCTGCGCACTGGCGGCGCTGTCGAGATAAGCCAGCGGCAAACCGTTTACCTCACGAGAAAGCACCGGAAAGTCGGCCCGCACTTTGTCGACGGAAAAAGTCATCTTGCACCTCCTGGCAGCCGTTGACCGATTCGGGCCAGCAACTGCTGTTTAAGCCCCTCATCACGCAGTGCTTCCGTCAGTTCGGCAGCAAAGGCGTAAATGATCATCTGCTGGGCATCTTGCCGATTGATCCCGCGCGAGCGCAGATAGAACATCTGTTCATCATCAATACGCCCCACCGTCGCACCGTGGCTGCATTTCACATCATCTGCATAGATTTCCAGCTGCGGTTTCGTATCCACTTCCGCCAGTTTTCCCATCAGCAAATTATTGTTGGTCATCTGACCATCCGTTTTGATGGCGTGCTGCGCGACGTTGATCAAACCGTTAAATACCGCGCGGCCTTTGTCGCTGACGATAGTTTTGTGCAACTGTCGGCTGTTACAAAAACCTTTATTGTGTTCCAGCCAGGTACGGGTATCACACACCTCGTTTTTCACCGGCATCACCAGACTATTGATCCGCAGCGTGCTGTTTTCGCCATTGAGTTGCGTACTGGTGTTGTGTCGTAATACTGCGCCACCCAGCAGGAAACTGTGGCTAAATGCGGTAGCATCGTCAGCCAGCAACAAATCGTTATGGGCAAAGTGGTGACTGACCGGGTTTTCAAACGCCAGCTTGATATGCTGCAAGTGGGCGTTCGCTGCGACATTGATGGTAAAGCGCGCTCCGGTGAAATGACGAGCATCATTAAGGCTGACAAAATGTTCGATCACCGTCGCTTCGGCACCTTCCGCCAGATCCAGATGATGTCGGTAATGGGCAGTGTTCACCTCTTCACCTGCCACGCCCTGGGTAATATGCATTAACAGCAATGGCTTTGCCGGTCGTTGACCGCGCTTCACGGCGATATGCGTCACGCTTTGCGCCAGGCTTTCCGTCAAATGCAGAAACACCTCCGCCTGAATAGCGTCGGGTAACCCCTGACGGTCGTCGTTAATGCTCACTTCATATCCGCTGCCTTCAGTTGCATCGCTCAGCGCGGGCACGTAACGTCCATCGACAAACACCAGCCGCACAGCGTCTAACGTTAACGCTAAGGCATCTCGCTGCTGTGGGGATATCTCTCCCGCAATGCTGACAAACTGGCTATTGGTCAGCCCTTCCAGCGGCGTATATTTCCAGTGCTCATGTTTGCGTGTCGGCAGTCCGGTACGCAGCAATTGCTGTAAATGCTGCTGTGCTTGCGGGGAGCGTTTTGCACCCTCAGCTTCAAACAAGTGATGCCACTGTTGCAGCGCGTTACTGCTGTTCGGTAAGCCAGCCATAACCCTGCTCCTCCAGTTGTTTGACCAATGTGAAATCGCCGGATTTCACAATTCGTCCCTGATACAGCACATGGACATAATCAGGCTTGATGTAGTCGAGAATGCGTTGGTAGTGCGTAACAATGATGAATGAACGCTTGCCGTCACGCAGCGAGTTCACGCCATCGGCAACCACTTTTAATGCGTCAATATCCAGCCCGGAGTCCGACTCATCAAGAATGCATAACTCCGGTTCCAGCACCGCCATTTGCAAAATATCGTTGCGCTTTTTCTCGCCGCCGGAAAAACCAACATTTACCGAACGGGTTAATAAATCCTCCGGCATCTTCAGGAGAGCGATTTTCTCTTCCATCAAATCCTGAAAATCAAAGCGGTCGAGCGTTTCCTGGCCGCGATAGCTGCGCACCGCATTAAGTGCCGTTTGCAGGAAAAACTGGTTACTGACGCCGGGAATTTCCACCGGATACTGGAAGGCCATAAAGATGCCTTCACCTGCACGATCTTCCGGCGACAGCGCAAGCAAATCTTTGCCTTTGAACTCAACCGTGCCGCCCGTCACCTCATAATCTTCTCGCCCAGCAAGCGTTGCCGATAAGGTACTTTTGCCAGAACCGTTTGGCCCCATAATGGCGTGAACTTCGCCGGGACGAACGTCGAGGCTTAACCCACGCAGGATAGCTTTATCTTCCACGCTGACGTGTAAATCTTTAATACTTAACATGTTTATTCCTTATCCGACGCTGTGTTCAAGACTGATGGCGAGGAGTTTTTGTGCTTCAACGGCAAATTCCAGCGGCAGTTCTGAGAACACGTCTTTGCAGAAACCGTTAACAATCATCGAGATGGCGTCTTCTTCGCTGATCCCGCGTTGCAGGCAGTAAAACAGTTGATCTTCACCAATACGTGATGTCGTTGCCTCGTGCTCCAGTTGCGCGCTGTTATTGCGACATTCGACATACGGGAAAGTATGCGCCCCACAATTAGCGCCTATCAGCATTGAGTCGCACTGGGTGAAGTTACGTGCATTGGTTGCCGTCGGCATGATTTTCACTAAGCCGCGATAACTGTTCTGGCTGTGTCCGGCTGAGATCCCTTTAGAGATGATGGTCGATTTGGTGTTTTTACCAATATGGATCATCTTGGTGCCGGTATCCGCCTGCTGATGACCGCTGGTCAGTGCCACTGAGTAAAACTCACCGATGGAGTTATCGCCGCGCAAAATGCAACTGGGATATTTCCACGTAATCGCTGACCCGGTTTCTGATTGCGTCCATGACATTTTGCTGTTTTCGCCTTCGCACAAAGCACGCTTGGTGACGAAGTTGAGAATACCGCCGGTGTTGTTATCGCCAGGGAACCAGTTTTGTACCGTGGAATATTTCACCTCGGCGTTTTTATGGATGATGACTTCCACCACCGCCGCGTGTAACTGATAGCTGTCACGCACCGGAGCGGAACAGCCTTCAATGTAGCTGACGTAGCTGTCTTCGTCGGCCACCAGAATGGTGCGCTCAAACTGCCCGGTTTTTTCCGCGTTAATACGAAAATAGGTGGAAAGTTCCATCGGGCAGCACACGCCTTTAGGCACATAAATAAACGTACCGTCAGAGGCCACCGCCGCATTAAGCGCGGCAAAGAAGTTGTCATTCCCCGGCACCACGGTGCCGAGATATTTACGCACCAGTTCCGGGTGATCGTGGATCGCCTCGCCAAAGGAACAGAAAATAATTCCCTGCTCCGCCAGTTTTTCGCGATAAGTGGTGGCAACCGAAACAGAGTCGAAAATGGCATCCACTGCCACTTCTTTGCCTTCCCGCACGGGAACGCCCAACTGCTCAAACGCCGCCTCCACCTCTTTACTTAAAAAGGCGTTCGCGCCAGTTTGCTGCACCGCGCCGGGTTCAGACGCGCAGTTGTCGTCACAATTACCGCACGATGGTGCTGAGTAGTAGCTGTAATCCTGATAATTCAGCTTGTCGTAGTGCGCTTTCAACCAGTGCGGTTCTTCCATCTCCAGCCATGCGCGATAGGCGTTGAGACGAAACTCCAGCATCCACTCCGGCTCATTACGCTTCGCCGAAATTGCGCGCACCACCTCTTCGTTTATCCCCTTTGCCAGCTCATCGGTGACTAACTGGGTGAAGAATCCTTCTTTATAATTCAGCGGGCCGCCGGTCCAGGTTTTGACATCGTCAGTTGCTTCAGTATTACGAGACATAGTACCGCCTATACCCCAAAGCTTTCGCCACAGCCACATTCATTCTGAGCTTTCGGGTTGTGAAATTTGAATATCTGATTAAGTCCTTCACGAACGAAATCGACTTCCGTGCCATCAATAAACGGCATCGCTTGCAGCGGGACAAACAGCTTCGCGCCGTCATGTTCAAACAGCAGATCGTCTTTGTCTGGCTCGCTAACACTGTCGAGCACATAGCCAAAGCCCGCGCAGCCCGTTTGCTTCACGCCTAAGCGCACGCCGACCATACCCGGCTGCTTTGCCACCAGCTCACGGATGTGGACCGCGGCAGCAGGTGTCAGCGTTAAGCCCTGCCAGGCGAAATCCTGTGGATTAAAGGTTCCTGAATGCATGTCCATCGATTTACCTCACTTCATCGCTTTCAGCGTATAACAGCATGTTAGTGATAATGATTATCAGTTCAACCCGGCAAACGCAGGGGCTTTACCGTAAAACATGCTTTTTTCCTGCTTTTAATAAGCATAGACCCTGATGTGTGGGTTAACAGGCACGCTAAGAATTAGGTATCTCATTGTTAGATAATGATTATTATCTAAGGAGCATTAAGGCTGTGATGAAAAAGAAAAAGTTGTATTGAAAATGACTATTTAAGAGATAGGTAAAAAAGTGCAGCGTTCAGAAATAAGAAAACCCTTAAGTCTGTGCATCACAGGCTTAAGGGTTTCTACCCCATCCGGCGCTTATCTCCGGCACTCACAGTGGCTTAGCTCTTGAAGGGGCGATAAGAATAGTCTCATAAAGCTAAGCCGCTGTTTTAGCACAAACTGCGATTTGTATTATTTTTGAACGTTATCAGGCGGGTAGATAAGCAGTATTAAGAAGTCCCTCGAACCTGGACGAAGATTAATCCAGGCCGATTTGGCGAACTCGCGGCATTACGTCAGGATCAATGCACGCCCAAACGCCAGGCAAAGTAGATTTCTTCTTTTAATTCAGCAGAAGAGAGAGTAAGCAGGTCAGCAAATTCAAGTTCTAGTTGTTTCAGACGTTTGAGATATTGGGCAGGTGAAAGATTGCTCTGGTCACGGCGTAAAAATTCAATGGCCAGCTGGGTGGGATCAAGTTGAGTAGACATAGCATCCTCGCTTTTAGACAAGACCTGCACAGTATACCACCGTTTACTGTGCAGATAATGACCAAAAGCAATATGCGTCACATTTTTCTGGTGACAACGTCACAAAATGGCTGTCGTCAATCGTGACGAACAGCACAAACGCCCTTTCTCATCGAGGATTTCTATCTGCCAAACCTGATGACGTGAACCGAGATGCAACGGTTTACATACGCCGCGTACCCGCCCTTCTCGTGCCGAGCGAACATGATTAGCATTGATTTCCAGACCAACCACCTTTTGCTCACCTTCGGTACATAAATAACCGGCAACGGAACCGATACTTTCGGCCAATACCACGGATGCCCCACCATGCAGCAACCCGAAAGGCTGCTTTGTCCGCGAGTCTACTGGCATTGTCGCTTCAAGGGTGTCATCACCAATATGTTCAAAGCGAATATCCAGCAACCCCACCATGTTTCCTTCACCCATTGCATTCAGTGCTTCCAGGGTGATTTTTCGTTTCCATATCATTTAATAATCTCCAGTAAAGCCTGCACAGGATGGCGTACCCCCGTGCCTTCAACCCGTTTTACCTGGCTGCGACAGGAATATCCGGTCGCCAGACAGCGGTTACGCGGCAGTCGCTGCATCGCCTGATGCCAGGATAACTCATAGATCCCGAGCGAGTTTTTATGATTTTTCGCTTCATGTCCGTAAGTCCCTGCCATGCCGCAGCAACCCACGCTGACATTTTCCAGTTTCGCGCCAAAACGGGCAAATATTGCCGCCCATTGTGCTGGAGCGCCCGGCAAGGCGGTAACTTCGGTACAGTGACCAAAGAAATACCATGATTCACCGCTGACTGTAGCCACTGGCTGTGACTCAAGTATGCTTGCCAGCCATTCATTCGCCAGTAAGACGTTAAACTCGCCACGTTCCTCGCCCAGCGCCAGTTTATATTCATCGCGATAACAAAGTACCAGCGCTGGATCGACGCCCACCATTGGCATCCCCAGCTTCGCCATACGGTTGAGGAAATCCGCCGTCTTTTTCGCCGTCTTCGCAAAGCGATTAAGAAAGCCTTTGATATGCTGGGCTTTGCCATTTGGCGAAAATGGCAGTAACACGGGCTGGAAACCTAATTTTTCGACCAGACGGACAAAATCCGCCACCACTTGCGCATCGTAATAGCTGGTAAAGGGGTCCTGCACCACCAACACCGTGCGCGCTTTCTGCTCTGCATTGAGAGCTTCAAGCTGTTCCAGCGTCATGTTTGCCGAGCGATGACCCACCATTTGTTGTTGCAACGAGGGCACTGAAAGCAGTGGCAAGTCGACCATACCGATGTGTTTTTCCGAGAGTTTGCGCACCAGCGGCTGGTTAATGAAGAAGTTAAAAGTCTTTGGCGCACGCGCCATTAGCGGTGCGTAGCTTTCGACCGTTGCCACCAGATGGTCGCGCAATGGGCGTAGATAACGCGTATGATAGAGTTGCAGGAAACGAGAGCGAAACTCCGGGACGTCAATTTTGATCGGACACTGAGTCGAACACGCTTTACAGGCCAGGCAGCCCGACATCGCCTCTTTCACTTCGTGCGAGAAATCATATTCGCCTTTATTCGCATGCCAGCTATTGCGCGTGCGGGCAATTAACGTGCGTAAGCTGACGCCAGACGCTGGTAGCTCTTGCTCCAGTTTTAGTGGGTCAACACCACGATCCGCCAGCAAACGTAACCATTCACGCACCAGCGTTGCGCGCCCTTTCGGTGAATGAATTCGGTTCTGGGTGATCTTCATCGACGGACACATCGGACTACGGGCATCAAAGTTGAAGCATAAACCGTTGCCGTTACACTCCATCGCACCGCGCCACTGCTGGCGTACCGCAATGGGGATCTGCCGGTCGAATGTACCGCGCTTCACCGCGTCCACTTTCATCATCGGCGCATCGAGACCTTCTGGCGGGCAAATCTTCCCTGGGTTGAGTCGATTATGCGGGTCAAATGCCGCTTTCACTTTGCGCAGTTCTGCAAAAAGTTCCTCACCGAAAAACGCCGGGCTGTATTCAGCGCGAAAACCTTTGCCGTGCTCGCCCCACAACAAACCACCGTATTTCGCAGTCAGCGCCACCACGTCATCAGAGATTTGCTTCATCAAAATCTCTTGTTGTGGATCGCACATATCCAGTGCCGGACGGACGTGTAAGACGCCTGCGTCGACATGACCGAACATACCGTAGCTTAAGCCGTGGCTGTCGAGCAGTGCGCGGAATTCAGCAATATAATCCGCCAGATGTTCCGGCGGTACGCAGGTATCTTCAGCAAATGGAATTGGCTTGGCGGCACCTTTAGCATTGCCAAGCAGGCCAACGGCTTTTTTGCGCATTGCATAGATACGTTCAACGCCAGCCAGCTCACGGCACACCTGCCAGCCGATCACACCTGCTTGCTGGCTGGCGATAAGTTCATCCAGCCGCGCACAGAGCGCATTCACCTGCTGATCGATAAGTGCTTCATCGTCTCCGGCAAATTCAACAATGTTTAGCCCGAGCATCTGTTTGTCAGGTACATCGGTAATCAGCTCACTGACGGAATGCCAGACGATATCTTCCCGCGCCAAATTCAGCACTTTTGAGTCCACCGTCTCTACCGAAAGCGCCCGCGCCTCAACCATAAACGGCGCGTTACGCAGCGCGGAGTCAAAAGAGTCATATTTGACGTTCACCAGACGGCGCACTTTAGGCAAGGGCGTAATATCCAGCCGCGCTTCGGTAATAAAGGCCAGCGTCCCTTCTGAACCCGTCAGAATGCGCGTCAGGTCGAACTCGGTCATCTCATCGTTAAAGACATGACGCAGATCGTAACCGGTAAGAAAGCGGTTAAGTTTGGGGAAGTTGTCGATGATTAACTGGCGTTGCTGACGGCAACGTTGATAAACAGTGTTGTAGATACGCCCGATTGCGGTATTGGTTTTACCCAGCGTTTCTGCCAGTTCGACGGGTAAAGGTTGCGTATCGAGAATATCGCCCCCCAACAACACCGCGCGTACGCCAAGTACGTGATCTGACGTTTTGCCATAGACCAGCGATCCCTGACCGGATGCATCGGTATTGATCATCCCACCGAGCGTTGCCCGGTTGCTGGTCGAAAGTTCCGGCGCAAAAAAGTAGCCGAACGGTTTCAGGTACTGATTGAGTTGATCTTTTATCACCCCGGCCTCAACGCGCACCCAGCCCTCTTCAGGGTTAATTTCGATGATGCGGTTCATATGGCGGGACATATCAACAATAATCCCCTGGTTGAGCGCCTGACCGTTAGTGCCGGTGCCGCCGCCGCGGGGGGTAAAGATCAGCGATGAATAGCGTTCCTGCGCGGCAAGACGGGCGATCAGCGCCACATCTGCGGTTGAACGCGGAAATACCACCGCATCGGGGAGAAGTTGGTAAATACTGTTGTCGGTCGACATTGTCAGACGATCGGCATAACTTGTCGCCGTATCGCCGGTAAAACCCTGTTGCTCCAGCTCTTGCAAAAAATTAAGCACCAGTTGAACGACGCCGGGTGCCTGGGAAATCTGTGGAATCATTATATTGACCCTTTCCTGCGGTCTGTGATGTAGGTCGATACACTATTCTTTCAGGCGGCTGCAATAGCGCACTGAAAGGTGATGTTTGTTTACTCTATGGATTTCGAGTTGCAGGAAGGCGGCAAGCGAGTGAACTCCAGGAGCTTACAAAGTAAGTGACTGGGGTGAACGAACGTAGCCGCAGCACATGCAATTTGAAATACGACGAGTAAATCGTTTGCGTGTTGCCTGAGTTGTTGTACCACATTTTTTTCTAACACGCCCATCAGAATTAAGGGCAGAATCGGCCTGTTAAAAACCGCTGAAATTGCTCATCATTATGCAGGTGAGTTTCGCGTGTTCACGTCGCGTCGACGATTTGACGCACAAAAAAGGTGAAAAGTAGTTATGGTAAATGTTCGTCAGCCCAGGGATGTCGCACAAATTCTGCTTTCGGTGCTGTTTTTAGCCATCATGATTGTGGCATGTCTGTGGATTGTTCAACCCTTTATTCTCGGCTTCGCATGGGCCGGTACGGTGGTTATCGCTACCTGGCCGGTATTGTTACGTTTGCAAAAGATCATGTTTGGCCGCCGCTCTCTCGCCGTTCTGGTGATGACGCTGTTATTAGTGATGGTGTTTATCATCCCTATTGCCTTGTTGGTTAACAGTATTGTCGATGGCAGCGGTCCACTGATTAAAGCCATTTCCAGCGGTGACATGACGTTACCCGATCTGGCATGGCTTAATACCATACCGGTGATTGGCACGAAGCTGTATGCAGGCTGGCACAACTTGCTGGATATGGGAGGCACGGCGATCATGGCCAAAGTCCGTCCTTATATTGGCACCACCACCACCTGGTTCGTTGGGCAGGCGGCGCATATCGGGCGCTTTATGGTGCATTGTGCGCTGATGCTTCTCTTCAGCGCCCTGCTGTACTGGCGCGGTGAACAAGTGGCGCAAGGCATTCGCCATTTTGCTACCCGTCTGGCAGGCGTTCGTGGAGATGCCGCCGTGCTGCTAGCGGCACAAGCTATCCGCGCAGTGGCGCTGGGTGTTGTGGTGACAGCGTTAGTACAGGCAGTGCTTGGCGGTATCGGCCTCGCGGTATCCGGCGTACCTTATGCAACGTTGCTCACGGTGTTAATGATCCTCTCCTGCCTTGTCCAACTTGGCCCGCTGCCGGTGCTGATTCCGGCGATCATCTGGCTTTACTGGACCGGCGATACCACCTGGGGCACGGTATTACTGGTATGGAGTGGTGTGGTTGGCACGCTGGATAACGTCATCCGCCCAATGTTAATTCGCATGGGTGCCGATTTACCGCTGATCCTGATCCTCTCTGGCGTTATTGGTGGTTTGATTGCTTTCGGGATGATCGGCCTGTTTATTGGTCCGGTTCTGTTAGCCGTTTCCTGGCGTCTGTTTGCCGCGTGGGTGGAAGAAGTCCCACCGCCGACTGACCAACCGGAAGAAGTTCTCGAAGAACTTGGCGAAATCGAGAAACCGAATAAGTAATTTCTCATCAGGCGGTTCTGCCGCCTGATTGTTAACCACCGCTAATTGATATTTGCTTGCTCTTCCCCATATTTTCCTGCTTACCGCCATTCAGCTGGTAGTACCTGTCGCAAATTCTTTACAGTTTTTAAACTAATGAGACGAATCTGATCGACGCAAAAAGTCCGTATGCCTACTATTAGCTCACGGTTATAAATCAACATATTGATTTATAAGCATGGAAATCCCCTGAGTGAAACAACGAATTGCTGTGTGTAGTCTTTGCCCATCTCCCACGATGGGCTTTTTTTTAACATTTTTCTTCTTCGCTACCTCGCCCCCTCACTCTTTCCAATAATGTTGCACAAGATACTGTGACTCTCTTCAAGCCGTCGGCAGGCTGATAATGTTATTTATATTTTATTGTTTATTTCATGCAGCCATTACACGATGAACGCTTATGAACTCCAGGCTCTTCGCCATATTTTTGCCATGACTATTGATGAATGCGCGACCTGGATTGCCCAGACCGCTGACAGTGAAAGCTGGCATCAGTGGGAAAATGGCAAATGCGCCATTCCTGATCGTGTGGTCGAGCAACTGTTGGCTATGCGACAGCAACGAAAAAAACATCTTCATGCCATCATAGAGAAAATAAATAACCGCATCGGCAACAACACCATGCGTTTTTTCCCTGACTTAACCGCGTTTCAACGTGTCTACCCTGATGGCAATTTTATTGACTGGAAGATCTATCAATCGGTAGCCGCTGAATTATATGCACACGATCTGGAGCGGCTTTGTTAATTTCTCCACAAAAAGGAATTGTCGTTGTTACAACAATAATGAACGGATACTGACACAACATCGCTACACTTTTTAAAGCACCTTTGCTAAGTAGAACCTATGAAAAATCCCTATTACCCTACCGCACTTGGGTTGTATTTTAATTACCTGGTGCATGGTATGGGCGTCATTTTGATGAGCCTGAATATGGCCTCGCTGGAGACGCTTTGGCAGACTAATGCCGCGGGCGTCTCGATAGTTATCTCATCGCTGGGCATTGGTCGATTAAGTGTCTTGCTTTTTGCAGGATTATTATCCGATCGCTTTGGTCGCCGCCCTTTTATCATGCTCGGGATGTGCTGCTATATGGCCTTCTTTTTTGGCATCCTGCACACCAATAACATCATTATCGCTTATGGTTTGGGCTTTCTGGCGGGAATGGCAAACAGTTTTCTCGATGCAGGCACCTATCCCAGTTTGATGGAAGCTTTTCCACGTTCACCGGGTACAGCTAATATTTTAATTAAAGCATTTGTTTCCAGCGGGCAATTTTTATTACCGCTAATCATCAGCCTGTTAGTGTGGGCTGAACTGTGGTTCGGCTGGTCCTTTATGATTGCCGCAGGCATTATGTTTATTAATGCTCTGTTTTTATACCGTTGTACGTTCCCACCCCATCCGGGTCGTCGCTTACCTGTCATAGAGAAAGCCACCAACTCTACGGAACATCGCTGTTCAATTATCGATTTAGCCAGTTATACCTTATATGGCTATATCTCAATGGCAACCTTTTATCTGGTTAGCCAGTGGCTGGCACAGTACGGACAATTTGTTGCAGGCATGTCATACACTATGTCGATCAAACTACTCAGTATCTACACCGTGGGTTCGCTGCTTTGTGTATTTATTACCGCTCCACTCATTCGTAATACCGTTCGCCCAACAACATTACTGATGCTGTACACCTTTATCTCATTTATTGCTCTGTTTACCGTCTGTCTGCATCCCACATTTTATGTGGTGATAATATTTGCTTTTGTCATTGGTTTTACCTCTGCTGGAGGTGTTGTGCAAATTGGCCTGACATTAATGGCTGAACGTTTCCCCTACGCTAAAGGTAAAGCTACAGGGATCTATTACAGTGCGGGCAGTATTGCGACCTTTACTATTCCGTTGATTACGGCTCATCTGTCCCAAAGAAGTATTGCCGATATTATGTGGTTCGATACCGCCATCGCTGCCATCGGCTTTTTACTGGCACTGTTTATCGGCTTACGCAGCCGCAAAGAAACGTGGCATCACTCGCTAAAGGAAAATGTCGCTCCGGGTGGGTAATGCAATATTCTTTTCAGGTCATGCAAGATCTTACGGATAAATAACTCTTTCTGCGCCAACTAAGGAAAATCGCGATCAAAAACAAACTATGACATGCAATATTCCTGGAAACATAAACTTTATGCCATGTACCCAGGGAAAATCATCTTCAGTATAGTAATTATGTAAACCGTCGGAGAACAATACGTACGGTAACGAAATTATCTTTCAGCAAGGAGCTGTGAAAATGTCTCAAAATAAGGCTTTCAGCACGCCATTTATCCTGGCTGTTCTTTGTATTTACTTCAGCTATTTCCTGCACGGCATTAGTGTTATTACGCTTGCCCAAAATATGTCATCTCTGGCAGAAAAGTTTTCCACTGACAACGCGGGCATTGCCTATTTAATTTCCGGTATCGGTTTGGGCCGATTGATCAGTATTTTATTCTTCGGTGTGATCTCCGATAAGTTTGGTCGTCGGGCGGTGATATTAATGGCAGTAATAATGTATCTGCTATTCTTCTTTGGTATTCCCGCTTGCCCGAATTTAACTCTCGCCTACTGTCTGGCAGTGTGCGTAGGTATCGCTAACTCAGCGCTGGATACGGGGGGCTATCCTGCGCTCATGGAATGCTTTCCGAAAGCCTCTGGTTCGGCGGTCATACTGGTTAAAGCGATGGTGTCATTCGGGCAAATGTTCTACCCAATGCTGGTGAGCTATATGTTGCTCAATAATATCTGGTACGGCTATGGGCTGATTATTCCGGGTATTCTGTTTGTACTGATCACGCTGATGCTGTTAAAAAGCAAATTCCCCAGCCAGTTGGTGGACGCCAGCGTAGCTAATGAATTACCGCAAATGAACAGCAAACCGTTAGTCTGGCTGGAAGGTGTGTCATCGGTACTGTTCGGTGTAGCCGCATTCTCGACCTTTTATGTGATTGTGGTGTGGATGCCCAAATATGCGATGGCTTTTGCTGGTATGTCAGAAGCTGAGGCATTAAAAACCATCTCTTATTACAGTATGGGTTCGCTGGTCTGTGTCTTTATTTTTGCCGCACTGCTGAAAAAAATGGTCCGGCCCATCTGGGCTAATGTATTTAACTCTGCACTGGCAACAATAACAGCTGCCATTATCTACCTGTACCCTTCTCCACTGGTGTGTAATGCCGGAGCCTTTGTTATCGGTTTCTCAGCGGCTGGCGGCATTTTACAGCTCGGCGTTTCGGTCATGTCAGAGTTTTTTCCCAAAAGCAAAGCCAAAGTCACCAGTATTTATATGATGATGGGTGGACTGGCTAACTTTGTTATTCCGCTGATTACCGGTTATCTGTCGAACATCGGCCTGCAATATATCATTGTTCTCGATTTTACTTTCGCGCTGCTGGCCCTGATTACCGCAATTATTGTCTTTATCCGCTATTACCGCGTTTTCATTATTCCTGAAAATGATGTGCGGTTTGGCGAGCGTAAATTTAGCACCCGGTTAAACACAATTAAGCATAGAGGTTAAAGGAGTTAATTATGGATGTTACCGCAAAATACGAATTGATTGGGCTGATGGCCTATCCCATCCGCCACAGTTTATCGCCTGAAATGCAGAATAAAGCCTTAGAAAAAGCGGGATTGCCATTTACCTATATGGCCTTTGAAGTGGATAACGATAGCTTTCCCGGAGCAATTGAAGGATTAAAAGCTCTAAAAATGCGCGGAACTGGTGTATCAATGCCGAACAAACAACTGGCGTGTGAATATGTTGATGAATTAACACCAGCTGCCAAACTGGTGGGGGCCATCAACACCATCGTTAATGATGATGGCTATCTGCGTGGCTATAACACCGACGGCACGGGGCATATTCGCGCCATTAAAGAGAGCGGTTTTGATATCAAAGGCAAAACGATGGTGCTGTTAGGGGCCGGTGGTGCCTCAACGGCGATTGGCGCGCAGGGGGCAATTGAAGGTTTAAAAGAAATTAAACTCTTTAACCGTCGGGATGAGTTCTTCGATAAAGCCCTCGCCTTCGCGCAGCGGGTTAACGAAAACACCGATTGTGTCGTCACGGTTACCGATCTCGCCGATCAGCAAGCCTTTGCTGAAGCCCTGGCTTCCGCCGACATTTTAACCAATGGCACAAAAGTGGGTATGAAACCCCTTGAGAATGAATCATTGGTTAATGATATCAGTCTGTTACATCCGGGACTTCTGGTCACTGAATGCGTGTATAACCCGCATATGACGAAGTTATTGCAGCAGGCGCAACAAGCTGGTTGCAAAACGATTGATGGATACGGCATGTTGTTGTGGCAAGGGGCTGAACAGTTCACGTTATGGACTGGCAAAGATTTCCCTCTGGAATATGTTAAACAGGTCATGGGGTTCGGTGCCTGACAGGCTGACCGCGTGCAGAAAGGGTAAAAAATGAAAACCGTAACTGTAAAAGATCTCGTCATTGGTACGGGCGCACCTAAAATCATCGTCTCGCTGATGGCGAAAGATATCGCCAGCGTGAAATCCGAAGCTCTCGCCTATCGTGAAGCGGACTTTGATATTCTGGAATGGCGTGTTGACCACTATGCCGACCTCTCCAATGTGGAGTCTGTCATGGCAGCGGCAAAAATTCTCCGTGAAACCATGCCAGAAAAACCGCTGCTGTTTACCTTCCGCAGTGCCAAAGAAGGCGGCGAGCAGGCGATTTCCACCGAGGCTTATATTGCACTCAATCGTGCAGCCATCGACAGCGGCCTGGTTGATATGATCGATCTGGAGTTATTTACCGGTGATGATCAAGTTAAAGAAACCGTCGCCTACGCCCACGCGCATGATGTGAAAGTTGTCATGTCCAACCATGACTTCCATAAAACGCCGGAAGCCGAAGAAATCATTGCCCGTCTGCGTAAAATGCAGTCCTTCGACG
The DNA here is from genome assembly GCF_002966045.1 of Escherichia sp. MOD1-EC5189. Taxonomy (NCBI): domain Bacteria; kingdom Pseudomonadati; phylum Pseudomonadota; class Gammaproteobacteria; order Enterobacterales; family Enterobacteriaceae; genus Escherichia; species Escherichia sp. MOD1-EC5189. Next base: position 170,737 of record NZ_PTRX01000003.1, on the reverse strand, counting down.
CCGATATTCCTAAGATTGCGCTGATGCCGCAAAGTACCAGCGATGTGCTGACGTTGCTTGCCGCGACCCTGGAGATGCAGGAGCAGTATGCCGATCGTCCAATCATCACGATGTCGATGGCAAAAACTGGCGTAATTTCTCGTCTGGCTGGTGAAGTATTTGGGTCGGCGGCAACTTTTGGTGCGGTAAAAAAAGCCTCTGCGCCAGGGCAAATCTCGGTAAATGATTTGCGCACGGTATTAACTATTTTACATCAGGCATAAGCAATAATATTTCGGCGGGAATACCCTCCCCCGCCGAACTAAAAAAATATATTCAACCGTATTTAATAAAAATATTTCGTGAGTCTCTGCGCTCTAATTCTCCATCTGGCGTAGGGAAAATCACACCTGAATCAGGAATTAACAATGAAACCTGTAAAACCACCTCGTATTAATGGACGAGTGCCGGTCCTGTCGGCACAGGAAGCGGTGAATTATATTCCCGACGAAGCAACACTTTGTGTGTTAGGCGCTGGCGGCGGTATTCTGGAAGCCACCACGTTAATTACTGCTCTTGCTGATAAATATAAACAGACTCAAACACCACGTAATTTATCGATTATTAGTCCAACAGGGCTTGGCGATCGCGCCGACCGTGGTATTAGTCCGCTGGCACAAGAAGGTCTGGTGAAATGGGCATTATGCGGTCACTGGGGACAATCGCCGCGTATTTCTGATCTCGCAGAACAAAATAAAATTATTGCTTATAACTATCCACAAGGTGTACTTACACAAACCTTACGCGCCGCCGCAGCCCACCAGCCTGGTATTATTAGTGATATTGGCATCGGAACATTTGTCGATCCACGCCAGCAAGGCGGCAAACTGAATGAAGTCACTAAAGAAGACCTGATTAAACTGGTCGAGTTTGATAACAAAGAATATCTCTATTACAAAGCGATAGCGCCAGATATCGCCTTCATTCGCGCTACCACCTGCGACAGTGAAGGCTACGCCACTTTTGAAGATGAGGTGATGTATCTCGACGCATTGGTTATTGCTCAGGCGGTGCACAATAACGGCGGTATTGTGATGATGCAGGTGCAGAAAATGGTTAAGAAAGCCACGCTGCATCCTAAATCTGTCCGTATTCCGGGTTATCTGGTGGATATTGTGGTAGTCGATCCGGATCAAACCCAACTGTATGGCGGTGCGCCGGTTAACCGCTTTATTTCTGGTGACTTCACCCTTGATGACAGCACCAAACTTAGCCTGCCCCTAAACCAACGTAAATTAGTTGCGCGGCGCGCATTATTCGAAATGCGCAAAGGCGCGGTGGGGAATGTCGGCGTCGGTATTGCTGACGGCATTGGCCTGGTCGCCCGGGAAGAAGGTTGTGCTGATGACTTTATTCTGACGGTAGAAACAGGCCCAATTGGCGGTATTACTTCACAGGGGATCGCCTTTGGCGCGAACGTGAATACCCGTGCCATTCTGGATATGACGTCCCAGTTTGATTTTTATCACGGTGGCGGTCTGGATGTTTGTTATTTGAGTTTTGCTGAAGTCGACCAGCACGGTAACGTCGGCGTGCATAAATTCAATGGTAAAATCATGGGCACCGGTGGATTTATTGATATCAGTGCCACTTCGAAGAAAATCATTTTCTGCGGCACATTAACTGCGGGCAGTTTAAAAACAGAAATTGCCGACGGCAAATTAAATATAGTCCAGGAAGGACGGGTGAAGAAATTTATTCGGGAACTACCGGAAATTACTTTCAGCGGAAAAATCGCTCTCGAGCGAGGACTGGATGTTCGTTATATCACTGAGCGCGCCGTATTCACGCTAAAAAAAGACGGCCTGCATTTAATCGAAATCGCTCCTGGCGTCGATTTACAAAAAGATATTCTCGACAAAATGGATTTCACCCCAGTGATTTCGCCAGAACTCAAACTGATGGACGAAAGATTATTTATCGATGCGGCGATGGGTTTTGTCCTGCCTGAAGCGGCTCATTAACAGGAGTATAATGATGGATTTTTCTTTAACTGAAGAACAAGAACTGCTGCTGGCCAGTATTCGCGAGTTGATTACGACCAACTTCCCGGAAGAGTATTTCCGCACCTGCGATCAAAACGGGACATACCCGCGTGAGTTTATGCGGGCACTGGCGGATAACGGCATTTCTATGCTTGGCGTGCCGGAAGAATTTGGTGGCATCCCTGCGGATTACGTCACCCAGATGTTGGCGCTGATGGAAGTGTCAAAATGCGGTGCTCCGGCATTTTTGATTACCAACGGTCAATGTATTCACAGCATGCGCCGTTTCGGTTCTGCGGAGCAGCTACGTAAAACGGCAGAAAGCACCCTGGAGACGGGAGATCCCGCCTATGCCCTGGCGTTGACGGAACCAGGCGCAGGATCAGACAACAACAGCGCCACCACTACTTACACGCGTAAAAACGGCAAGGTTTACATCAACGGCCAGAAAACCTTTATTACCGGCGCGAAAGAGTACCCATATATGCTGGTGCTGGCGCGCGATCCAGAACCGAAAGATCCCAAAAAAGCCTTCACCCTGTGGTGGGTCGACTCCAGTAAGCCCGGCATTAAGATTAACCCGTTGCATAAAATCGGCTGGCATATGCTCAGCACCTGCGAAGTCTATCTCGACAACGTTGAGGTTGAAGAGAGCGACATGGTGGGCGAAGAAGGAATGGGGTTCCTCAATGTGATGTATAACTTTGAGATGGAACGCTTGATCAATGCCGCGCGCAGCACCGGCTTTGCCGAATGCGCCTTTGAAGATGCCGCCCGCTATGCCAATCAGCGTATCGCTTTTGGTAAGCCAATTGGGCATAACCAGATGATTCAGGAAAAGCTGGCACTGATGGCAATTAAGATCGACAACATGCGCAATATGGTGCTGAAAGTGGCATGGCAAGCTGACCAGCATCAGTCACTGCGCACCAGCGCGGCGCTGGCAAAACTGTACTGCGCACGTACCGCAATGGAAGTCATTGATGATGCGATTCAAATCATGGGCGGTCTGGGCTATACCGATGAGGCGCGCGTCTCCCGCTTCTGGCGTGATGTCCGTTGTGAACGTATCGGCGGCGGTACAGACGAAATTATGATTTACGTAGCAGGTCGGCAGATCCTGAAAGATTATCAGAACAAATAATCTGCAGGCGGCGCAGCTTCTTAACAAACTGCGCCGCCAGATTTATCCGGCAAGACTTACCGGTTGAGGAAATTCAGATAGGATTTCTTGTTCTGCAAAACAGTTTTTAAATTGCCTGCGGTAATCGCTGGGCGAACAGCCGACATGGCGCAAAAACAGTTTGGCAAAGTGATCGACATTTTCATAACCCACACGCCAGGAGATCTCTGCCTGTGATAATTCAGTATTGGTGAGTGACCATTTCGCTTCCGTCATACGCCGTTGAATAACATAGTTAATAGGGGAAATACGATACTCTTTGGTAAATTCATGGCAAATATAACTGACGCTGGCACGAAATTTTTTCGATAACTGCTCTAAAGTGATTTTTTCGCGATAATTATTATTCAGATAGAAAAGAATATCTTTTATCAGAACATCTTTTTTAATATATCCCTGCTCCGAACGATAAGCATTTTTAAAGTTTTCGTAGTAAAGAATTGCTAACGTATAGGCAAATGCGTCCCATAACGAAGATGTTTGGCTATTTTTACTTTGCGGCAAAATCACACTTAGCTCATTAAATAAGGTTTTAATGACTTCTTTTCCCTGCCCTGCGGCAATGACCGGGCAAGAATGCGGTTGCAGTAGCTGATTTTCCTCAGTCCCCTGAAACTGAAAGCCGTACAGCGCACAGGTACACGTCGTTGCTGGATCGTTAACGTCAGAGGCCACCGCATGCAACCTGCCACGTTCTATCACCACAATGTCATCGGCATGCGCGACATATAACGAAGAATCGATGGTAAACCTTGCTACCCCTTTCTTGACGTAAATCAGCTCGGTTTCATTGTCATGAACGTGATGTCCGGACTCCCATTTTGGATCATCGCTAAATGCAAAACGTGAAAGCCGTGGCGTTTTACCGGCGACAAACAGCGTTTCGCTGGCGTTATCAAAACAGCGTTGATACATGACAACCTCCCTATTCCATGAGCAAGCAAAAACAATATATGCCGGATAAAATACGGCGTGTATTGCGGTTATACAACCGCGTTTAGCGAGAGCTAAACAAGATTATTTACACTGAATGCAAGATTGTACGGTCATGGAATAACTATATTGCCGCAAATTGCACTTTTGTTTTAGCGATCGCATTTTTTTTGCAAGATTGTTGGCAAGGAAAACAGCTTGCTCCGTCGAAAACCCCGCACCGCTATCGCACACTATTTTCAGGCCATTTTTACCTTCCATCGGAGATGGTTCCGTATGCGACTCACAGGAGAAATCATGAAAATAATAACCTGCTTTAAGCTGGTGCCTGAAGAACAGGACATTGTTGTCACTCCAGAATATACCCTGAATTTCGACAATGCCGACGCCAAAATCAGCCAGTTCGATCTCAATGCCATTGAAGCTGCAAGCCAGATTGCAACAGATGACGATGAGATAGCCGCGCTGACCATTGGCGGCTCATTGTTGCAGAACTCGAAAGTGCGCAAAGACGTGCTATCCCGCGGGCCGCATAGCCTGTATTTGGTGCAGGATGCGCAACTTGAACATGCACTGCCTCTCGATACCGCAAAGGCGCTGGCGGCAGCAGTTGAAAAGATCGGCTTCGATTTACTGATCTTTGGTGAAGGTTCCGGCGACCTTTATGCCCAGCAGGTTGGCTTGCTGGTCGGAGAAATTCTGCAACTTCCGGTGATTAATGCAGTGAGTGCTATTCAGCGTCAGGGCAATACACTGGTGATTGAACGCACGCTTGAAGATGATGTTGAAGTTATTGAGCTCTCTGTTCCAGCCGTGCTCTGCGTCACCTCCGATATTAACATGCCACGCATTCCTTCGATGAAAGCCATTCTCGGCGCGGGTAAAAAACCGGTAAATCAGTGGCAGGCAAGTGATATTGGCTGGAGCCAGAGCACACCACTTGCTGAACTGACCGGCATTCGCGTACCGCCGCAAACAGAACGTAAGCACATCATTCTCGATAACGATTCGCCGGAGGCCATTGCCGAGCTGGCGGAACATCTGAAGAAAGCCCTGAACTGAAGCCTACGGAGAAGAAACGATGAGTCAATTAAACAGCGTCTGGGTCTTTAGCGATAATCCTGAACGTTATGCTGAACTGTTTGGCGGCGCTCAGCAATGGGGCCAACAGGTGTATGCCATTGTACAAAATACCGACCAGGCGCAGGCAGTTATGCCTTATGGGCCAAAATGTATTTATGTTCTTGAGCAAAACGACGCGCTGCAACGTACTGAAAATTACGCCGAAAGCATTGCTGCCCTGCTGAAAGATAAACACCCCGCTATGTTGCTGCTGGCCGCGACGAAACGAGGTAAAGCTCTGGCAGCACGGTTAAGTGTGCAACTGAATGCGGCGCTGGTGAACGATGCCACTGCGGTGGATATTGTCGATGGTCACATTTGCGCCGAACACCGGATGTATGGCGGGTTAGCGTTCGCACAGGAAAAGATCAACAGCCCGCTGGCGATCATTACCCTTGCGCCCGGTGTTCAGGAGCCGTGCATCAGTGATACCTCTCATCAGTGCCCAACAGAAATAGTACCTTATGTTGCCCCGCGTCATGAAATTCTCTGTCGCGAACGCCGTGCGAAAGCGGCAAGCAGTGTGGACCTGAGCAAAGCAAAACGCGTGGTTGGCGTCGGTCGCGGTCTGGCGGCGCAGGATGACCTGAAAATGGTCCACGAACTGGCGGCGGTGCTGAATGCTGAAGTCGGCTGTTCACGTCCAATTGCCGAAGGCGAGAACTGGATGGAGCGTGAACGTTATATCGGTGTCTCCGGCGTGTTGCTGAAATCCGATCTCTACCTGACGCTGGGGATCTCCGGGCAGATCCAGCATATGGTTGGCGGCAACGGTGCAAAAGTGATTGTCGCCATTAATAAAGATAAAAATGCGCCAATCTTCAACTATGCCGACTACGGTCTGGTGGGCGATATCTACAAAGTCGTCCCTGCCCTGATTAGTCAGTTGAGTCGCTAATTCCCTTTCAACCACATCTCCCGCTGTAAACGCAGCGGGAAGGGAGCATAACGCATGTCGGATGACAAATTTGATGCCATTGTGGTCGGTGCGGGCGTTGCCGGTAGCGTTGCTGCACTGGTCATGGCGCGCGCCGGGCTGGATGTCCTGGTGATAGAACGCGGCGACAGTGCCGGATGCAAAAATATGACCGGCGGGCGTCTTTATGCCCACACACTTGAAGCTATCATTCCGGGCTTTGCTGCATCAGCACCGGTAGAACGCAAGGTCACACGCGAGAAAATCTCCTTCTTAACCGAAGAGAGTGCCGTTACCCTCGATTTTCACCGCGAGCAACCAGATGTTCCGCAACACGCGTCTTATACCGTATTGCGTAATCGTCTGGACCCGTGGTTGATGGAACTAGCGGAACAGGCTGGCGCGCAGTTTATCCCGGGCGTTCGTGTCGATGCGCTGGTTCGTGAAGGAAATAAGGTCACTGGCGTTCAGGCCGGGGATGATGTTCTTGAAGCGAATGTGGTGATTCTGGCTGATGGCGTTAACTCGATGCTTGGCCGCTCGCTGGGAATGGTTCCCGCCTCCGATCCGCATCATTACGCTGTTGGCGTTAAAGAAGTTATTGGCCTCACGCCGGAGCAAATCAACGATCGCTTTAATGTCACCGACGATGAAGGTGCCGCCTGGCTGTTTGCCGGTTCCCCTTCTGACGGCCTGATGGGCGGCGGATTCCTCTATACCAACAAGGATTCCGTATCGTTGGGGCTGGTTTGTGGATTGGGTGATATCGCCCATGCACAAAAAAGCGTGCCGCAAATGCTGGAGGATTTTAAACAACACCCCGCAATTCGCCCGCTGATTAGCGGCGGCAAACTGCTTGAATATTCCGCGCATATGGTGCCGGAGGGCGGTCTGGCAATGGTACCGCAGCTGGTTAATGAGGGTGTGATGATCGTCGGTGACGCCGCAGGTTTCTGCCTCAATCTGGGCTTTACGGTTCGCGGAATGGATTTAGCCATCGCATCGGCCCAGGCTGCCGCCACAACGGTGATCGCCGCCAAAGAACGCGCGGATTTCTCCGCCAGCAGTCTGGCGCAATACAAACGTGAGCTGGAACAAAGTTGTGTTATGCGCGATATGCAGCATTTTCGCAAGATCCCGGCGCTGATGGAAAACCCGCGCCTGTTTAGCCAATACCCACGAATGGTCGCCGACATCATGAACGAAATGTTCACTATCGACGGTAAGCCTAACCAACCGGTACGCAAAATGATCATGGGACATGCGAAGAAAATTGGGCTGATCAACTTGCTGAAAGATGGCATTAAGGGAGCAACCGCGCTATGAGCCAGAACGCTACGGTTAACGTCGACATCAAATTAGGTGTCAATAAATTCCATGTTGATGAGGGCCATCCGCATATCATTTTGGCGGCAAATCCCGATATCAATGAATTCCGTAAATTAATGAAAGCTTGCCCTGCCGGACTTTATAAGCAGGATGACGCAGGAAACATACATTTTGATTCCGCCGGTTGTCTGGAGTGCGGCACCTGTCGGGTGCTGTGCGGCAACACTATTCTCGAACAGTGGCAATATCCCGCAGGCACCTTCGGTATTGATTTTCGCTACGGCTAATCATGCATCCCACAGGCCCGCATCTCGGGCCTGATGTTCTGTTTCGAGAGTCCAAAATGAAAGTGACATTAACGTTTAACGAACAACGTCGTGCGGCGTATCGTCAGCAAGGGTTATGGGGCGATGCTTCACTGGCCGATTACTGGCAGCAGACCGCTCGTGCGATGCCAGACAAAATTGCCGTGGTCGACAATCATGGTGCAACGTACACCTATAGCGCGCTCGATCACGCCGCGAGCTGTCTGGCAAACTGGATGTTAGCGAAGGGTATTGAATCAGGCGATCGCATCGCATTTCAACTGCCAGGCTGGTGTGAATTTACCGTTATCTATCTTGCCTGCCTGAAAACCGGTGCGGTTTCCGTGCCGCTGTTACCTTCCTGGCGGGAAGCAGAACTGGTGTGGGTGCTCAATAAGTGTCAGGCAAAAATGTTCTTTGCACCGACGTTGTTTAAACAAACGCGTCCGGTAGATTTAATCCTGCCGCTGCAAAATCAGCTTCCACAACTACAACAAATTGTCGGCGTGGACAAACTGGCTCCCGCCACCTCTTCCCTCTCATTAAGTCAGATTCTCGCCGACAATACCCCACTGACTACGGCGATAACGACCCACGGCGATGAATTAGCCGCTGTGCTATTTACCTCCGGAACCGAGGGTCTGCCAAAGGGCGTGATGCTAACGCATAACAATATTCTCGCCAGTGAGCGGGCTTATTGCGCGCGGCTGAATCTGACCTGGCAGGATGTCTTTATGATGCCTGCGCCACTTGGTCACGCAACGGGCTTTCTGCATGGCGTAACAGCACCTTTTTTGATTGGTGCTCGCAGCGTGTTGTTAGATATTTTCACTCCTGATGCGTGTCTCGCGCTGCTTGAGCAGCAGCGTTGCACCTGTATGCTCGGCGCAACACCGTTTGTCTATGACCTTTTGAATTTACTGGAGAAACAGCCCGCAGACCTTTCAGCGCTGCGCTTCTTTCTTTGCGGCGGCACCACGATCCCCAAAAAGGTGGCGCGTGAATGCCAACAACGCGGCATTAAATTATTAAGTGTTTATGGTTCCACAGAAAGTTCGCCGCATGCGGTGGTAAATCTCGACGATCCTTTGTCGCGCTTTATGAACACCGATGGTTACGCTGCCGCAGGCGTAGAGATTAAAGTGGTCGATGATGCACGCAAGACCTTACCGCCTGGTTGTGTAGGTGAAGAGGCTTCGCGTGGTCCCAATGTGTTTATGGGTTATTTTGATGAACCGGAATTAACCGCCCGTGCGCTGGATGAAGAAGGCTGGTATTACAGCGGCGATCTCTGCCGAATGGATGAAGCTGGCTATATAAAAATAACCGGGCGCAAGAAAGATATTATTGTCCGCGGCGGCGAAAATATTAGCAGCCGTGAAGTGGAAGATATTTTATTACAGCATCCTAAAATTCATGATGCTTGTGTTGTGGCAATGCCCGATGAACGCTTAGGTGAACGTTCATGCGCTTATGTCGTGCTGAAAGCGCCACATCATTCAATATCGCTGGAAGACATAGTGGCTTTTTTTAGCCGTAAACGGGTAGCAAAATATAAATATCCTGAACATATTGTGGTAACAGAGAAATTACCGCGTACTGCATCAGGTAAAATACAAAAGTTTTTGTTAAGGAAAGATATTATGCGGCGATTAACTCAGGATATCTGCGAAGAGGTTGAATAAGTTTCATACTCGGGGATCACGTAAACCCGGCGACAAAACGCCGCCGGGTATTTATTTTATTTCTTCAGTTCAGCCAGGCTTAACCAGGTTTGTACCACAGTGTCCGGGTTCAGGGACAAGCTATCGATCCCCTCTTCCATCAGCCAGGCGGCAAAGTCTTCATGGTCGGACGGACCCTGACCGCAAATCCCGACATATTTGCCCTGCTTCTTCGCGGCACGAATCGCCATCGACAGCAGTGCTTTCACTGCATCGTTGCGCTCATCGAACAGTTCAGACACCACGCCAGAGTCTCGGTCCAGACCAAGCGCAAGCTGCGTCATATCGTTTGAGCCAATTGAGAAGCCGTCGAAATATTCGAGGAACTGCTCTGCCAGTAAGGCGTTGGACGGAATTTCACACATCATGATGATCTTCAGCCCGTTCTCACCACGTTTCAGCCCCTGACGCGCCAGTTCGTCAACCACCGCTTTCGCCTGATCTACGGTACGCACGAACGGGATCATGATCTCAACGTTGGTCAGTCCCATGTCGTTGCGCACACGTTTCACCGCTTCACACTCCAGTGCGAAGCAGTCGCGGAAGCTGTCGGAAACATAACGTCCCGCGCCACGGAAGCCGAGCATTGGGTTCTCTTCATCTGGCTCGTAACGTTCACCACCGACCAGGTTGGCGTATTCGTTCGACTTAAAATCAGAGAGACGGACAATGACACGCTTCGGATAAAACGCAGCACCCAACGTCGCGATCCCTTCAGTCAGACGACCAACGTAAAACTCACGCGGAGAATCAAAACCTTTCATCATCTCGCGGATTTCGTTTTGCAACTGCGGTTCCTGATCGTCAAACTCAAGCAGTGCGCGTGGGTGGACGCCAATCATACGGTTGATGATAAATTCCAGACGCGCAAGGCCCACGCCTTCGTTCGGCAGGCAGGCGAAATCGAAAGCACGGTCCGGGTTACCGACGTTCATCATCACTTTCAACGGCAGATCCGGCATCGTTTCCACGCTGGAGCTTTTCACGCTAAATTCCAGCAACTCAGCATAGACGTAACCGGTATCACCTTCTGCACAAGAAACAGTGACGTTCTCACCGTCTTTCATCCGTTCTGTTGCATCACCACAGCCCACTACCGCCGGAATGCCCAGTTCACGAGCGATGATCGCCGCGTGACAGGTACGTCCGCCACGGTTAGTGACGATAGCCGATGCTTTCTTCATGATCGGTTCCCAATCTGGGTCGGTCATGTCAGTGACCAGCACGTCGCCAGGTTCAATGCGGTTCATTTCGCTGATGTCATGGATGACTTTCACCGGACCCGCGCCGATGCGATGACCGATAGCGCGGCCTTCGGCGATAATCTTGCCCTGTGAATGCAGCGTATAACGTTCCATAACCTGACCGCGAGAACGCACGGTTTCCGGACGCGCCTGCACAATGAACAGTTTGCCGGTGTGGCCATCTTTCGCCCACTCAATATCCATTGGGCGACCGTAGTGTTTCTCAATTTGTACGGCCTGTTTTGCCAGTTCCTGCACTTCTTCGTTGGTCAGCGAGAAGATGTCACGCTGTTCCTGCGGTACGTCTTCGATTTTAACCTGCTTGCCGTGCTCCTGGGTCGGCGCGTAAACCATGCGGATTTTTTTTGACCCCATGGTGCGGCGCACGATAGCCGGGCGATTCGCCGCCAGTGTCGGTTTGTGCACGTAAAACTCATCCGGGTTAACCGCACCCTGCACGACCATTTCACCAAGGCCCCATGCGGAAGTGATAAACACCACCTGGTCAAAGCCGGATTCGGTATCAATGGAGAACATCACGCCAGAAGATGCGAGGTCGGAGCGCACCATCCGCTGAACACCGGCGGAGAGCGCCACGCCACGGTGATCGTAACCCTGGTGCACACGATAAGAGATGGCGCGATCGTTAAACAGAGAAGCAAATACATGTTTCACTGCCACGAGAACGGCGTCAAAACCCTGAACGTTGAGGAAAGTTTCCTGCTGACCGGCAAACGAAGCGTCCGGCATATCTTCTGCAGTAGCAGAGGAACGCACCGCAAAAGAGGCGTTTTCGTCATCGGCGGAAAGCTGTGCATAGGCTTCGCGGATGGCGTTTTCCAGCTCAGGCTGGAAGGGAGTGTCGATAATCCACTGGCGGATTTGCGCGCCCGCTTTCGCAAGCTGGGTAACATCGTCAATATCCGTTTTATCCAGCAGTTCATAAATGCGCTGGTTTACGCCGCTTTGGTCCAGAAACTGGTTAAACGCGTCGGCGGTTGTGGCGAAACCATTCGGAACGGAAACACCCATTCCGGAAAGGTTAGTAATCATTTCACCCAGGGAGGCATTTTTGCCCCCAACCCTGTCTACATCATTCATGCCGAGTTGGTTATACCAAAGCACCAGCGGTGACGAGCCATTGTTGGACATCGAACAATCCTTTTGTGATAAATGAACGGTTTGAGAAACACATTTCTGCGCATTTATCTTTGCATATTTAACCGGATGAAAAAAACGGTGAATCGTTCAAGCAAATATATTTTTTTACTTTTTAAGACTGATCCCAGCGTTGCGCAAATCTGCTCTCTTCGACAATTTCCACATAAACCATCGGTATAAACGAAACCGTAAAAATGAAATACTGTTTTCATAAAAAATAAAATTGAAGGTTCATTTTATAAACCAGACATAACGTTCTACGCTTCTGTGCGTTTTTAATTTATGCTTTCATAGAATTATGTCTGCATTACGGGAAGAACAAAATGGATAATGCTGTTGATCGCCACGTTTTTTATATTTCTGATGGTACGGCAATAACTGCGGAGGTATTAGGACACGCAGTAATGTCACAATTTCCCGTCACTATCAGCAGCATTACGCTGCCGTTTGTCGAAAATGAGAGCCGTGCACGGGCAGTGAAGGATCAGATTGACGCAATTTATCACCAGACAGGTGTGCGCCCACTGGTCTTCTACTCCATCGTGTTGCCGGAGATTCGCGCCATCATTTTGCAAAGCGAGGGATTCTGTCAGGATATTGTTCAGGCGCTGGTTGCCCCGCTACAACAAGAAATGAAACTGGACCCGACGCCGATTGCTCATCGTACCCACGGCCTTAACCCTAATAATCTCAATAAATACGATGCGCGCATTGCGGCGATTGATTACACCCTTGCCCATGACGACGGCATTTCGTTGCGCAATCTGGACCAGGCTCAGGTGATCCTGCTCGGCGTTTCTCGCTGTGGTAAAACCCCCACCAGTCTGTATCTGGCAATGCAATTTGGTATCCGCGCGGCAAACTACCCCTTTATTGCCGACGATATGGATAATCTGGTGCTACCCGCGTCGCTCAAACCGCTTCAGCATAAATTGTTCGGCCTGACTATCGACCCGGAACGTCTGGCGGCGATTCGCGAGGAACGTCGGGAGAACAGTCGCTATGCCTCGCTTCGTCAGTGCAGGATGGAAGTCGCGGAAGTGGAAGCGTTGTACCGTAAAAATCAGATCCCATGGATTAACAGTACCAATTATTCGGTAGAAGAGATTGCCACCAAGATCCTTGATATCATGGGCCTTAGCCGTCGAATGTACTAGAGAACTAGTGCATTAACTTGTTTTTTTGTTATCATGCTAACCACCCGGCGAGGTGTGACACACCTCGCACTTGAAATCAGCTGCGATTGGTTTATCGTGATGCGCATCACTTCCCGGTAGTCCTGCCGTAGAAGCAACAAATTTCTGAGACTTGTAATGAACAGAACTGACGAACTCCGTACTGCGCGTATTGAGAGCCTGGTAACGCCCGCCGAACTCGCGCTACGGTATCCCGTAACGCCTGGCGTCGCCACCCATGTCACCGACTCCCGCCGCAGAATTGAAAAAATACTGAATGGTGAAGATAAGCGACTGTTGGTCATTATTGGCCCCTGCTCGATCCACGATCTCACCGCTGCAATGGAGTACGCCACCCGTCTGCAGTCGCTGCGCAACCAGTACCAGTCACGGCTGGAAATCGTAATGCGCACCTATTTTGAAAAACCACGAACTGTTGTCGGCTGGAAAGGGCTAATCTCCGATCCGGATTTAAACGGCAGCTATCGGGTAAATCACGGTCTGGAGCTGGCGCGCAAATTACTTTTACAGGTCAATGAGCTGGGCGTCCCTACCGCGACTGAGTTCCTCGATATGGTGACCGGTCAGTTTATTGCTGATTTAATCAGTTGGGGCGCGATTGGCGCACGTACTACCGAAAGTCAGATCCACCGTGAAATGGCTTCGGCACTCTCCTGTCCGGTAGGTTTTAAAAATGGTACCGATGGCAACACGCGGATTGCCGTGGATGCTATCCGCGCAGCCCGCGCCAGCCATATGTTCCTCTCGCCAGACAAAAATGGTCAGATGACCATCTATCAGACCAGTGGCAACCCGTATGGCCATATTATTATGCGTGGCGGCAAAAAACCGAATTACCATGCCGATGATATTGCCGCAGCCTGCGATACGCTGCACGAGTTTGATTTACCTGAACATCTGGTGGTGGATTTCAGCCACGGCAACTGCCAGAAGCAGCATCGTCGCCAGTTAGAAGTTTGTGAGGATATTTGTCAGCAAATCCGCAATGGCTCTACGGCGATTGCTGGAATTATGGCGGAAAGTTTCCTGCGCGAAGGAACGCAAAAAATCGTCGGCGGTCAGCCGCTCACTTACGGTCAATCGATTACCGACCCGTGTCTGGGCTGGGAAGATACCGAACGCCTGGTCGAAAAACTCGCCTCTGCGGTTGATACCCGCTTCTGAATGCGTGCCCATTCCTGACGGAATGGGCATTTCTGCGCAACTTGTTGTCTTCTCAACAAATTACTGCTTGCTCTGGCCCGCCAGAATATTGATAATAAGAATCATTGTTATATCAATTATTATTAATTTTTATGCGTTATACGGATAGCAGAAAACTCACGCCTGAAACGGATGCCAATCACAAGACCGCCTCCCCGCAGCCCATTCGGCGAATTACCAGCCAGACACTGTTAGGTCCGGATGGCAAACTGATTATCGATCATGACGGGCAAGAATATCTGCTCCGTAAAACTCAGGCTGGCAAGCTGCTGTTGACCAAGTAGCCTTTAACTCGAGCAGCTGACTTCAAGCCGTTTACCCCAGTCAGGTGGACGACTGACATAGTCATCATCCCTGTCGCTGAAAGGATTTCGCAACGCCTCATGCAGGCGGTGCAATTCCGTCATATCACCCTTTTCTGCCGCTTCAATCGCCCGTTGCGCCAACCAGTTGCGCAACACCAGCGAAGGATTTACGCTTTGCATCAGCTGCTGACGCTCACTATCGGTAACCTCGTCTTGTTGCAAACGTACCCGATAACGTGCAAACCAGTCATCAAATGCCGCACGATCGATAAACTCATCACGTAGCGGTGACGCCGCGCTGTACTGCTCGGTCAGACTCAGCATGCGGAATGTTCGGGTATAATCGCTGCGCTCTCGCGCCATCAGACTGAACAATTCATTCAGTAGCGCGTTATCCTCTTTTTGCTCCGTCATGAAGCCCAGTTTCTGCCGCATCCGTTGTCCATAATGCGTCAACAAAACCTGCTGATAGCTGTCCAGGGCCTCATTCAGGGCATCTACGGCAACAAATGGTGACAATGTCTGCGCCAGACGCTGTAAATTCCACAACGCGACGGCAGGTTGATTATCAAAGCTGTAACGCCCCTGGTGATCCGAGTGATTACAAATAAAACCGGGTTCGTAATCATCAAGAAAACCAAACGGCCCGTAATCAAGCGTCAGCCCCAGCAGCGACATGTTGTCGGTATTCATCACCCCATGAGCAAAGCCGACCGTCTGCCATTGGGCAATTAACGATGCGGTACGTGCGACAACATCGGTAAACCAGAGACGGTATTTGTCCTCATCATCTGCAAGATGTGACCAGTAATGACGAATAGCAAATTCAGCTAACTGACGAACCTTTTCCGGCTCGCGGCGATAGTAAAAATGTTCGAAATGACCAAAGCGCAGATGGCTTGGTGCCACACGCATCAGCATCGCGCCTGGCTCCACCGTTTCCCGATACACTGGCGAATCGCTGGTGACGATACTCAACGCGCGGGTCGTCGGAATGCCCAGATAATGCATCGCCTCACTGGCGAGACTTTCTCGTATCGTCGAACGTAAAACCGCCCGTCCATCACCCATTCGCGAATAAGGCGTCAGGCCAGCACCTTTCAGATGCCAGTCCATTGTAGTGCCATCAGCAAGCCGTTGTTCGCCGAGTAAAATGCCGCGCCCATCACCCAGTTGGCCCGCCCAGACGCCGAACTGATGACCACTGTAAACCTGCGCCAGTGGTGACATACCAGGCAGTAGGGTTTCGCCACCCCAGACACCTGCGCCATTTTTAAACAGTGACGATGGAATACCCAGCGTGTTAGCCAGTTCGGCATTATGCCAAATCAGCCGGGCATTATTTAAAGGCGTAGGGGAAAGTGTTGTATAGGTTGCTGGCAATTCATCGCGCCAACGGGTAATAAAAGACAGGGTCATAGATCCTCCTGTTTGATAGTGTAGACGGTTACTCTCGTCTTAAACACCAGCAAACAGGAGGGTTATCGCTGAACCAACGTCGTTATCTGATTTACAGGAACGGCAGGCCACAGGCATCCCTGGAGAGCATGGAAATCAAAGGGGGTAATCTGTGCCATTATTTCTGGCGTATCAATGCCCCCCGCGATGATGCAATTGCAACATGGGGAAATTTGCGCCTGGATCGCACGAATAAACGGTTCGAAGGAGCGATGCGTGATTTGTTGCTGAATAAAACTTTTATCCAGCATGACGCGGGTGAAAAGACCATCAAAAACCGCTTTCATTGTGCTATTGCCTGCGCCCAAATTACCTAACACAAGGGGATACATTTGCGATAAGGACAAAAGATCGCGATTATCTTTTCCTTCATCGAGATGCGGGTAATTCTCATTAATCAACAGTTCAATAAACGGATATTTTAATAGTTCGCCCGCGTAATTATCCCTGTCTAATAATAAAGTAGCCACTTGTGGGGTTAAATTAAGCCAGGCAAAGAGTTTATGTTGAATAAAAAAGTGTTGGCATGATTTTAGCAATTCCAACTGCTCAGAAAATAATTGCCAATGTTGCTCCTCGGTAAGTTGCGCTATAACCCGACTCGTCGGTATACGAACCGTACCATCTTCACTGGAGAAATGGGTAATTAACTCAACGCCGACAAGGTCTTGCTGGTTATCTCTTATCGGCAGGAAATAGCAATCAGAATGATAAAGATTCTCCAAAAAAATCTTCATGGTAACCGTCCCTCTCGAAGGATGTTTTTCAGTATCCGGCTAAAAGGGATGAGGCCATAAGACATAACAATTACAGAAGGAGTAACTTTCATTTGTTCCATGTTAACCACTTTTTCAGGGGTCCTTTTTTTAGATTATCCTGATTATAAACGAATAATCCATTTACGGTATTTTTGTCTGTAAAATACTACTGTATTCAGGAGTAAATGGACGGAGATGTATCATCGCCGTCCATTTTTCGACATACTAGATTCGTCTCGCCTGCCAGAAATTTTTCTGCCAATAGACATTATCAAGAGAGGAACGCATCACTCCCTTGCTGGTAGAGGCGTGGATAAATTGGTTGTTGGTATCGTAAATACCTACATGCAAACCATTTTGTCCAGAACCCGTTTTGAAAAAGACCAGATCGCCAGGCAGCAACTCGTCTTTATCAATTTGCGTGCCGATAGAGGCTTGTTGTTTGGTTTCACGGGGCAGCTGCAAATCGAAACGATCGCGCATCGTCACAACCACAAACCCCGAACAGTCCACACCGCGCCGCGTCATGCCACCATAACGATACGGCGTGCCATGCCAGCTCTGTAGCTGGTCGTTCAAACCGGCAATAACGGTAATCGAATCAGAAAGTCTGGCATTTGGCGGCGGTGCTTTATGGTGGCTACACCCGGCCAGAAACAGTGCTGTGATCAAAATAAGGCAGAAACGCATTCCGTACGGTTCCTCTGTTTTTTATTCTTGCATTAATTTAGCGTCGTAATTACCCGATTTTCAAGATACTCATGAAATCAGATGGTCGAAATCAGCATTCTGTGACCTTCGATATCCAGACGGCGAAAATTCATCCCATAGGCCTGCGCCAGATTTGGCGGCGTGAGCACCTCTTCTCTGCGTCCACTGGCCAGCATTTTTCCACCTTTTAGCAACCACGCCCGATGCGCATGACGCAAGGTGTGGTTGAGATCGTGACTGCTCATCACAATCGCCAGTCCTTGCTGACACAGCGCGCTCAGAATTTTGTCTAACGCACTTTGTTGCGCAACATCAAGACTGTTCATAGGCTCATCAAGAAGTAGTAATTGGCCTGCGGGATTGGCTTGTGGTGTGATTTGCAGCACCACCGCAGCAAGACGTACGCGTTGCCATTCGCCGCCGGAAAGTTGATTGGTGCTACGTCCGAGTTTGTCATCAAGAGCCAGCGCCCCTGCGACATCATTCAGCAGTTCGGTACGCGTTTTATCGTGCTGATGCAGTGTCAGGTAGTGCCAGACCGGCATTGCAAACGGTGGCGTCTGTTGTTGTGAAAGATAGGCGCGATGCAGCGCGAGTTTTGTTGCGGACCATGCTTCCAGTGGTTGCCCCGCGAACTGAATGCTTCCCTTACCGCTGGTCATTCCGGCCATTCGCGCCAGTAAGGTACTCTTACCCGCGCCATTCGGCCCCACCAGATGCAGGATCTCCCCAGCCCGAACCTCGCCAGAAAGCGGCCCAAGGCGGGTTGATTCCGCAACATCCTGTAGCTGCATCACAATAGACATTATTTCGCCAACGCCAGTTTAATGCTTTCCATCACAATGGGATCTTCCGGCGTCATATCCGGGGAAAAACGCTGGATGACCAATCCGTCCCTGCCAACTAAAAATTTCTCAAAATTCCATAAAATATCATCAGGGTACAGCGGTGCACGACCTTTGCTGACCATACGGGCATAGAATCCGCTCTCTTCCGGCGCGACTGCCGTCGGCGCTGCGGCAATCAATTTTTGATACAGCGGATGGCGTCCTTCGCCATTAACTTCAATCTTACTGAACATCGGGAACGTCACCCCCCAGGTAGTGGTGCAGTAAGTTTTAATCTCTTCATCGCTGCCCGGTTCTTGCTCCAGAAACTGGTTGCACGGGAATCCCAGCACCACAAAACCACGATCGGCCCAGGCTTTCTGAATATTCTCCAACTGCTCATATTGCGGCGTTAAGCCACACTTTGAGGCGACATTGACAATCAACAGCACATTACCGGCGTACTTCTCCAGCGTGGTCACTTCACCGTCGATATCTTTCACTACGGTCGTCAGAATGGAATCTTGCATCGTTTCTCCTGGGTGGTCAGTAAAAATCTTAGCTTTTAATCATAGACCGTCTTTTTGCGGCTAACGTCCTGCTTTTAACAATAACCAGATAAACACCGGCGCACCCAACGTTGCGGTGACCACGCCAATAGGCAGCTCTGCGGCAGCTAATGCCAGGCGCGCTACAACATCGGCCAGCAGCAATGCGCTCGCCCCTGCCAGCGCGCAGCCGGGAAGTAATACGCGATGATCGGTCAAACCACATAACCGGAGAATATGTGGGATCACCAGACCAATAAAGCCGATAGCACCCGCCAACGCCACACTGACGCCAACCATCCAGCCGGTCGCTGCCACCAGCACATTGCGCCAGAACCACAGGGGTAAACCCAGTTGCCGCGCCGAGATCTCGCCAAGTGCTAACATATTCATCGGTCTGGACTGACAACAGATCCACAACAACACGGGGATCAATGCCAGCATCAGCCAACTTTGCCGCCAGTCTACGCCGCCAAAACCGCCCATCATCCAGTACATCAGCTGACGTAAATCAACAGAGGTGGAAAAGTAGATAGCCCACGTCATTAGTGCGCTACAGATAATCCCTAATGCAACGCCTGCCAGCAATAACCGACTGGTCGAAAGATGACGACGGGCAAAACGTAAGAGTATTAAAGTGATGATAAGCGCGCCAGCAATCGCACACAGCCCTAGTGCCCAGTTTGGGAGTTGCCCTTGCCCAAGCAATACCGCGGCGATAAGCCCTACGCCTGCGCCGTTAGAGACGCCAAGTAGTCCAGGTTCTGCCAGAGGATTTTCAAACAATGCCTGCATTACAGCGCCGGATATAGCCAGCGCCGCACCAACCAGCAATACAGCCAGCGTACGTGGCAGGCGAATTTGCCAGACGAACAGTTCGCCACGAGGAGTAAACCAGTCACCTGGCGAAATCCATTGTTCACCGGCGCAAAGGCTTAAGAGAAGCGCCAGCAGCATCAAAACTGACAGGCATAATAACCAGCGAATATTTTGTCGCTGTTGTTGGCGGGCAAGTGTCAGCATGGTATCCGTTCTGCTGAAGTGTCATGGCGTTGATTTTACGGTGACTCTTCGACAGTGAAAAGAAAAAAGGCCGCAGAGCGGCCTTTTTAGTTAGATCAGATTACTCGTCTTTGGGCGAAGCGTTTTCGACCCGGCTTTTTAACTTCTGCCCGGGTCTGAAGGTCACCACGCGCCGTGCTGTAATGGGAATATCCTCGCCCGTTTTCGGGTTACGTCCCGGGCGTTGATTCTTATCACGCAGATCGAAGTTACCAAAACCAGAGAGTTTCACCTGTTCGCCGTTTTCCAGAGCTCGACGGATCTCTTCGAAAAACAGTTCAACCAGTTCTTTGGCATCCCGCTTGCTAAGCCCAAGCTTATCAAACAGATATTCTGACATTTCAGCTTTTGTAAGCGCCATAGGTTCAATCCCTCAATGATGCCTGGAATCGCTCTTTTAATGCCTCTACACATTTGGCGACGGTAGCGGCAATCTCCTCTTCTTCGAGTGTACGGCTGGTATCTTGCAGGATCAGGCTTATGGCGAGGCTCTTATACCCCTCCGCAACACCCTTACCGCGGTACACGTCAAATAAGTTTACGCCAACTACCTGATTTACGCCAACTTTCTTACATTCGGATAAAATATCCGCTGCGGGAACGTTTTCTGCGACCACCACCGCGATGTCACGACGGTTCGCCGGGAAGCGAGAAATTTCGCGCGCCTGAGGCACCACGCGGTCTGCGAGCTTGTTCCACTCCAGTTCGAACACCAGAGTGCGACCGTTAAGATCCAGTTTACGTTCCAGTTCAGGATGAACAACCCCAACAAAACCAATACGTTCACCTTTCAGATAAATCGCTGCGGATTGCCCCGGATGCAGTGCCGGATTCGCTTCTGCACGGAACTCAACCTCATTCAGTTTACCGGTCAGGTCGAGAACGGATTCAAGATCGCCTTTCAAATCATAGAAATCAACGGTCTCTTTTGCCAGGTTCCAGTGCTCTTCGTAACGGTTACCGCAAATCACACCGGCTAACATCAGATCCTGACGAATGCCCAACGGTGCCTGAGTATCTGGCACGAAACGCAGACCACTTTCGAAAATGCGCACACGGTTCTGCTGACGGTTCTGGTTGTACACCACGGTTGCCAGCAGGCCGGTCCACAGGGAAAGACGCATTGCTGACATTTCAACGGAAATAGGGCTTGGCAGCAGTAAGGCTTCAACGCCTGGATGGATCATCTGCTGCACTTTCGGATCAACGAAGCTGTAGGTGATCACTTCCTGATAGCCTTTGTCGTTGAGCAGCGTTTTCACGCGCTTGAGCGACAGATCGGCTTCGCGGTGAGTACCCATAATCAGGTTTGCCTGCACCGGCTCATCAGGGATGTTGTTGTAGCCGTAAACACGCGCGACTTCTTCGACCAGATCTTCTTCAATCTCCATGTCGAAACGCCAGCTCGGCGCAACTGCCTGCCACTCGTCTTTGCCTTCGGTCACTTCGCAGCCGAGACGACGCAGAATGTCAGTGACCTGCTCATCGGCAATATGATGGCCAATCAGGCGATCCAGTTTGCTGCGACGCAAAGTGATGGTTGCACGCTTCGGCAGCGTTGCTTCGTTGGTGATATCAATTACCGGACCAGCCTCACCACCGCAGATGTCGATCAGCAGACGGGTCGCACGTTCCATCGCTTTGTGCTGCAGTGCCGGATCAACGCCACGCTCATAACGGTGAGACGCATCAGTATGCAGGCCATGACGACGAGCACGACCGGTGATAGACAGCGGGCTGAAGAAAGCGCATTCCAACAGGACGTTTTGCGTTTCGTCATTCACGCCAGAGTGTTCGCCACCAAAGATGCCGCCCATCGCCAGCGCCTTGTTGTGGTCGGCGATGACCAGGGTGTCAGCGTTCAGCTTCGCTTCGGTACCGTCGAGCAGTACCAGCGTTTCGCCCTCTTTCGCCATCCGCACCACAATGCCGCCTTCAATGCGATCTTTATCGAAAGCGTGCATCGGCTGGCCCAGTTCGAGCAGCACATAGTTGGTGACGTCAACAACTGCATCGATAGAACGGATCCCGCAACGACGCAGTTTTTCTTTCATCCACAGCGGAGTTGGCGCTTTAACGTTAATGCCTTTTACCACACGGCCAAGATAACGCGGGCAGGCTTCCGGCGCTTCTACTGCAATCGGCAGCGTGTCGTCGATGGTCGCACCAACCGGAACGATTTCCGGTTCAACCAGCGGAAGCTGGTTCAGCACGGCAACATCACGCGCCACGCCGATAATGCCTAAGCAATCGGCACGGTTTGGTGTCACGCTGATTTCGATGGTGTTGTCATCGAGTTTCAGGTATTCGCGGATGTCGGTGCCAATCGGCGCATCCGCTGGCAGTTCGATAATGCCGCTGTGATCGTCAGAAATTCCCAGCTCAGAAAAGGAGCACAGCATCCCTTCAGACGGTTCGCCGCGCAGTTTTGCCGCTTTAATTTTGAAATCACCCGGCAGAACAGCACCAATGGTCGCTACCGCCACACGCAGGCCCTGACGGCAGTTTGGCGCACCGCAGACAATGTCCAGCAGGCGATCGCCGCCGACATTCACTTTTGTCACTCGCAGTTTGTCAGCGTTCGGATGCTGCGCACACTCAACCACTTCACCCACAACCACGCCGTGGAAGCTACCGGCAACCGGTTCTACACCGTCAACTTCCAGGCCCGCCATAGTGATTTGATTTGCCAGCGCATTGCTATCAATCGCCGGGTTCACCCATTCGCGTAACCACAGTTCACTGAATTTCATAATCTATTCCTGCCTTATTTAAACTGTTTGAGGAAACGCAGATCGTTTTCGAAGAATGAACGCAGGTCGGTGACGCCGTAACGCAACATAGTCAGACGCTCCATCCCCATCCCGAAGGCGAAACCAGAGTAAACTTCCGGATCGATGCCAACATTACGCAGCACGTTCGGATGCACCATCCCGCAGCCCAGTACTTCCAGCCATTTACCGTTTTTACCCATGACGTCCACTTCTGCAGAAGGTTCGGTAAACGGGAAGTAGGAAGGACGGAAGCGGATCTGCAAATCTTCCTCAAAGAAGTTACGCAGGAAGTCGTGCAGCGTGCCTTTCAGGTTGGTAAAGCTGATGTTGGTATCAACAATCAGACCTTCCATCTGATGGAACATCGGCGTGTGAGTCTGGTCGTAGTCGTTACGATAAACGCGGCCAGGCGCGATGATACGAATCGGTGGCTGCTGAGCTTTCATGGTGCGGATCTGTACGCCAGAGGTCTGGGTACGCAGCAGGCGGGTAGCGTCAAACCAGAAAGTGTCGTGGTCAGCGCGCGCCGGGTGGTGACCAGGAATGTTCAGAGCATCGAAGTTATGATAATCGTCTTCGATTTCCGGCCCGGTTGCCACGGTAAAGCCAAGCTCACCGAAGAAACTTTCGATACGGTCGATGGTACGGGTCACCGGATGCAGACCGCCGTTTTCAATACGACGACCCGGCAGGGAGACATCAATCGTTTCCGCAGCCAGACGCGCATTCAGCGCTGCGCTTTCCAGTTCCGCTTTACGTGCATTCAGCGCCTGCTGAACCTGCTCTTTCGCTTCGTTGATAACCGCACCGGCTGCCGGGCGTTCTTCTGGCGGCAGCTCACGCAGGGTCGTCATCTGAAGGGTTAAGTGCCCTTTTTTACCCAAATATTCGACGCGCACATTGTCTAACGCGGCAACATCTGACGCCTGGCTAATGGCCGCCTTCGCACTGGCAACCAGTTCTGCGAGATGTGACATGGTTTTCCTCATTGTGTCAGTGGTGACACTGGTTCGTTGGACTTAGAGCCTATCCCATCAGGCTATTTTACTTGCCATTTTGGTCCCGGGCAGTGCTCGAAATCCTCACGTACTTAAGTACGCTCCGGTTTCTCCGCGCTGGCCGTGCCCAGACTGGCTGCGACAATTACGCCTGATGAGACAGGCTTTTTATTTTTCAAAACGCGCATACAAAAAAAGCCTCCACTGGGAGGCTTTCAGGCGCTGTTTTCCGTTTCTCTTCTCACGCGCTAGCCTCCTGGAGTCAGGTGCTAAAGTAAAAAAAGAAGCGGAAAATAGCAGCATTCATTGCTTGCGTTACCTTTTGGTACTTTTCAAAAGACCTTTATTGAAAAGGCTACGGCGATAAAAGTCAATGTTTTGATGGCGTTGAAACGAAAAGAGGGAGACTAGCTCCCTCTTTCAACTGGCTTATGCCAGAGCTGCTTTCGCTTTTTCAACCAGAGCGGTGAACGCTACTTTGTCGAATACTGCGATATCAGCCAGGATCTTACGGTCGATTTCAACAGAGGCTTTTTTCAGGCCATTGATGAATTTGCTGTAAGAAATACCGTTCTGACGTGCTGCTGCGTTGATACGCGCAATCCACAGTTGACGGAACTGACGCTTACGTTGACGACGGTCACGGTAAGCATACTGACCAGCTTTGATAACAGCCTGGAAGGCAACGCGGTATACGCGAGAACGCGCACCGTAGTAGCCTTTAGCTTGTTTCAAAATTTTCTTGTGACGTGCGCGTGCAATAACACCACGTTTTACGCGAGCCATATGTGCTCTCCTGTATCTATATTCTAATTAAAAAGTTAAAAAACGTTAACGGCTTATGCGTACGGCAGGCACGCGATTACCAGGCCCAGATCGCCTTTGGAAACCATGGCTTTCGGACGCAGGTGACGTTTACGTTTGGTCGCTTTTTTGGTCAGAATGTGACGCAGGTTAGCGTGCTTGTGCTTAAAACCACCTTTACCGGTTTTTTTGAAGCGCTTAGCAGCACCGCGTACGGTCTTAATTTTTGGCATTTTAATAACTTCCACTTCGCATTGTTAATAAACGAAACAAAGGCGAACAAAGCCTATGAAGCCCAAAGGCTCCACAGACAGTGCTACTTGAAGGCCTTACTGTTTCTTCTTAGGAGCGAGCACCATGATCATCTGGCGGCCTTCGATCTTCGTTGGGAAGGATTCGACCACTGCCAGTTCTTGCAAATCGTCTTTCACGCGATTAAGCACTTCCATACCGATTTGCTGGTGCGCCATCTCACGACCGCGGAAACGCAGCGTGATTTTGGCTTTATCACCCTCTTCGAGAAAGCGAATCAGGCTGCGGAGTTTTACCTGATAGTCGCCTTCATCTGTACCAGGACGGAATTTAATTTCCTTAACCTGGATAACTTTTTGCTTTTTCTTCTGTTCCTTAGAAGACTTGCTCTTTTCATAGAGGAATTTGCCGTAATCCATTATACGACAAACCGGCGGCTCGGCGTTAGGGCTGATCTCGACTAAGTCTACTCCGGCTTCTTCTGCTTTCTCCAGAGCTTCTCTCAGACTCACAATACCAAGCTGCTCGCCTTCCAGACCTGTTAAGCGAACTTCCTGGGCGCGAATTTCGCCATTGATACGGTTAGGGCGCGCCGTTTGAACTCGTTTTCCGCCTTTAATACCTTATTCCTCCAATTGTTTAAGACTGCGGCTGCGAATCTCTTGTTGCAGCTTCTCGATCACTTCATTTACGTCCATGCTTCCCAGGTCTTTACCACGGCGGGTGCGAACGGCAACTTTGCCTGATTCCACCTCTTTATCACCACAGACCAGCATATATGGGACGCGACGCAAAGTGTGCTCGCGGATTTTAAAGCCAATCTTCTCATTTCTCAAGTCTGCTTTAACACGAATGCCCGCATTTGATAGTTTTTGCGTCAATTCGTTAACGTATTCAGACTGTGAATCGGTAATATTCATGATAACAACCTGAACCGGCGCAAGCCAGGTCGGGAAGAAACCAGCGAATTCTTCGGTCAGGATACCGATGAAACGTTCCATCGACCCCAGAATTGCGCGGTGAATCATTACCGGTACCTTACGCTCGTTGTCTTCACCCACATAGGAGGCGCTCAGACGAGACGGCAAGGAGAAGTCCAGCTGTACTGTACCGCACTGCCATGCACGATCGAGGCAGTCATACAGGGTAAATTCAATTTTCGGACCGTAGAAAGCGCCTTCACCCAGTTGATATTCAAACGGGATGTTGTTTTCTTCCAGCGCAACTGCCAGGTCCGCCTCAGCACGATCCCACATTTCGTCGCTGCCAATACGTTTTTCAGGACGAGTGGAGAGTTTGACGACGATCTTCTCGAAGCCAAAAGTGCTGTACATATCATAGACTAAACGGATACATCCGTTAACTTCATCGCGAATTTGTTCTTCAGTACAGAAGATATGCGCGTCATCCTGGGTAAAACCACGTACACGCATCAGGCCATGCAGCGAACCTGACGGCTCGTTACGGTGGCAGCTACCAAACTCGGCCATACGCAGCGGCAGATCGCGATAAGACTTCAGCCCCTGGTTGAAAATTTGTACGTGACCCGGGCAGTTCATCGGCTTAATGCAGTATTCACGGTTCTCAGAAGACGTGGTGAACATTGCATCTTTGTAGTTGTCCCAGTGACCGGTTTTTTCCCACAGAACACGGTCCATCATGAACGGACCTTTAACTTCCTGATACTGGTACTCTTTCAGTTTAGAACGAACAAACACTTCCAGTTCACGGAAGATGGTCCAACCGTCGTTGTGCCAGAAGACCATACCCGGCGCTTCTTCCTGCATATGGTACAGGTCGAGCTGTTTACCGATTTTACGGTGGTCGCGTTTCGCGGCTTCTTCCAGGCGCTGCAGGTAAGCGTTTAGCGCTTTTTTGTCTGCCCACGCCGTACCGTAAATACGTTGCAACATTTTGTTGTTGCTGTCGCCACGCCAGTAAGCCCCTGCCGTTTTCATCAGTTTGAAATGATGGCAGAAACGCATGTTCGGTACGTGCGGACCGCGGCACATGTCGACATATTCTTCATGGAAGTACAGACCTGGCTTGTCATCATGGGCGATGTTTTCGTCAAGAATGGAGACTTTGTAGCTCTCCCCACGGTTGGCGAAAGTTTCACGCGCTTCGTGCCAGCTGACTTTCTTTTTAATGACGTCGTAGTTTTTCTCAGCAAGCTCATGCATCCGCTTCTCGAGTGCTTCGACATCTTCCTGGGTTAACGTGCGGTCAAGATCAACGTCGTAATAAAAACCGTTGTCAATAACCGGGCCGATTGCCATTTTGGTATGCGGCCAAAGTTGTTTAATCGCGTGCCCTAACAGGTGCGCACAGGAGTGACGAATGATCTCCAGACCTTCTTCGTCTTTGGCGGTAATGATCGACAGTTGTGCGTCGTTTTCAATCAGATCGCAAGCATCAACCAGTTCACCATTAACGCGCCCTGCGATACAGGCTTTCGCCAGACCTGGACCAATGTCCAGCGCAACATCCATGGGGCTTACAGCGTGGTCGTAATGGCGTTGGCTGCCATCAGGAAGAGTTATAACAGGCATTTTATATCCTTATTTGCAGTGGTGACCCACACGAAAGATCACATACAAAGAAAAATTTGTTTATTAACAGTTCATTGCGAAACCATCTAGCCAACAAATGCTAAATTGGTTCGCAATCAGGTACACAAATGAAAGACATTAACCTCTCACCTTCCACCCGGTTGAACGATGTTAACACTAAAAAAAGGGAGATTGTACCTTTCCGTTTCACATTGATTCGATTCGCAATTCGTTTGTAGTGAGTACACCAGCAAAACGCTTAAAGAACCACTGATAACATCACGCAGCGTCTGAAAGGTTTACTGCGAGCGGATTTACGCAGATAAACTGAATCCAGCAAAGTTCGTTGCGCTATTTGGCGGTGGTATTTAAACGATCATGAGATTAATGACGAACTGGTCATATCGCAATGATAAAAGTGACACAATTCTTATAGCAATTTTTCGTGCACATTTCGTTCTGGCGATAATAATTAATCATCATACTCAAAACCTCCAGACATATATAAGGCGAATAGATTATGAGTGAAAACGATATCATTATCAGAACTCATTATAAGTCTCCTCATAGAGTGCACATCGATAGCGACATACCAACACCTTCAGCAGAGCCTATTAATCAATTTGCGCGCCAGCTCATCACCCTACTTGATACCTCTGATTTAAGTTCGATGCTGTCATACTGTGTTACTCAGGAATTTACCGCAAGCTGTCGAAAAATATCACAAAATTGTTATTCCACTGCCCTTTTTATCATTAACTTTGCCACTTCCCCCATCCATGCAGAAAATATACTAATTACATTACACTATAAAAAAGAAATCATTTCCTTACTTCTGGAAACCACGCCCATTAAAGCTAACCATTTGCGAAGCATACTGGATTATATTGAACAGGAACAGTCAACTGCCGAAAAACGTAACCATTGCATGAAGCTGTCAAAAAAAACCCATAGAGAAAAAACTATACAACCAACAGTAAATCTCAATGGTAGTGCATTTTTTTTGCAATCTCCTTCTGACGCTATTTTTTGTCGCCATCTGTCATTACAATACGCCCTTGATTCATTGGGAAATGGAAAAGGCAAAGTCAACCTGATTAAACATTACTCCTCCGTTGAATCCATACAACAGCATGTCCCTATAGTCCGGGACGCGGAGTTCAGAGCATTACTTCGCCATCCTCCTGCAGGGAGTCGCGTTATCGCGAGTAAGGATTTTGGCTTCGCTTTAGATATTTTCTTCTGTCGAATGATGGCAAACAATGTCAGTCATATATCCGCGATTTTATATATAGACAATCATACTTTGTCAGTAAGGCTACGAATAAAGCAGTCAGCGTATGGACAATTAAGTTATGTTGTGTCCGTTTACGACCCGAACGATACCAACGTTGCTGTCAGAGGTACCCACAGGACTGCACGGGGCTTTCTCTCGCTTGATAAGTTCATCAGTTCAGGTCCCGATGCTCAGACCTGGGCTGATATGTATGTTCGCAACTGTGCAATTGCAATTCTCCCTCTATTACCTGAGGGAGTTCCAGCGGCTATTTTCGCGGGTATTGCGACACGAATGCCATTTGCCCCTATACATCCATCGGCAATGTTGTTAATAATGGCCACAGGACAGACTCAACAGCTTATTACATTATTCAAACAGTTACCCATACTCCCTGAAAAAGAAATCATTGAAATAATAACTGCGCAGAATAGCGTTGGTACTCCTGCTTTATTTCTGGCTATGATGAACGGACATACTGACAACGTAAAAATATTTATGCAAAAAATTCAGTCACTGGTAAATAGTCGCATCATTCATAAAAATAATCTAGTTAAGTTACTGCAAACTAAAAGTGCCAATGACACACCTGGACTCTACATTACCATGTTGTATGGATTCGATGAAATAATCAATATCTTCCTTAATACATTAACCACTCCAATAGCACAAGAGCTTTTAAACAAAAAGCTGGTAATGGATATTTTAGCAATGAAAACACGTGATGGTGAGCCTGGATTATTTGCTGCAATGGAAAATAATCACCCTTTGTGTGTCACACGGTTCCTCTCAAAAATTTATGGAATCGCCTTTAAATATAACCTCAGTAAAATTAACATCATGGATTTATTAAAAGGCGCAACAGCACATGGAACTCCTGCTTTATACATCGCCATGAGCAAGGGTAATGAAGACGTCGTGCTATCTTATATATCGACGCTGTGTACTTTTGCAAAAAAATATTCTTTTAGTCAACATCAGTTATTCACACTGTTGGCCGCTAAAAATCATGACAACATATCAGCTGTTCATATAGCCATTCATCATAATCATTATAAAACGGTAGAAACATATTATGCAGCTATAAATGTAATCAGCCAAAGCCTGAGCTTTAGTCCAGATGAACTACAGGCGTATTTATAACTAAATATTTACGATGTATATGTTGATACATATACTTTAAACTCAATAACAGTGACCGGGTGCACAACGCCACCCGACGGCTGCAATTGCAAAAAATCCCTTGTTGCCTGTCCCTTTTGTTACACTCCGTTATCACGCACAAGAGATATGCAGGACACTGGTATGCCGACTAAACGCTTTGATAAAAAACACTGGAAGATGGTGGTGGTGCTACTGGCAATCTGTGGCGCTATGTTGTTGCTACGTTGGGCAGCAATGATTTGGGGCTGAGCAGTGACAAACGAAAACAGCCAGACCGCATACTACGGTCCGGCAGATAATGTTACATGCTGTAGCCCAGCGATAAGGTTGTCCGACGATCGGTATGTTCCGGTGCAGACTCTGGAGGTTCAGAGTTCCATGTGACGTTGTAAGCCACCTTCAGTCCAAAATGTTCATTAATAGCAACATTTAATGCGCTTTCAGAGTTCAGCGTTGTGTCTTCCGCGCCAAAGACGGAAACACCCTGCGTAAATTTAGCGTTGTCAGTCAACTGCCATGCATAAGCCCCGGAGGCATAACCCAGCGGCTGGGTTTCACTGGCATTGTCGGTATATTTGTCGTAACGCACACCTGGACCGAATTCAAAGCGGAAACTGTGTACCGGGCCATTCAAAAACTGGCGACCATAACCCGCGGTCAACACATCGCGCTCTCGATAGCCGTTATAACGGTCTGTCAGCCAGCTTGCCTGCCCAAATAAATAGTCATAATCAGTTAAATTAAAACGGCTACGCCCGCCCGCCGCATATTTTTCTGAAGAACGCTCATCATTAGAAGAGGTATTACTGGCGTTCCCCCACAGCGACCAGGCAGTGGTTTGTCCATACCAGGTCATGGTAGTGTCAGCCGTAAGTGAGGAGCTTTTCGTATTGCCTGATTGTGCAAGATATCCTGCATTCA
The DNA here is from genome assembly GCF_002966045.1 of Escherichia sp. MOD1-EC5189. Classification (NCBI taxonomy): domain Bacteria; kingdom Pseudomonadati; phylum Pseudomonadota; class Gammaproteobacteria; order Enterobacterales; family Enterobacteriaceae; genus Escherichia; species Escherichia sp. MOD1-EC5189. The sequence goes on along the minus strand of NZ_PTRX01000003.1, from coordinate 139,987 downwards.
GATTACCTTCGAAAGGTTTTTTAGCGCTGGCAGGATCGTCCATGACAGTAAAAACGGAATCATCGGCAGCTGCATTCAGTGACGCAAACATGCCCCCCGCCAACATAACGATGGCAGGAACTGTCTTCAAAAGCTTCATTTATCAAGAGTCCGTACAACAAAAAAAGAGACCTTCGCGGTCCCGGAAACTTTCTTAAGGATCAAAGATTAGCGTCCCTGGAAAGGTAACGAATTATAAAAAGGCGCGAATAACTTAGCAATGTATTCTTATTTCATTTTTTGAATAAGCATGTGGCGAAAACAGATTTTTATTTATATATATTTATCTGCAAAATTTTAAATAAAGCTCTAATAAATCATATTGTTAATTTCTTCACTTTCCGCTGATTCGGTGCCAGACTGAAATCAGCCTATAGGAGGAAATGATGGTACGTATCTATACGTTGACACTTGCGCCCTCTCTCGATAGCGCAACAATTACCCCGCAAATTTATCCCGAAGGAAAGCTGCGCTGTACCGCACCGGTATTCGAACCCGGAGGCGGCGGCATCAACGTCGCCCGCGCCATTGCCCATCTTGGAGGCAGTGCCACAGCGATCTTCCCGGCGGGTGGTGCGACCGGCGAACATCTGGTTTCACTGTTGGCAGATGAAAATGTCCCCGTCGCTACTGTAGAAGCCAAAGACTGGACCCGGCAGAATTTACACGTACATGTGGAAGCAAGCGGTGAGCAGTATCGTTTTGTCATGCCAGGCGCGGCATTAAGTGAAGATGAGTTTCGCCAACTTGAAGAGCAAGTTCTGGAAATTGAATCCGGTGCTATCCTGGTCATAAGCGGAAGCCTGCCGCCAGGTGTGAAGCTAGAAAAATTAACCCAACTGATTTCCGCTGCGCAAAACCAAGGGATCCGCTGTATCGTCGACAGTTCTGGCGAAGCGTTAAGTGCAGCACTGGCGATTGGTAACATCGAGTTGGTTAAGCCTAACCAAAAAGAACTCAGTGCGCTGGTGAATCGCGAACTCACCCAGCCAGACGATGTCCGCAAAGCCGCGCAGGAAATCGTTAATAGCGGCAAGGCCAAACGAGTTGTCGTTTCCCTGGGTCCACAAGGGGCGCTGGGCGTTGATAGTGAAAACTGCATTCAGGTTGTGCCACCACCGGTGAAAAGCCAGAGCACCGTTGGCGCTGGTGACAGCATGGTCGGCGCGATGACACTGAAACTGGCAGAAAATGCCTCTCTTGAAGAGATGGTCCGTTTTGGCGTAGCTGCGGGGAGTGCAGCCACACTCAATCAGGGAACACGCCTGTGCTCCCATGACGATACACAAAAAATTTACGCTTACCTTTCCCGCTAACTGAAACATTCCCCCTGCATTGGGGGAATCACCACCAACCTGTCGGCAACGCGTTTCTCCGACTATGCTCAAAAGTCATGTGATAACAAAGGGGTGAACTATGGCCAGTGGCGATCTTGTCCGTTATGTCATAACCGTCATGTTGCACGAGGATACATTGACTGAAATTAACGAGTTGAATAATTACCTGACTCGCGACGGTTTTTTGCTCACCATGACGGATGATGATGGAAATATCCATGAGCTGGGGACTAACACTTTTGGACTTATCAGTACCCAAAGTGAAGAAGAAATTAGAGAACTGGTTTCGGGGCTTACCCAAAGTGCAACCGGCAAAGATCCTGAAATCACCATCACGACCTGGGAGGAATGGAATAGCAACAGAAAATAAATGGTTTTTGGGCAATAATCAGTCTGTGGTGTGCGTTAGCTCGTGTTTTTACACCGCATTCTTGCGCTAACCTTATGATCTGGCAGACAACATGGGAGAGACATCATGTGGCAGGCAATCAGTCGTCTTTTGAGCGAGCAGTTAGGTGAAGGCGAAATCGAACTGCGTAATGAACTGCCTGGCGGAGAAATCCATGCCGCATGGCATTTGCGCTATGCAGGACGTGACTTTTTCGTCAAATGTGATGAAAGGGAACTGCTTCCCGGTTTTACCGCCGAAGCCGACCAACTGGAGTTACTGTCGCGTAGTAAAACCGTCACCGTGCCTAAGGTTTGGGCAGTTGGCGCTGACCGTGACTACAGTTTTCTGGTGATGGATTATCTCCCACCTCGCCCGCTGGATGCGCATAGCGCATTTATTCTTGGTCAGCAAATTGCGCGTTTACATCAATGGAGCGACCAACCGCAATTTGGCCTCGATTTCGATAACGCGCTCTCCACAACTCCCCAGCCCAACACCTGGCAACGTCGCTGGTCAACTTTTTTTGCTGAACAACGGATTGGCTGGCAGCTGGAACTGGCGGCAGAAAAAGGGATCGCTTTCGGCAATATCGATGCCATCGTCGAGCATATTCAGCAGCGTCTGGCCTCGCATCAACCGCAGCCTTCTCTGTTGCACGGCGATTTATGGTCCGGCAACTGTGCGCTGGGTCCGGATGGCCCGTACATTTTCGACCCGGCCTGCTACTGGGGTGACCGAGAGTGCGACCTGGCGATGTTACCGCTGCATACTGAACAGCCGCCACAAATCTATGACGGCTATCAGTCAGTATCCCCGCTACCTGCCGATTTCCTTGAACGTCAACCGGTTTACCAACTCTACACGCTGTTAAATCGTGCAAGGTTATTTGGCGGTCAGCATTTGGTTATTGCTCAGCAGTCACTGGATAGATTATTAGCAGCATAATATGGGGTGAGGATAATGGCCGCTCCGTGCGGCCTTTTGATTAAATAAACCCCAGCAGAGAAAAGAACACATAACCTGCAGCAATACAAATAACCGGCAGGATATACAGCGAGAAAAACTGCAGGAAAATAGTATGGTGCGGCACAACAATACGTGACTCAATTTGTTCACGCGTTAGCCCCTCTTCCCCTTTGGCTTTTTCCAGAATGAGTTGATCTTCAACACCTTCCCGCAAGAAGCGCGCCTGGCGACTCATCCGGGCACCGGAATCCTGCAACGCTAGTCCGACAAAAATCAGGATGAAAATCACCCAGAACATAACGTTCACGCCACCATTAAAATTGGGCGTCGGGGAGTTATACCAGAACAGATTCAAAAAAGGCGTATTCGCCTGCATCATATCGATCATGACATGAGTAAAGTCGAGCATGACCGCATTAATGCCTTCCTGGTTTTCCTGCCGGGTATTCATAAATTTCAGCAAAGAAATCAATGTAGAGATCAATGCAGGTATAAAAATCACCCAACCTAAAATCCTTTTCAAAACAGCAATGCGTCCAGCTTGTTGATACGTCATGAGTTCTCCTTGATTAAGACGCGTCGTTTCACTTAGTTTACCTGTAGATATCTGTTTTCGCCCATTCTTTAAAGGCGATATGATAGGCGCTTAATCATAAGCACGGCTTAATACCTTACACATAATGCTCTAAAGGAGAGGTTGTAATGTCAACCCCGCGTCAGATTCTTGCTGCAATTTTTGATATGGATGGATTACTTATCGACTCAGAACCTTTATGGGATCGGGCCGAACTGGATGTGATGGCAAGCCTGGGGGTGGATATCTCCCGTCGTAACGAGCTGCCGGACACCTTAGGTTTACGCATCGATATGGTGGTCGATCTTTGGTACGCCCGGCAACCCTGGAATGGTCCAAGCCGTCAGGAAGTAGTAGAACGGGTTATTGCTCGTGCCATTTCACTGGTTGAAGAGACACGCCCATTATTGCCAGGCGTGCGTGAAGCCGTTGCGTTATGCAAAGAACAAGGTTTATTGGTGGGACTGGCCTCCGCGTCACCACTACATATGCTGGAAAAAGTGTTGACCATGTTTGACTTACGCGACAGTTTCGATGCCCTCGCCTCGGCTGAAAAATTGCCTTACAGCAAGCCGCATCCGCAAGTATATCTCGACTGCGCAGCAAAACTGGGCGTTGACCCGCTGACCTGCGTAGCGCTGGAAGATTCGGTAAATGGCATGATCGCCTCTAAAGCAGCCCGCATGCGTTCCATCGTCGTTCCTGCGCCAGAAGCGCAAAAAGATCCACGTTTTGTATTAGCAAACGTCAAACTCTCATCGCTGACAGAACTCACCGCAAAAGACCTTCTCGGTTAATAACCAAGGGCAGTTATCACGCTGCCCCTGGTTCTTTATCTGAATTTGCATTCAACTGGCGGATTAATCGTCAATTTAAGAGAAAGAGTTACACCGTCACTACTTCCGTGCACTGTATAAAAACCCTATACTGTACGTATCGACAGTTTAGTGAGTTTTATCATGACGGCGGAAGGTCACCTTCTCTTTTCTATTGCTTGTGCGGTATTTGCCAAAAATGCCGAGCTGACGCCCGTGCTGGCACAGGGTGACTGGTGGCATATTGTCCCTTCCGCAATCCTGACGTGTTTGTTACCGGACATCGATCACCCAAAGTCGTTTCTTGGGCAGCGATTAAAGTGGATATCAAAACCGATCGCCCGCGCTTTTGGGCATCGTGGTTTTACCCACAGTCTGCTGGCGGTATTTGCGCTGCTGGCAACCTTTTACCTTAAGGTTCCTGAAAGCTGGTTCATTCCGGCTGATGCGTTGCAGGGAATGGTACTGGGTTATTTGAGCCACATACTTGCCGATATGCTGACACCCGCCGGTGTTCCCCTGCTCTGGCCATGCCGCTGGCGTTTCCGCTTGCCTATCCTGGTTCCCCAAAAGGGCAACCAACTGGAACGTTTTATCTGCATGGCATTATTTGTCTGGTCGGTATGGATGCCCCATTCATTACCCGAAAACAGCGCTGTTCGTTGGTCATCGCAAATGATCAATACCTTGCAGATCCAGTTTCATCGGCTTATTAAGCATCAGGTTGAATACTAAAAAGGCAAAAATCGCCTTTCTGGAATAAGCAATTCCATTTGAATATAAGAGCCAGCTCACAGTTCTGTTAATCTTGCGCCAACACTATGACTGCTACGCAGTGATAGAAATAATAAGATCAGGAGAACGGGGATGAACTTTCCATTAATTGCGAACATCGTGGTGTTCGTTGTACTGCTGTTTGCGCTGGCTCAGACCCGCCATAAACAGTGGAGTCTGGCGAAAAAAGTGCTGGTGGGTCTGGTGATGGGTGTGGTTTTTGGCCTCGCCCTGCATACCATTTATGGTTCTGACAGCCAGGTACTTAAAGATTCTGTACAGTGGTTTAACATCGTTGGTAACGGCTATGTTCAACTGCTGCAAATGATCGTTATGCCGTTAGTCTTCGCCTCTATTCTGAGCGCGGTTGCCCGTCTGCATAACGCATCACAGTTAGGCAAAATCAGTTTTCTGACCATCGGAACGCTTTTGTTTACCACGCTGATTGCGGCGCTGGTCGGTGTGCTGGTCACCAACCTGTTTGGTTTGACGGCTGAAGGTCTGGTTCAGGGTGGTGCAGAAACTGCACGTTTGAACGCCATCGAAAGTAACTATGTTGGTAAAGTCTCTGACCTGAGCGTTCCGCAGTTGGTCTTGTCCTTTATCCCGAAAAACCCGTTTGCCGATCTGACCGGAGCCAATCCGACGTCAATTATCAGCGTGGTAATTTTTGCCGCATTCCTCGGTGTAGCTGCGCTGAAACTGCTGAAGGATGATGCGCCGAAAGGTGAACGCGTCTTAACCGCTATCGATACCCTGCAAAGCTGGGTGATGAAACTGGTTCGCCTGGTCATGCAGCTGACCCCTTACGGCGTTCTGGCGCTGATGACCAAAGTGGTTGCAGGTTCTAACCTGCAAGACATCATCAAACTGGGTAGTTTCGTTGTCGCGTCCTACCTCGGTCTTCTGATTATGTTTGCAGTGCATGGCCTTCTGCTGGGCATTAATGGCGTGAGCCCGCTGAAGTACTTCCGTAAGGTATGGCCAGTACTGACGTTTGCCTTTACCAGCCGTTCCAGCGCCGCGTCTATCCCGCTTAATGTGGAAGCACAAACGCGTCGTCTGGGTGTACCTGAATCTATCGCCAGTTTCGCCGCCTCTTTCGGTGCGACCATTGGTCAGAACGGCTGTGCCGGTTTGTATCCGGCAATGCTGGCGGTGATGGTTGCGCCTACGGTTGGCATTAACCCGCTGGACCCGATGTGGATTGCGACGCTGGTCGGTATTGTTACCGTTAGTTCCGCAGGCGTTGCCGGTGTCGGTGGTGGCGCAACTTTCGCCGCACTGATTGTGCTGCCTGCGATGGGCCTGCCTGTAACGCTGGTGGCATTGTTAATCTCCGTTGAACCGCTTATCGACATGGGCCGTACGGCGCTAAACGTTAGTGGCTCGATGACCGCTGGCACGCTGACCAGCCAGTGGCTGAAGCAAACCGATAAAGCCATTCTGGATAGCGAAGACGACGCCGAACTGGCACACCGTTAATTCTTATGCTGGCAACGGTCCGTTTTGTATAGGGGCCGTTGCCTTACTTTTTAAATATTCCATCGCGGCGATGCATACTGACTCATATTTAAACAGATCGTCAGCGAAAAAAATGGCTAACTTATCAATACATTCCTGACTCAATGAATGTGCTTGTAGCGAGAAGCTTAAAACCTCATACCCAAGACGTTTTCTAAGTGAACTATCTGAAATACTCATAATCTCTTCAAGCACACCACTTCCCATTCCCGGAAGATTCAGTGGATTAAAAAGAAGATTGACATTAAGCATTGATATTACCGAAGGGAAGTTTAACAAACGTTCATTATTTTGAATTGCAGAAAAAATACTCCCGGCAGGATGTATATAATCTTGATCATAGTAAATGGTTGTCAAATAATAAATCACCAACTTATTTTTTATATTAATCAAATTAGTCATCTTATCTGGGCGAAAGACAAAAGCGAAATCCATTCCGGCAAAACTCTCATTAACACTTCTTATACGAAGTTCACTACCATTGGGATTGTCAATTATAACTTTATATTTAATATTATCTGGCAGAGACGTGTCAAAACTAAGCACTGGTGCTCTGGGTATGGATACGTCATACTTAATATTAGACATAGAGGCAATCATATAATTAAAGTGTGATTCAACGATTTCATCGCTGCCACATTGCCCCGTTGATATAAAGAAAGCGAGTTCTGTCAGGGTCGATTGAAGCTTTCCCTTATAGAGTTCGAATGCCTGATTTTGAATATTCACATTGTAATAATTACTCTGTATTAGACTTGTATAAATCATCTATCACCTCAGTTTATAAACCCTAATCATTACGCATTTTGATTTGAGTAATTGACAATCTAAGTTTAAGAGTAACGTCACAGAATGAACTATCAAAAATAGCTCATCCTGACCAGGATAATTTTGACATTTTAGAACTAATAACCAGTTAAAGAAAAAAGAGCATTTATTTTATAGCAGTAGATCGTTAAATGCAGTTTTTTGTTACAGGTGATTTGAATGAATGTAGCATCGAAATACAGAATTTCAGGCCATGTAACTCCCGGCAAAACCGGGAGGTACGTAATCCTTACTCAGTCACTTCCCCTTCCTGGCGGATCTGATTTGCCCAACGCTGGGCGGATTCAGGCACAGTAAACGCCGGTGAGCGCAGAAATGACTCTCCCATCAGTACAAACGCAACATATTTGCCACGCAGCATCCAGACATCACGAAACGAATCCATCTTTATCGCATGTTCTGGCGGCGCGGGTTCCGTGCGTGGGACATAGCTAATAATCTGGCGGTTTTGCTGGCGGAGCGGTTTCTTCATTACTGGCTTCACTAAACGCATATTAAAAATCAGAAAAACTGTAGTTTAGCCGATTTAGTCCCTGTACGTCCCGCTTTGCGTGTATTTCATAACACCGTTTCCAGAATAGTCTCCGAAGCGGGATCTGGCTGATGGTCTATAGTTAGAGGGTTTTTTGACCAAAACAGCGGCCCTTTCAGTAATACATTAAGGAGACGAGTTCAATGTCGCAACATAACGAAAAGAACCCACATCAGCACCAGTCACCACTACACGATTCCAGCGAAGCGAAACCGGGGATGGACTCACTGGCACCTGAGGACGGTTCCCATCGTCCAGCGGCTGAACCGACGCCACCGGGAGCGCAGCCAACCGCGCCAGGGAGTCTGAAAGCCCCTGATACGCGTAACGAAAAAATCAATTCTCTGGAAGACGTTCGCAAAGGTAGTGAAAATTATGCACTTACCACCAACCAGGGCGTGCGCATCGCCGATGATCAAAACTCACTGCGTGCCGGTAGCCGTGGTCCAACGCTGCTGGAAGATTTTATTCTGCGCGAGAAAATCACCCACTTTGACCATGAGCGCATCCCGGAACGTATTGTTCATGCACGCGGCTCAGCCGCTCACGGTTATTTCCAGCCATACAAAAGTTTAAGCGATATCACCAAAGCGGATTTCCTCTCAGATCCGAACAAAATCACCCCAGTATTTGTACGCTTCTCTACCGTTCAGGGTGGTGCTGGCTCTGCTGATACCGTGCGTGATATCCGTGGCTTTGCCACCAAGTTCTATACTGAAGAGGGTATTTTTGACCTCGTTGGCAATAACACGCCAATCTTCTTTATCCAGGATGCGCATAAATTCCCCGATTTTGTTCATGCGGTAAAACCAGAACCGCACTGGGCAATCCCACAAGGGCAAAGCGCCCACGATACTTTCTGGGATTATGTTTCTCTGCAACCTGAAACTCTGCACAACGTGATGTGGGCGATGTCGGATCGCGGGATCCCGCGCAGTTACCGCACCATGGAAGGCTTCGGTATTCACACCTTCCGCCTGATTAATGCTGAAGGGAAGGCAACGTTCGTACGTTTCCACTGGAAACCACTGGCAGGTAAAGCCTCACTCGTTTGGGATGAAGCACAAAAACTAACCGGACGTGACCCGGACTTCCACCGCCGCGAGTTGTGGGAAGCCATCGAAGCAGGCGATTTTCCGGAATACGAACTGGGCTTCCAGTTGATTCCTGAAGAAGATGAATTCAAGTTTGACTTCGATCTTCTCGATCCAACCAAACTCATCCCGGAAGAACTGGTACCCGTTCAGCGTGTTGGCAAAATGGTGCTCAATCGCAACCCGGATAACTTCTTTGCCGAAAACGAACAGGCGGCTTTCCATCCTGGGCATATTGTCCCCGGTCTGGATTTCACCAACGACCCGCTGTTGCAGGGGCGTTTGTTCTCTTATACCGATACACAAATCAGTCGTCTTGGCGGACCAAATTTCCATGAGATTCCGATTAACCGCCCGACCTGCCCTTACCATAATTTCCAGCGTGACGGCATGCATCGTATGGGGATCGACACTAACCCGGCGAATTACGAACCGAACTCGATCAACGATAACTGGCCGCGCGAAACACCGCCGGGGCCGAAACGTGGCGGTTTTGAATCATACCAGGAACGCGTGGAAGGCAATAAAGTTCGCGAGCGCAGTCCATCGTTTGGCGAATATTATTCCCATCCGCGTCTGTTCTGGCTAAGTCAGACGCCATTCGAGCAGCGCCATGTTGTCGATGGTTTCAGCTTTGAGTTAAGCAAAGTAGTTCGTCCGTATATTCGTGAGCGCGTTGTTGACCAGCTGGCGCATATTGATCTCACTCTGGCCCAGGCGGTGGCGAAAAATCTCGGTATCGAACTGACTGACGACCAGCTGAATATCACCCCGCCTCCGGACGTCAACGGTCTGAAAAAGGATCCATCCTTAAGTCTGTACGCCATTCCTGACGGTGATGTAAAAGGTCGCGTGGTAGCGATTTTGCTTAATGATGAAGTGAGATCGGCAGACCTTCTGGCCATTCTCAAGGCGCTGAAGGCCAAAGGCGTTCATGCCAAACTGCTCTACTCCCGAATGGGTGAAGTGACTGCGGATGACGGTACGGTGCTGCCTATAGCCGCTACATTTGCCGGAGCGCCTTCGCTGACGGTCGATGCGGTTATTGTCCCTTGCGGCAATATCGCGGATATCGCTGACAACGGCGATGCCAACTACTACCTGATGGAAGCCTACAAACACCTTAAACCGATTGCGCTGGCGGGAGACGCGCGCAAGTTTAAAGCAACAATCAAGGTCGCTGACCAGGGTGAAGAAGGGATTGTGGAAGCTGACAGCGCCGATGGTAGTTTTATGGATGAACTGTTAACGCTGATGGCAGCACACCGCGTGTGGTCACGCATTCCTAAGATTGACAAAATCCCGGCGTAAATATGGATAAGGTCACGCCCCCTGGGGAGTGACCTTACCACCTTACTTACACATCAAGATAACTCCCCAACCGATAACCACGCTCAGCAATCGCATATTTCAACGACGCTGAAGTCAGCACATCCAGTTCCGTTAACCGAGGGAAGCAATAAGCACTCTGGCGAATCGTATTATCGATAAACGCCGGGTGGCACATCACTTCCAGAGAGCGCTCGCCGCGATGACTGGAGTCATCAAGCACTTGCAGGAACAGTGTCTCGCTAATCTCTTCACCATAAAACGCGCTACTGAATCCCTGCGAACTGCGCAGATTAGCCGGTAAATCACCAACGTTAGATAGCGGCTGACGGTCGATGCGTAACGCTATCCCCTCTTCAGCCGCAAACCTGGCAACAATCGGGAAAATCTGCGGGAACATATGCACATGATGATGGCTATCAAGATGCGTAGGTTTGCGTCCAAATAGCTCAATGAAACGCAAATACTGACTGGCGAGCTCCTGAGTAATTTCTTCCAGCGGTAAAGCATCTTCTTCTGCCAACTGCCAGATCCATTTTCCCAGCACACCATCGCGGGTTAACCCCGGCATAGCTGTCAGTGCCTTGCCCATAGTAAGGACAAAGTGCATCCCTATGGCCAGACTCGGTTCATCACGACTCAACTGCACTGCATGGTCAATAGCCTGCCCATTCACCAGCGCCGTCGTCGACGTGACAATCCCATTGCGACAGGCCTCGATAATGCCGTAGTTCTGACCTTTGCTTAAGCCAAAATCATCGGCATTAACAATCAGTAAGCGTTCCATAATCAGCCTCGGTTAATGTGCTTTTTTAAGCTCTGCGATGCAGTCGGCAAAATTTGGCAGCCATTTCTCGTGCGCCAGAATCATCTCGCGTGCCAGCAGCTCAGCATCGCGATCGGAATGCACCAACGGACTAAGGTTTAGCGCCAGTAACACATCGTTAAATTCCCCGCTAAGAGCGGCGTTGCTGGCAGCAATCTCGAAGCCTTTGATGGTGTGAATCAGCCCCATCACTTTATCATCGAAATGCGTAATGCGCGGATGTGGCGTCGCGCCATCGCGCCCCAGCGTACAGGTCATTTCTACCGCCCAGTCTGCCGGAATATTATCAATATGCCCATGATGCGGGATATTAACGTAATGTTCTGCTTGCTTGTCGTTGTAGATAGCGTTGATCACTTCGCACGCTGCATCAGAGTAATAAGCCCCACCGCGCTGTTCCAGCTCTTTCGGCTTAACATTCAACTCCGGGTTTTTATATAGCTCAAAAAGTTGTTTCTCGACTTTCTGTACTACCTGCGCACGTGCGCCGCCTTTGTAGTATTCGCCCATTTCAATAGCCAGCATCTCTTTTTGCTTGAAGTAATAAAGCAAATAAGAACACGGCAACAGATTCAGAGAACGAATTAAGCCTTCGCTAAATGGCAGATCGAAAATATTTTTAACGCCAGATGCTTTTAACTGCCCGGATGCCACACCATCAAGCAATTCGGCAAAGCGTGATTTGCCATTTACCAGCACATCCTTAATGAACACCATATGGTTGAGGCCGAACAAATCGATAGATAAATCATCGCTGTCTTTCAGCATCAGAACATCGCAAATAAACATCTTCATGCCGATCGGAATATTACACACGCCGATAAAGCGTTTAAATCCGGTATGACGATAAACGGCTTCAGTGACCATTCCCGCCGGGTTAGTGAAGTTAATCACCCATGCATTCGGACAAAGTTCTTCGACATCTTTTACGATGTCAAAAATCACCGGAATGGTACGCAGACCTTTAAACAAACCGCCCGCGCCGTTAGTTTCCTGACCAAGATAACCATGACTTAATGGAATACGTTCATCCAGTTCGCGCGCCGGTAATTGGCCTACGCGCAGTTGGGTAGTAACGAAATCAGCATCTTTCAATGCTTCGCGGCGATCCAGCGTTTTATAAAGCTTCATCGGGACGCCAGCGTTATCAATCATCCGTTGGCAGAGATCAAAAATAATATCCAGTTTCTCTTTACCATCTTCGACATCCACCAGCCATAATTCGCTGACCGGCAATTCGTGATAACGCTTAATAAATCCTTCCAGTAATTCCGGGGTATAGCTGCTCCCGCCACCAATAGTGACGACTTTTAATATCTGGTTCATAAACTCTCCCTTCAGTACAGAGTACTGATATCTGGCATATCTGCCCCCCCGGACATAAATAATCCAGCAACAGGACAGATATGTGAATTGTCAGGTATAACGACTTACTGATTAAATTCAGTCAATTTCTTACGATAGCTCTTAGGCGTAAAGGACGTTAATTTCTTAAACGTTTTAATAAACAAGCTCGGGCTACTATAACCGGCCTCAAACGCAATATCCGTCACAGAATAGTTGGTCATTTCCAGTTGTTTTTTGGCAAAATTAATACGGATCTCATTAATAATCTGCATTGGTGTTTTGCCATAATATCGTTGAGTCGCTCGCGTCAAATATTCCTGTGATTTGGCTGACAACGTCACCATATTCTCCAGTGCCGATTCACTAAACTGCTCTTTATCATGCATCTTTTCTACCGTACTTTTCAGCCACTGCGGTACATCATCAATCACCTGTTCTTCGCGGTAATGACGCAAACGGTTAATGACATAAAAAGTAACCATCTCAACAAACTCTTCCAGCCCTGTTTCGCGGAAATTCAATGAAGAAATCACGGTTTCCACATAGGTGAGAAAAGCGTTATTGGTCCGGTATACCTGCGAAGCGACAAAGCAATAAGGCAACAACGGCAGGTAATGCTGCTCAAAAAAGCGTTTACTGATCCCAACGTTCAATATGCGCGTGGCACCAAACTCATAAAAACTTTGATGGTGCGAACCTAACGGAATAAAAACAAAATCGCCCCGTTCCAGTAACACGCGCTTACCGTTAATCTCCTGGAAATAACGCCCGGTTAATACCAGAGTAAATTCATAATAGTCGTGCTGATGCAGTCCGCTGATACTCTCAGTTTTGTTGTAGATAAACACATGGAAGTTTTTGCCATTAAACAACTGCTGTTCTCGGGCAGTGGCAATTTCCGGCGCGTTAATCACTGGCTGCATCATCGACTCCTTATGCCTTCAGTTTTTCATGAAGCTCAATTAATTCAGTAATCAGTTCACGCGCAAGCATGGACGTCATTAAATGATCCTGAGCGTGGACCAGCACCAGACTCACTTTCATCTTACCTTCGCCCGCATCGCCTTCAATCAGTTTCGTCTGTACCAGATGCGCTTCATTCAATGCCATCCGTGACTGATCCATCATCGCTTTTGCTGCGGCAAAATCGCCCTGCTTCGCCTGTTTCAGTGCGGCATACGCCAGGCTGCGCGCTTGTCCGGAGTTGATGATAAGCCCCATCACCACTTCTTCCAGCTCTTCAGCTTCTGTTTACGTATCAGGAATATTGTCAAGATCCATCATATATCGTTCCTCATTTATTCCCGGTACAGCGTTACCCGTACCGGTATCGATTAAAATTTCAGGGCATTAGCAATATCTTCTTCACTCTCTTCTTTATCAATCGCGTTTTGTGCTTTGTTAGCCACCACAACAAAGGGCAGATAAATTAACGTTGCGATACCAAGGTTGAAGAGTGCGACCAGCAATGCAGCGACGCTACCGTTGGTGTTAAAGAAGGCTCCCAAACCGGTTGGCATGGTCCACGGTGCAATATTGGTCACCGGAGGAATAATGCCCATGTAGTACGCTGCCAGAGTGATTGCCGCCAGAATCGGTTGTACCAGTACAAACGGGATAAACATCACCGGGTTCATGATAATTGGCAAACCAAACAGAATCGGTTCGTTAATCTGGAAGATGCCGGACGGCAGCGCCAGTTTTGCCACCTGACGATAATCAGCACGGCGAGAAGCGATAAAGATAGCCAGGATCAGACCCAAAGTCGCACCACTGCCACCGAGGAAAATAAAGGAGTCCAGCATCGGCTTGGCCCAGATATGGAAGGTCTTACCGGCTGCCAGCGCCGCTTCGACGGAACCATATTGCTGATAGGTCGCGATATTTTCCAGCGCCCAAGGCGTCATAATGCCGTTGTCCAGTGCGGTCAGCGCCAGCGCACCATGAATACCGAAGAACCAGAGTAGTGGAACAAAGATCACATAGGCCCAGCCCACCACGCTACCCAACGATGCCAGTGGGGTTGAGATGGTATCCATAATGATCTGATGGAAGTTGGTGCCCCAGGTATTCAACGCCCAGGCAATAATCCCCATCACGGAAAGAATAATAAAGCCGGGAATTAATGCCGAGAAGGAACGCGATACTGAAGCAGGTACGCTGTCGGGCAATTTAATGACCCAATTGCGGCGGACAATAAAGGTAAACATTTCTGCCACCACCAGGCCAATAATAATCCCGGAGATGATATTCGCCCCACCTAACCAGTTTGCGCCAACCGCATAGGCCTCACCGACACTATATGGGGTGACGGTCATAAATGCTGCAACGGATAACAACCCAGCCGCCAGCGCATCGACTTTACGCTCTTCTGCCAGCGCCATGCCAATAAAGAACGGTGCCATTAAAGACATTATCCCTAATGTTCCGTTATATACGTTGCCGCCAATACCTTTCAGACCATTAAGTGTTTCAATGGTTGAGGCATCCAGGCGAATACCTAAGGAATAAAAAAACGACCCCTCCCCAAAGCTTAGAAAAACGTTGTTAATTAATACAAACATGGCCCCCGCAAGGGTTAACGGCATTAAGCGAATAAAGCCATTTTTGATTGCATTAACGTGTGGCTGCTTTCCTATTTTAACTGCAAAAGGGAGGAGTACCTTTTCAAGCGATGCAATAACATTACTCATAGAAAAATACCCTTAAAAACCGCAATTTAAATATTGCGGTATTGATTTATGAAATAACTCTTTGACGGGAAAATTTAAAATAAATTAATTTGCTGCGGCTTTTTTAATCGCTGCAACCGCAGCCTTAAGCACGCCTAAACCATCGACTTTGCCATAAAGCAGCGAGTCAATTACTTCAACCGGTTTGTTGGGTAACAAACGCTGGATTTCGGGCAACATATAAGCAATCTGCGGCCCTAATAACACGACATCGGCATTCTGACCTTTTTCACCAGCCAGTGTTTCCGGAAATGCTTCAATAATGACCGGAACTTCATATTTTTCTGCCTGTGCG
Organism: Escherichia sp. MOD1-EC5189; assembly: GCF_002966045.1. Classification (NCBI taxonomy): domain Bacteria; kingdom Pseudomonadati; phylum Pseudomonadota; class Gammaproteobacteria; order Enterobacterales; family Enterobacteriaceae; genus Escherichia; species Escherichia sp. MOD1-EC5189. The sequence continues at coordinate 124,584 of NZ_PTRX01000003.1, read as the reverse complement.
CGCATTTTTGATACCAGTAAAGAGGTAGACATGCCCGCAGAACAAAACAGATAAATGTGTTTCTTTTCCATAAAACAGCCCTCATCGACGATTATCTGTCAGCCAGACACTCCGCAAGCCTTAACCTGCTTCCATGCTCTGGGTAACTTGCGAAACCAACATGACTTTTTTTGTGGCTGAAAGGAGTATACGGTATAGACCTGAGCAATAGTATTTCTTTGACCTTATAAATTGTCTCTCCTTGACCTGTGGTTATGACCCTCTTCACATTTCGGGCAAATAATTCGCGAAGATAATTAAGAACACAGGCCAAAAAAAACCGGCGCAATGGCCGGTTTCCGTTGTTACTCAAGCTTTCAGGCGAAGTGATTAATTCGCAGCCTGTGGATCAGTGTCGTATTCAGCACAGGTCTGATAACCGGAGTTGATGACATGTCCGGTATCATCTAACGCGACAAAGTAGGTTTCTGCTTTACCATCACGTTGACCCAGGATGTAGGTCTGGCAAGTACCACGAGCATGAATCATGCTCACTTCAGACGAAGGTTTACCCGCAATTTGTGCAACCTGCGCCCGGCTCATGCCTTTTTTGACGTCTTTCACCACAGGCTGTACAAACTGGTCTTTGGTACGATCATAAGCCGTACAACCCGCCAGCATGGTTAATACCGCCGCTGCACTCAGAATTCCTGCCATATTCTTGTTCATATTCCGTCCTCTTGTTTATCAGCGTGTTAGATAAGCCTGGAATACATTGGGCGCTTTTTCAAGCCCGTGAACGAAACGGCTCCGCTTTCAGAGGATTCCTGTATGACGTTTTAACCACCATTCAGCCCGCTGTCGCTTGTCGTTTCAGTAGCAACGGGTTAGCTTTAAGGAAGTTTTGTCTTTTCTGTCTGGAGGGGTTCAATGACATTGCAACAACAAATAATAAAGGCGCTGGGCGCAAAACCGCAGATTAATGCTGAAGAGGAAATTCGTCGTAGTGTCGATTTTCTGAAAAGCTACCTGCAAACTTATCCGTTCATTAAATCACTGGTGCTCGGGATCAGCGGCGGTCAGGACTCCACGCTTGCCGGTAAGCTGTGCCAGATGGCAATTAATGAGCTGCGCCAGGAAACCGGCAACGAATCGCTGCAATTTATTGCCGTACGCCTGCCCTATGGTGTTCAGGCCGACGAACAAGATTGTCAGGATGCCATTGCCTTTATTCAACCGGATCGCGTATTAACCGTTAATATCAAGGGCGCGGTATTGGCCAGCGAACAGGCGCTGCGCGAAGCGGGTATTGAATTAAGTGATTTTGTCCGTGGCAATGAAAAAGCGCGTGAGCGGATGAAAGCACAATATAGCATTGCGGGTATGACCAGCGGTGTCGTGGTGGGCACCGATCATGCAGCAGAAGCCATTACCGGATTCTTCACTAAATATGGTGACGGCGGTACGGACATTAATCCGCTGTATCGCCTCAACAAACGTCAGGGTAAACAGTTACTGGCAGCATTAGATTGCCCGGAACACCTTTATAAGAAAGCCCCAACTGCCGATCTGGAAGATGATCGCCCTTCTCTGCCAGATGAAGTGGCACTCGGCGTGACCTATGACAATATCGACGACTATCTGGAAGGGAAAAACCTACCTGAACAGGTCGCCAGAACAATAGAGAACTGGTATCTGAAAACCGAACATAAACGCCGTCCGCCAATTACCGTTTTCGATGATTTCTGGAAAAAGTAATAATTTGCACATTTGGTTTGTGCGAAAAAGAGTACTTTGTTCACGCCGGATGCGGCGTGAACGTCTTATTCGACCTACAAAACTATGCAAATTCAATACATTGCAGGAGTCGAATAGGCCTGACAGGCGTAGCACGTCTCATGGTGTAACCTTTGTCATCGACCCGCCTCTTTTTTAATCGCTCCCCGCCTGTTACACTGGATAGATAACCAGCACTCGGAGTCAACAGTGGTACGGCGTTTAACTTCTCCGCGGCTCGAATTTGAAGCTGCGGCAATTTATGAATATCCCGAACATTTACGTTCATTCCTTAATGACTTACCCACCCGACCAGGGGTGTATCTGTTTCATGGCGAAAGTGACACCATGCCGCTCTATATCGGCAAAAGCATTAACATCCGCAGCCGCGTCCTTTCTCATTTACGCACCCCTGATGAAGCCGCCATGCTGCGACAATCCCGACGCATCAGCTGGATATGTACCGCCGGTGAAATCGGCGCTCTGCTCCTTGAAGCGCGATTAATCAAAGAGCAGCAGCCGCTATTTAATAAACGCTTGCGCCGCAATCGCCAGCTCTGCGCCCTGCAGCTGAATGAAAAGCGTGTTGATGTGGTGTATGCCAAAGAGGTGGATTTTTCACCAGCCCCCAACCTGTTTGGCCTGTTTGCCAATCGCCGTGCGGCTTTACAAGCATTGCAGACCATCGCTGATGAACAAAAACTTTGTTATGGCCTGTTGGGACTGGAACCGTTAAGCCGCGGTCGTGCATGTTTTCGTTCTGCATTAAAACGTTGCGCTGGAGCGTGTTGCGATAAAGAGAGCCCTGAGGAACATGCGCTACGCTTGCGCCAGGCTCTGGCGCGTTTGCGGGTGGTGTGTTGGCCTTGGCAAGGTGCGGTGGCACTGAAAGAACAGCACCCGGAAATGACTCAATATCATATTATTCAAAACTGGCTGTGGCTGGGGGCGGTTAATTCGCTGGAAGAAGCGACAACGTTAATTCGGACACCCGCGGGGTTTGATCACGACGGTTATAAAATTCTTTGTAAGCCGCTGCTTTCCGGTAACTATGAAATTACTGAACTTGATCCGGCGAATGACCAGCGAGCCAGTTGATTTCACTGAATAACAGTTTACCTTGCGGTTGTAAAAGCCGCAGGGTGTGTTTGCCATCATACCAGCACGCTCCCTGGTCAGTAGTGAGCAGTTTATCGCCCAATTGCCACGCCCCGTTAATGACAAACACTACCCCGCCGCGTGAGCCAAAGGTAGTAAACGTACGTTCGGCAATTCTGACTTTCGCCTTACAGACATCCAGGCGTGTCATGATGTTGAAATCCATCGACATCTGCCCTGCCGTCAGTTTCGCTTTAACCACCTGGTCCGCCGCAAAGGCAAAAGGCTGTAACGGTTTTAAGGTATGTTTAAAGCGGTCTGCACTTTCAAGGAACATCTCGCCGCCTTCCAGCAACGTCACTATCCTTTCCATACCTGGAAACAAAGAAAACTCCCCATTCGCCGCGATGGATGCAATGCTGGCTCGCCAGTAAAAATCACGTTTTGCCGGTGGAAAAGTACAGATTTCGCGGGTTTCACCGGCAGCGTTTCGCCACAGATTCACCGACATTTTACGTATATCAAAGTATTCCATACTCGCTCCCGGCCCGTTCTTTTCATTGTTATCGTTCAGGTAACCGTGGATGGTTATCGGCAACTCGGGTGATTTACGTTAGTGGCGATCAGTTTTTTTTTGCATCTGTTTGAGAACAAAAAAGAAAACCGCCGACCCTGTCCACCGCATTACTGCAAGGTAGTGGACAAGACCGGCGGTCTTAAGTTTTTGGCTGAAAGATTATTCAGCAGTTGCAGGCATTTTACCTTTTGCCGCTGGACGTTCTGTCAGACGCTTCTCAAAATTAGCATTAAATTGCTTTTTCTGTTCCGGCGTCAGGATGTTGTAAATCTTGTTCTGGGTTTCCATGTGCGCCAACATATTGGCTTTGCGCTGTTCTTCCATTTTTGCGATCTGCGCTTCAGCTTTTGCTTTATCGAAGGTATCGCTGGCAATGATGTCATGCATTGCGCGACGTTCTTCCAGCGGCGGACGTTTCATCTGGTCACGCTGGCCTTTCATGATTTCGCGAATCTGCTGTTTCTGCGCGTCGGTCAGGTTCAGGTCTTTGAACATCATGTCCTGATGCGGACCGAACTTGCCTTTGTGGTGCATCATCGGCTTCGCGTCAGCCGGTGCTGCGGTAGTGGTGTCTGCGGCATGGGCCAGGTTAGCCGCGCCAAGAGCCAGGGTAGAGGCAACAAACAGTGCAGTTAATTTACGCATATTCTATATCCTTCCTTTCAGTTATTTATTACGGCTTTCTTAAGTAGCGTGCCGTGTTGACGAGATTAACTTTACTGATTTTAGCGTCAATTAATCAGAGCAACGGTAAAACAATGAAAGTGTAAAAAACACTTTTGCGCCAATTATGGAGAAAAAAAGAAAATTTGATGGAGAGTGATGAGAGAATATTACAACATGATGATTTTGCAGAGATTATGAAGAACTATACCGGATGACTGGTGATAAATAAAGCAAATAACCAGGATTAATCTGTATTAATTTATAAGAAAGTAACTTAATACCCGCAGAATGATTTCTGCGGGTAAGTATTAGCTTATTTTTTCGAGCATTAATCCCGCGCGTAATCCCAACGCTACCAACGGATTAGGGAATAACACATACTCTACATCATGGGTTACGGTAAAACGTTCCTCACCGTCCTGCGCCAGCAACGTTCCTTTCTTAAACGGCATAAAATTCAGCGTGTCACTTGCCATATGCATTTCGAAGGACGGCGAGTGGCGAGTAATTTGCGAAACCACCCGATAACGGAGTGGCGGCGTTCTCACGATACCGACACTCTCACCAGATAGCAGCGCAGCAATTGCGCTGGCAGTGACTGCAAACTGGCGAAGATCGTTTTGCCCAAAGGGTAACGCTTTGCCAAGTTCCAGCGTACAGGCCAGCGCGCCAAAATGTCTGGCGCTGAAATGAGTAAACGTACCACCAGGCGTCTGATGGAATACCAGTGCCTCCAGCCCCGCCGCCCCCAGCCACGTCAGAAATTTCTCGTCCCAGGGAATGTCGCGTTGCGGTAATACACCGAACTGCGGATGCAAGGAGCCACGAATTGCGGTATGTAGATCAAGGTGCCAGCGCACAGATTCTTTGCCCTGGTCATAAAAATCTTTCAGGCACTGTTCCAGTTCGCGCGCGCGACAGGTTTCCCCGCTTTCAGCAAATAGCTGCCAACGTCCGCCAAACATTCGGTTCATATCGCTATGGCAATAACGTTTCCCTTGCTTCAGCGCAGGAGGATTCCCGAGGATCACCAGCAGCCGCCAACGTAACGGGATCTCGCCGTGAGATATCGCGCCAAGCAACGCGTCCAGCATCTCCACAGGTGCCGTCTCATTACCGTGTATTCCCGCTGAAATCACCAGCGCACCTTGCGGTGGCGTTAATGGCGTCAGTTCCAGCACGCCATCGCCCAGCCAGCGCCAGCGAACACCGTTGATTTCTCGCTCGGTGATAACCGGTTTTTTACCCGTTAAGGTTAGAGCAAGAAAATTATCCATTGCCCCCTCCCTCACGCTGGAACGGATAAACCGAACCAAGATCCAATAATTGAGTCAGTGTATCCAGTGCTTCCCTTCCTTCGCGCAGCAGCAGCGGATCGGCAAGATCCGCAGCAGTAAGATGATCGCGGTAGTAACGATCCACCCAGTCATTGAGGGCACTAAACAAGGTATCGTTCATCATCACCGCCGGATTTACCGCCCGTCGCTCTTCTTCTGTCAACACCACGCGCAACCGCAGGCACGCCGGACCGCCGCCGTTTGCCATGCTTTCACGTAAATCAAAGACTTTCAGTGAGCTTATTGGGTTATCAGCAGCAAGCAATTCATTGAGATAACGCCATACTCCCGCATGTTCCCGACACTCCTGCGGCAGCACCAAAACCATGGAACCATCATTACGGCTCAACAACTGGCTGTTAAACAGATATGTAGACACCGCATCTGACACGGAAACCTGAGTCGCCGGAACTTCTATCGCCATAAAACCGTTTACCCGCGCACGCAGATTTGCCAGTAATTGCGCCTGGCGAGCGAACGCCTGCTGATGGCAAAACAGCACCTGACGGTTACTTACGGCAATCACATCATTATGAAAAACGCCCTGGTCGATAACATCCGGGTTTTGCTGGGCGAAAATCACCTGTTGGGGATTCACCTGATTCAGCCTTGCCACCGCTTCGCTGGCTTCGCGGGTCTGCCGCGCCGGATAGCGGGAAGGTCGGGAAACATTGCCCTCTTCTCGCCCGTAGACAAAAAGCTGAATACCCGGTTCACCATAATGGCCGCCGAGACGATTGTGGTTTGCCGCCCCCTCGTCACCGAGCAAGGCCACCTGTGGCAACGCCGAATGGATAGCGAATTTTTTCTCCTCGTTGAAAATCGCTTTTAACAGCGATTCGGTCACAGGCGCTTCCAGCGAACGGTGAAATTTATTGTTCAGGTTGGCAACGGTGAGATGCACTTTGCCATCCAGCGTATCGGCAGATGGCGCTACCGTGGCTGCATTGGCTACCCACATTGGCGAAGCAGAACTGACGCTGGAAAGCCATTGCGGTGCCTGGCGTGCAACCTTTTCCAGTACCTGCTCATCGCTACCACTGAATCCCAACTGACGTAAAACCGGAATAAACGGGCGCTCGTGCGGTGGGATCACCGCCTGGGGAAATCCCAAATCGGCAAGGGCTTTCATTTTCAGTAAGCCCTGTTTCGCCGCCAGTCGTGGGTTAGACACCTGAAAACGGTGACTGGTAGAAGCTTCATTACCAAACGACAGGCCCGCGTAATGATGCGTCAGCCCCACCAGTCCGTCGAAATTGACTTCCCAGGCGTTCATCGCTCCACCTCCTCGGAAAAATCCAGACCTGGGTTAAGCGTGGCGGGCAACGTTAACGAGTCTGACTCCAGGCTTGCCATCGGCCAGGCGCAGTAATCGGCGGCATACCAGGCGCTGGGGCGATGGTTACCGGAAGCGCCAATACCGCCGAATGGCGCGGTACTGGCAGCACCGGTAAGCGGTTTATTCCAGTTAACAATCCCCGCTCGCGCTTCCAGCAACAGTTGTTCGAATTTTTCCCGCTCGGGGGAAACCAGCCCGCAAGAGAGGCCAAAGCGGGTGTTATTCGCCATTCGAATCGCTTCATCGAAATTGTCATAACGCCAGACGCGCAATAGTGGCCCGAACACTTCTTCATCCGGCACGCCAGCAACGCCCGTCATTTCAACGATCCCCGGCGTAAGCAACGATGTTCCTGCGCGCAGTAAACGTGGCGCAAGTAGGGTTCGTCCACCCATCGCTTCCAGCTCCTGCCAGGCAGTAACCACCTGCTGTGCGGCCTGCTCTGATATCAGCCCGCCAATAAACGGTTGGGGTTCATCGTCCCAGTTGCCCGGCGTTAATCGCTGGCTGACGGCAACCAGACGGGCAAGAAATGCATCGCCCTGCGCCCCGCTTTTAAGCAATAAACGGCGGGCGCAGGTACACCGTTGCCCGGCAGTGACAAATGCTGACTGAATAGTCAGATGGACAGCGGCATCGATATCCGTCACCTCATCGATTATTAGCGGGTTATTACCACCCATCTCAAGGGCGAGAATTTTCTCCGGCTGACCAGAGAGCTGGCGATGTAACTGGTAGCCGGTATTGGCGCTGCCGGTAAACAGCAAGCCGTCGAGATCATCCAGCGCACTCAGCGCCTGCCCTGTTTCACGCCCGCCCTGCACCAGGTTCAGCACGCCCGGCGGCAAGCCAGCCTGCTGCCATAAGCGCATTACCACTTCGCCGCTCCAGGGTGTCAGTTCGCTGGGTTTAAAGATAATTGTGTTACCTGCCAGCAATGCCGGAACGATATGCCCGTTCGGCAGATGCCCGGGGAAATTATACGGCCCAAACACAGCCAGCACGCCGTGTGGGCGATGTCGCAGGCTCGCCGCGCCGTCCGGCATTTCGCTACGCTGCTCGCCGGTACGAACGTGATACGCCTTAATTGATATCGCGATTTTATTGATCATCGCCGTCACTTCGGTTGCCGCTTCCCATCGCGGCTTACCGGTTTCTCTGGCAATAATCGCGGTTAATTCGGCTTTATTGCTTTCCAGCAATCCGGCAAAGCGTTCAACTCTTACCTGACGATCGCCAAAGGAGAGTCGCGCCCAGCGCGGAAACGCCGCTCGGGCAGCCCGACAAGCCTGCTCGACCTGAGCGGCATCGGCATCATTGCCTTGCCATAGCACCTCGCCCGACACCGGATTACACTTCACACGCAATGCGCCCTGGCCCGTAACCCAGTCACCGTTGATCCATAAAGTCATGCTGTTTTCTCCTCTGCGCAAAGGCGCACCAGACGAACGCGATCCCCTGCGTGGCATTTGAGGGCATCCAGTTGTGCGGCGGTTAAAATCAAACGCTCGGTCGCTGGATCGGTACGCACCAGCACCACGCGGAAATGGTGATAATTTTCATTGGCGACCAGGCAGGCCGGGAATTCGCCCTGCGCAGGCTGACCTTCTGCCACTTCCACCAGCCGACTTTTGCGAATGGCTCGCACGCGGTCGATGTCACACTCAAGCGTCGGCCCGCCGTCAAAAATGTCGATATAGTTACGGTAGCGAAAACCTTCTTTCTCCAGCACCGCGCGGGCAGGCGCGGTCTGCGGATGTACCTGACCGATGACGTCCTGCGCTTCCTGGGATAAAAAGTGGGTATAGATCGGATGTTTCGGCATCAGTTCTGCAATAAACGCCTTTTGCCCGGTGCCGCAGAGAAAATCGGCGCGGCTAAAATCCATCGAAAAGAAGCGTTTACCGAGGCTTTGCCAGAACGGTGAATAGCCGTGTTCGTCTATCACCCCGCGCATTTCGGCGACCACTTTGTCATTAAACTTGTCGCGAAAAGCCGCCATAAACATAAAGCGCGATTTCGACAGCAAATAGCCGTTGCCCTCTTTGCGCCACTCCGGATCGAGAAATAGCGTGCACAGCTCGCTGCTGCCGGTGTGATCGTTACTGAGAAACAGCGTCGGCAACGCGTTATAGACATTCAGCTCTTTCGAAGCGTGAACCAGCGTGCCGACGCGATAGTTATACCAGGGATCGTTCAGACCAACCGCAACCTCTATAGCGCAAATTCCCGCCACAGTGCCTGTCTCACTATCTTCCAGTACAAACACATAGCCCTGCTCACTTTTGGGCAGTTCGCCTTGCCAGGTTTTGATTGCCCTTTCAATACGCGCCGAAAGCGTGGCTTCATTGGCGGGAAGCGACGTCAGGCCGCCGCCCGTTTTGCTGGCAAGCTGCATTAACGCTGAGACATCAGTGCGTTCAACGGGACGGATGACCATCATGATGAACCTCGGCTAACAAAGTGTTCGCAAGCAGCTGCAAAGCGATCCAGTCCGGTCGTCACCTCTTCTTCGCTGACGTTGAGCGCAGGCGCAAAACGCACCACGTTGCCACCCGCAATCAGTACCATCACGCCTGCTTTCGCCGCTTCCTGAGAAATTTGTTTCGCTTGCCCGGCGTAATCAACATTCAGTACACAGCCAATTAAAAGACCTAAGCCGCGAACTTCACTGAACAAACCATAGCGGTGATTAATGGTATTAAGACGCTCAACAAACCAGTCATGACGCTGTTTAACGCCATTAAGCATCTCTGGCGTGTTGATGAGATCCAGCACTTTGCCTGCCACCGCCGAGGCCAGCGGATTACCGCCATAGGTGGTGCCGTGGGTGCCAACAGTCATCACGCTGGCGCACCCTTCGGTTGCCAACAGAGCGCCAACGGGGAAACCGCCGCCCAGCGCTTTGGCGGTAGTTAACAGATCAGGCGTCACGCCGTAGTGCATATAGGCATACAGTTCCCCGGTACGCCCGACGCCCGTTTGTACTTCATCAAAAATCAGCAATGCGTTGTGGCGGTCACACAGTTCGCGAAGTCCCTGTAAAAATGCGTTGCTGGCTGGCACCACACCACCTTCTCCCTGAATGGGTTCGACAATCACCGCACAGGTAGAGTCGTCAATCAGCGCACTGGCAGAGTTAATATCGTTATATGCAGCATGACGAATATCCGGCGGCAGTGGCGCAAAATCCTGTGAATAGGCTGGCTGTCCGCCCGCGCTGACGGTAAACAGCGTGCGCCCGTGGAACGCATTTTTAAACGCCACGATGCCGCTCTTATGGCTGCCGAAGCGGTCGTGAGCGAATTTACGTGCCAGTTTGAGCGCCGCTTCATTGGCTTCCGCACCAGAGTTACAGAAGAACACGCGATCGGCAAAAGTGGCGTCGATCAATTTTTTCGCCAGTCGCAGTACCGGCTCGTTGGTGTAACCATTACCGGTATGCCAGAACTTACTCGCCTGTTCGTTCAGCGCCTCGCGCAGTTCCGGGTGCGCATGGCCCAGTGCGTTCACCGCAATGCCACCCGCGAAGTCGATATACTCTTTCCCCTGCTGATCCCACAAGCGCGAACCTTCGCCACGTACCGGAATAAATGGTGCCGGAGCGTAAACAGGTATCATCCATTCATCAAAGTTTTCACGCGTAATTGGCTGAGACATAGCGACCTCTACAGTAAATAATTCGTTATTTATATGTTAATAATAAGTAATGTTTGCGCTGTAAATGTAGATTGCAGGGTTCGTGCCAGCCAGTGATAAAATTGCATAAAAGGGGGCGATTAACTGATAATCAAGGAGTTATAACTGTACGCTATGCATTTAAAGTGCATAAAAAGTGAATATGCTTGCAATGATGGTGAATAGAAAGAATAAAAAACGCAATATTATGCAAAAGTAAAATATAATTCTGGAATTGTGATCATTGACGAAATTTACTGGAAATTACTGCGCCATTCTGACGCAGCGCGCACCAAAAGCGGGCATTTTTTGCGCCATCGTTGACATCATTAACAACTATCGATCAAATCACTTAACAACAGGCGGTAAGCAAAGCGAAATTCTGCTACCATCCACGCACTCTTTATCTGAATAAATGGCAGCGACTATGAAATTTGTCTCTTTTAATATCAACGGCCTGCGCGCCAGACCTCACCAGCTTGAAGCCATCGTCGAAAAGCACCAACCGGATGTGATTGGCCTGCAGGAGACAAAAGTTCATGACGATATGTTTCCGCTCGAAGAGGTGGCGAAGCTCGGCTACAACGTGTTTTATCACGGGCAGAAAGGCCATTATGGCGTGGCGCTGCTGACCAAAGAGACGCCGATTGCCGTGCGTCGCGGCTTCCCTGACGACGGCGAAGAGGCGCAGCGGCGAATTATTATGGCGGAAATCCCCTCGCCGCTGGGCAATGTCACCGTGATCAACGGTTACTTCCCGCAGGGTGAAAGCCGCGACCATCCGATAAAATTCCCGGCGAAGGCGCAGTTTTATCAGAATCTGCAAAATTATTTGGAAACCGAACTCAAGCGTGAAAATCCGGTGCTGATTATGGGCGATATGAATATCAGTCCTACCGACCTGGATATCGGCATTGGCGAAGAGAACCGCAAACGCTGGCTGCGTACTGGTAAATGTTCTTTCCTACCTGAAGAACGTGAATGGATGGACAGGCTGATAAGTTGGGGGCTGGTGGATACCTTCCGCCATGCGAATCCGGAAACAGCAGATCGTTTCTCATGGTTTGATTACCGCTCAAAAGGTTTTGACGATAACCGTGGTCTGCGTATCGACCTGCTGCTCGCCAGCCAACCGCTGGCAGACTGTTGCGTAGAAACCGGCATCGACTATGAAATCCGCAGCATGGAAAAACCGTCCGATCACGCGCCTGTGTGGGCGACCTTCCGCCGCTAATTTAGCTGCTCTCCTGGCTCAAACGGAGTCAGGAGAATTAACCTTGAGAAAAATCAACAAACTGTCAGTAATGATTTGTTGCTTGTCGTCCTTTGTTATACCGTCACAGCGTTTTTAGTTGTCTGACCACTTCTCTATTATCAAGTTTGATATAGGAAACTCCACAATGAACGCTGAGCGTAAATTTCTTTTTGCCTGTTTTATTTTTGCGCTGGTCATTTACGCTATCCACGCTTGCGGTTTATTCGATCTGCTCACCGATTTACCCCACTTACAAACTCTCATTCGCCAGAGCGGATTGTTCGGTTATTGCCTTTATATTGTGTTATTCATCATTGCCACCCTCTTTCTGTTACCAGGAAGCATACTGGTGATCGCTGGAGGCATAGTTTTTGGCCCGATCTTAGGGACACTACTCTCATTAATTGCCGCCACGCTGGCCTCCTCGAGTTCATTCCTGTTGGCACGCTTTTTGGGGCGCGATTTATTGCTGAAATACGTTGGTCACAGCCATACCTTCCTGGCCATTGAAAAAGGCATTGCACATAACGGTATCGATTTTTTAATTCTTACCCGCTTAATCCCGCTGTTTCCTTACAATATTCAAAATTACGCCTACGGATTAACCACTATCGCCTTCTGGCCTTATACCTTTATTTCGGCACTCACTACCCTGCCCGGTATCGTTATTTATACCGTGATGGCCAGCGATCTCGCCAGTGAAGGCATTACGCTGCGCTTTATTTTACAACTCTGTCTGGCGGGCCTGGCACTGTTTATTCTCGTCCAGCTTGCCAAACTCTACGCCCGACACAAACACGTGGATCTGTCTGCTTCGCGCCGCAGCCCACTTACTCACCCAAAAAATGAAGGATAGAACGATGTTGCAACATTATTCAGCGTCATGGAAAAAAGGACTGGCTGCACTGTGTTTACTGGCCGTTGCCGGGCTTAGTGGCTGCGATCAAAAAGAGAATGCGGCAGCAAAAGTGGAATACGACGGGCTTTCAGACAGCCAACCACTGCGTGTCGATAACAATAACCATACGGTCACCATGCTGGTACAAATTAATGGCCGTTTCCTGACAGACGACACTCGACACGGCATAGTGTTTAAAGATGGCTCCAACGGACATAAATCGCTGTTTATGGGTTATGCGACCCCGAAAGCATTTTATGAAGCACTGAAACAAGCCGGTGGTATCCCGGGCGAAAACATGACCATGGAGAATAAAGAAACGACTCATGTAGCGGGCAGCAAACTGGATATTTCGGTCAACTGGCAAGGGGCAGCAAAAGCGTATTCCTTCGATGAAGTGATTGTTGACAGTAATGGCAAGAAACTGGACATGCGCTTTGGCGGTAATTTAGCCGCCGCAGAAGAGAAGAAAACGGGCTGCCTGGTATGTCTGGATAGCTGCCCGGTCGGCATCGTCAGCAATGCAACATACACTTATGGTGCGGTGGAAAAACGTGGTGAAGTGCAATTCAAAGGCAATGCCTCGGTTCTCCCGGCAGATAACACGCTGGCTACGGTTACCTTTAAAATCACCGAATAAAGCCACGATAAAGGATGATGAAGATGCAATCGCGTAAAATCTGGTACTACCGTATAACCCTCATCATCCTGTTGTTCGCTATGCTGCTGGCATGGGCACTGCTTCCCGGCGTCCATCAGTTTATCAATCGCAGCGTTGCGGCGTTTGCCGCCGTGGACCAACAGGGTATAGAGCGCTTTATTCAGTCTTACGGCGCACTGGCAGCCGTTGTCTCGTTCATTTTGATGATTTTACAGGCCATTGCTGCACCGCTGCCTGCGTTTTTAATTACCTTTGCTAATGCGTCGTTGTTTGGCGCGTTCTGGGGTGGCTTGCTGTCGTGGACCAGTTCTATGGCAGGCGCGGCGCTATGCTTTTTTATCGCCAGAGTGATGGGCCGCGAAGTGGTGGAAAAATTAACCGGTAAAACCGTGCTTGACAGTATGGACGGCTTTTTCACTCGCTACGGCAAACACACTATCCTGGTATGTCGGTTATTGCCTTTTGTCCCTTTCGATCCAATCAGCTATGCTGCCGGTTTGACGTCAATACGTTTTCGCTCGTTTTTTATCGCCACCGGGCTTGGTCAGTTACCGGCGACTATTGTTTATTCCTGGGCGGGCAGTATGTTAACGGGCGGTACCTTCTGGTTTGTCACCGGACTGTTTATTCTGTTTGCCCTGACCGTGGTGATTTTTATGGCGAAAAAAATATGGCTTGAACGCCAGAAGAGGAATGCCTGATGGGTTTACCACCGCTTAGCAAAATTCCTTTAAGTTTACGTCCGCAGGCGTGGCTGCATCGTCGCCATTACGGCGAGGTGCTAAGTCCAATTCGCTGGTGGGGACGGATCCCGTTTATCTTTTATCTGGTGTCGATGTTTGTCGGTTGGCTGGAGCGTAAACGCTCACCGCTGGATCCGGTAGTGCGATCGCTTGTCAGCGCACGCATTGCGCAAATGTGCCTGTGTGAGTTTTGCGTGGATATCACCAGTATGAAAGTCGCCGAGCGCACTGGCAGCACCGATAAACTGCTGGCAGTGGCTGACTGGCGGCAAAGCCTGCTCTTTAGCGATGAAGAACGGCTGGCGCTGGAGTACGCCGAAGCCGCCAGCGTAACGCCACCAACAGTCGATGCAGCCCTGCGTACCCGACTGGCTACGCATTTTGACGCTCAGGCGCTCACCGAACTGACGGCATTGATCGGCCTGCAAAATCTGTCAGCCCGTTTTAATTCTGCCATGGACATTCCCGCTCAGGGGCTGTGCCGTATTCCTGAAAAACGTTCTTAAGGAGAGATGATGCGCCATTGTGGGTGGTTGCTGGGATTGTTATCGCTGTTTTCTCTGGCAACACATGCCAGTGACTGGCAGGAAATTAAAAATGAGGCCAAAGGGCAAACCGTCTGGTTTAACGCCTGGGGCGGCGATACCGCAATTAACCGCTATCTCGACTGGGTTAGCGGCGAGATGAAAAACCATTATGATATAAACCTGAAGATTGTCCGTCTGGCAGATGCCGCAGACGCGGTGAAGCGCATTCAGACCGAAGCTGCTGCCGGACGTAAAACGGGCGGCTCGGTGGATCTGCTCTGGGTGAACGGCGAAAACTTCCGCACCTTAAAAGAGGCCAATTTACTGCAAACCGGCTGGGCTGAGACTCTGCCAAACTGGCGTTATGTCGATACACAACTGCCGGTACGGGAAGATTTTTCTGTACCTGTCGAAGGCGCAGAATCACCGTGGGGCGGCGCACAACTGACGTTTATCGCCCGCCGCGATGTTACGCCACAGCCACCACAAACACCGCAAGACTTACTGGAATTTGCTAAAGCCAATCCTGGCACGGTTACCTATCCGCGCCTGCCAGACTTTACTGGCACCGCATTTCTTGAACAGTTACTGATTATGCTGACGCCAGATCCCGCAGCATTAAAAGAAGCGCCGAACGATGCGACTTTCGCCCGTATCACTGCGCCCTTGTGGCAATATCTTGATGCGCTGCATCCGTATTTATGGCGCGAAGGAAAGGATTTCCCACCTTCGCCCGCGCGGATGGATGCTCTGCTGAAAGCTGGCACATTGCGCCTGTCGCTGACCTTTAATCCTGCACATGCCCAGCAAAAAATCGCCAGTGGCGATTTGCCGGCAAGCAGTTACAGTTTTGGTTTTAACGAGGGGATGATTGGCAACGTGCATTTTGTCACCGTTCCGGTCAACGCGAATGCCAGTGCTGCGGCGAAGGTGGTTGCCAATTTCCTGCTCTCACCTGATGCACAGCTGCGTAAGGCAGATCCTGCTGTATGGGGCGATCCATCGGTTCTCGATCCACAAAAACTGCCTGACGGGCAGCGTGAAACATTGCAATCAAGAATGCCGCAGGATCTGCCGCCGGTACTGGCGGAACCGCATGCTGGCTGGGTAAATGCGCTGGAACAAGAATGGCTACGCCGTTACGGTACGCATTAATCTTGTTGCTGTGGGCGATGGTGGTGGTGATTTATGCACCGCTGATCCCGGCAGCTCTCACGCTGATATCGCCTGCTTTGTCGTTGGCACACTGGCATGCGTTATTTGCCGATCCGCAGTTACCGCAGGCCTTACTGGCAACGCTGGTATCGACAACCATCGCGGCGGTCGGCGCTTTGTTTATTGCCCTGCTGGTGATAGTCGCGCTGTGGCCGGGGCCGAAATGGCCGCGTATGTGCGCCCGTCTGCCGTGGCTGCTCGCCATCCCCCATGTGGCTTTTGCCACCAGCGCCCTGTTGCTGTTTGCTGAAGGTGGCCTGGTTTATCAGGTTTTTCCTTTTCTCACTCCGCCGATGGATAAATTGGGTATTGGGCTGGGCCTTACCCTGGCGGTGAAAGAAAGCGCATTTCTGCTGTGGATCTTAGCGGCAGTATTGAGCGAGAAACGGCTGTTGCAGCAGGTTATTGTACTGGATTCGCTGGGCTACAGCCGCTGGCAATGTCTGAACTGGTTGTTGTTGCCCTCCGTCGCGCCTGCACTGGCAATGGCGATGCTGGCTATTGTGGCATGGTCGTTGTCGGTCGTGGATGTGGCAATTATTCTCGGGCCGGGTAATCCACCGACGCTGGCGGTAATTAGCTGGCAGTGGCTAACCCAGGGTGGCATTGACCAACAGACAAAAGGCGCGCTTGCCAGCCTGCTGCTGATGCTGTTACTCGCCGCCTACGTTTTGCTGGGTTATCTGTTATGGCGCGCCTGGCGACGCACGATCCCCCAGGACGATGGCGTTCGTAAGCCTGCCACGCCTTTATTGCCAGGGATTACGCTGGCGATTTTTTTACCCTTAACCGGTGTGCTGTGTGTGGTTCTGCTGGCGATCCTCGCGGATCAGTCGACGATCAATAGTGAAGCGCTCATCAACAGCCTGACAATGGGGCTGGTGGCGACGTTTATCGCTTTGGTCCTGTTACTGCTGTGGCTGGAATGGGGGGCAAAGCGTCGCCAGTTGTGGCTCTGGTTGCCCATTTTATTACCCGCTCTGCCGCTGGTGGCGGGCCAGTACATGCTGGCGCTATGGCTGAACATAGATGGGAACTGGACAGCGGTGGTCTGGGGGCATCTGCTGTGGGTAATGCCGTGGATGCTGTTTATCCTGCAACCCGCCTGGCAGCGCATTGATTCACGGTTAATTTTGATTGCGCAAACACTGGGCTGGTCGCGGGCCAAAATCTTCTTTTACGTGAAATGCCCACTCATGTTGCGCCCTGCGCTGATTACCTTCGCGGTGGGATTTTCAGTCAGTATTGCGCAGTATATGCCGACGCTGTGGCTGGGCGCGGGGCGTTTTCCGACACTCACCACTGAAGCGGTGGCATTAAGCAGCGGCGGCAGCAACGGCATTCTCGCCGCCCAGGCTTTATGGCAACTACTGTTGCCGCTTATTATTTTTGCCCTGACCGCGTTAGTCGCAAAATGGGTAGGTTATGTCAGACAAGGACTCCGCTAATGCTCTGCGTGAAAAATGTTTCGCTACGTTTACCAGAAAGCCGCTTGCTGACAAACGTTAACTTTACGGTGGATAAAGGTGACATTGTCACGTTAATGGGGCCGTCTGGCTGTGGAAAATCTACACTGTTTTCATGGATGATTGGTGCGCTGGCCGGACAGTTTTCTTGTGCAGGTGAGCTATGGCTCAATGAGCAACGGATTGACATGCTACCCACCGCACAGCGTCAGATTGGCATTCTTTTCCAGGATGCACTGTTATTTGACCAGTTCAGCGTCGGGCAAAATTTACTGCTGGCGCTACCGGAGACACTTAAGGGGAATGCCCGACGTAATGCCGTGAATGATGCACTTGAGCGTTCAGGCCTTGACGGAGCTTTCCATCAGGATCCTGCCACTTTGTCTGGCGGTCAGCGAGCGCGCGTTGCTCTGCTACGCGCCCTTCTCGCCCAGCCAAAAGCGTTACTCCTGGATGAGCCGTTCAGCCGTCTTGATGTGGCTCTGCGCGATAATTTTCGCCAGTGGGTGTTCAGCGAAGTTCGCGAACTGGCGATCCCCGTCGTTCAGGTAACGCACGATCTCCAGGATGTTCCTGCTGATAGTTCTGTTCTGGATATGGCGCAGTGGTCAGAAAATTACAACAAACTGCGATAACGCAAAGTTTTTCCCAATGTGTCAGTTCAGAATGGCGCACTCAAAACTACAATGTCGGGATTTTCGATGAAACGTGTTTCTCAAATGACCGCGCTGGCAATGGCTTTAGGGCTGGCTTGCGCTTCTTCGTGGGCCGCTGAACTGGCGAAGCCTCTTACTCTTGACCAGCTTCAACAACAAAATGGCAAAGCGATAGATACTCGCCCCAGCGCGTTTTATAACGGCTGGCCACAAACCTTAAATGGCCCTTCCGGTCATGAACCTGCCGCCTTAAACCTTTCTGCTAGCTGGCTCGACAAAATGAGCACCGAACAGCTCAACGCGTGGATCAAGCTACATAACCTGAAAACCGACGCTCCGGTGGCGCTGTACGGTAATGACAAAGATGTCGACGCCGTCAAAACGCGACTGCAAAAAGCAGGTTTTACGCATATCTCCATTTTGAGTGACGCGCTAAGCGAACCTTCCCGTCTGCAAAAACTGCCGCACTTTGAGCAGCTGGTTTATCCGCAATGGCTGCATGACCTGCAACAAGGAAAAGACGTTACAGCGAAACCTGCCGGTGACTGGAAAGTCATTGAAGCAGCCTGGGGCGCACCGAAACTTTATCTTATCAGCCATATTCCTGGCGCGGATTACATTGACACCAACGAAGTGGAAAGCGAACCGCTGTGGAATAAAGTCTCTGATGAGCAACTGAAAGCGATGCTGGCAAAGCATGGCATTCGTCATGACACCACGGTGATTCTATATGGTCGTGATGTATACGCAGCAGCGCGTGTAGCACAGATTATGCTCTATGCAGGGGTGAAAGATGTGCGCCTGCTGGACGGCGGCTGGCAAACCTGGTCCGACGCGGGACTGCCTGTTGAGCGCGGAACGCCACCGAAAGTGAAAGCTGAACCGGATTTCGGCGTGAAGATCCCGGCGCAACCGCAGTTGATGCTTGATATGGAACAGGCCCGTGGGCTGCTGCATCGCCAGGATGCATCGCTGGTGAGCATTCGTTCGTGGCCAGAATTTATCGGTACGACCAGTGGTTACAGCTATATTAAGCCAAAAGGTGAAATAGCCGGAGCCCGTTGGGGACACGCTGGTAGCGACTCGACGCATATGGAGGATTTCCATAACCCGGATGGCACCATGCGTAGCGCCGATGATATTGCCGCTATGTGGAAAGCATGGAATATCAAACCAGATCAGCAAGTTTCATTCTACTGCGGCACCGGCTGGCGCGCGTCCGAAACCTTTATGTACGCACGAGCAATGGGCTGGAATAACGTCTCCGTATATGATGGCGGCTGGTATGAATGGAGCAGCGATCCGAAAAATCCCGTAGCAACCGGTGAGCGCGGCCCGGACAGCAGCAAATAACATTGCAATTACTGGCGCTGGAGCGACTTCAGCGTCAGATACCCACTCCACACCCGCGTAAAGGTCGTCATCCAGCACAACGCACCAAATACCCACGCAAACCACGGAAAATAAGCTGGCAAGAGGCAACTCAGAACAAACAGCAAAATCGTCTCGCTGCCTTCGGTTAACCCGCCCAGATAATAAAACGATTTATGCGCATAACCGGGATTATCAATCTGATGTTTCGCCGCCAGCGCAGCAAAAGCGAGAAAACTGCTGCCCGTGCCGATAAACGCAAACAGCAGCCAGCCGCCTGCCAGCGCGTTTTGCTCCGGTGCGGCGAGGATAAACCCAAAAGGCACCAGTGCGTAAAAAAGAAAATCGAGAGAAATATCGAGAAAGCCACCCGCGTCGGTAAGTCCTCTTCGCCGCGCCAACGCGCCGTCCAGACCATCAAGCAGCCTGTTCAACAAAATGACGATTAGCGCCGCCAGATACCAGCCCAGCGCCAGAAACGGCAGTGCCAGCACGCCGATGGCAAATCCCACTAATGTTAAACCATCTGGCGTAATGCCGGGTTTATCCAGCACCTTCACACACTGATGCAACAAAGGTTTAATTCGGGGATGAAGATGGCGGTCTAACACAGGCACTCCTTAAATATAAAGCCTTTCTGATTGAGCAACAGTGCGGATATTATGGCATTTTTCGCTTATCTGCCCGTGTGTAATTTATGAATATGATTGAAGTTGTTGCCGCCATCATCGAACGTGATGGCAAAATTTTACTCGCTCAACGCCCCGCCCATAGCGATCAGGCGGGATTATGGGAGTTTGCCGGTGGTAAAGTCGAGCCGGATGAAAGCCAGCGGCAGGCGCTGGTGCGTGAGTTACGCGAAGAATTGGGCATCGAAGCAACTGTGGGTGAGTATGTTGCCAGCCATCAGCGAGAAGTGTCGGGGCGGATTATCCATCTTCATGCCTGGCACGTACCCCACTTCCACGGGACGTTACAGGCACATGAACATCAGGCGCTGGTCTGGTGCTCACCTGAAGAGGCTCTGCAATATCCGCTGGCCCCTGCTGACATTCCACTATTAAAGGCGTTTATGGCTTTACGCGCCGCCAGACCAGCGGATTAGTGCTAAGAGTTTTGTCATCCCGCTGGCATTGCAGCAGTATTCCTTCGGCTTTAATTACCGCCCCTTCAGAATAGTTTTGATCCTGATAGACGCAGCACTGATTACAGGGCTGCGCTGACTGCCCGCCTGAACTGAACACTTCTGGCGGTACGTTCACCTCCACGTCCGGACGATAATGCGGGTTAGCCAGTGCAATGAATGGAAATGCCAATGCTACGGCGAACAATGCTCGACTCACAGGGAACTCCTTAACGTTTTGTCTCTGTTACTGATAACGGTAGCCTGGCGGCAAAACTTTAGCGTCTGAGTTATCGCTTTTGGTTATGAGATTTCTCCCGTTATTAATTTGCTTTCGTGAGTCATTTTTTTCTTGCTTACCGTCACATTCTTGATGGTATAGTCGAAAACTGCAAAAGCACATGACATAAACAACATAAGCATAATCGTATTAATATATAAGGGTTTTATATCTATGGATCAGACATATTCTCTGGAGTCATTCCTCAACCATGTCCAAAAGCGCGACCCGAATCAAACCGAGTTCGCGCAAGCCGTTCGTGAAGTAATGACCACACTCTGGCCTTTTCTTGAACAAAATCCAAAATATCGCCAAATGTCATTACTGGAGCGCTTGGTTGAGCCGGAGCGCGTGATCCAGTTTCGCGTGGTATGGGTTGACGATCGCAACCAGGTGCAGGTCAACCGTGCATGGCGCGTGCAGTTCAGCTCCGCCATCGGCCCGTACAAAGGCGGTATGCGTTTCCATCCGTCAGTTAACCTCTCCATTCTCAAATTTCTCGGCTTCGAGCAAACCTTCAAAAATGCCCTGACAACTCTGCCGATGGGCGGTGGTAAAGGCGGCAGCGATTTTGACCCGAAAGGGAAAAGCGAAGGCGAAGTGATGCGGTTCTGCCAGGCGCTAATGACTGAACTGTATCGCCACCTGGGCGCAGATACCGACGTTCCGGCGGGCGATATCGGCGTTGGTGGTCGTGAAGTCGGCTTTATGGCGGGGATGATGAAAAAGCTCTCCAACAATACCGCCTGCGTCTTCACCGGTAAGGGGCTTTCTTTTGGCGGCAGTCTTATTCGCCCGGAAGCAACCGGCTACGGTCTGGTTTATTTCACAGAAGCAATGCTAAAACGCCACGGTATGGGTTTTGAAGGGATGCGCGTTTCCGTTTCTGGCTCCGGCAACGTCGCTCAGTACGCTATCGAAAAAGCGATGGAATTTGGTGCTCGTGTGATCACTGCGTCAGACTCCAGTGGCACTGTCGTTGATGAAAGCGGATTCACGAAAGAGAAACTGGCGCGTCTTATCGAAATCAAAGCCAGCCGCGATGGTCGTGTGGCAGATTACGCCAAAGAATTTGGTCTGGTCTATCTCGAAGGCCAACAGCCGTGGTCTGTACCAGTTGATATCGCCCTGCCTTGCGCCACCCAG
The DNA here is from genome assembly GCF_002966045.1 of Escherichia sp. MOD1-EC5189. Taxonomy (NCBI): domain Bacteria; kingdom Pseudomonadati; phylum Pseudomonadota; class Gammaproteobacteria; order Enterobacterales; family Enterobacteriaceae; genus Escherichia; species Escherichia sp. MOD1-EC5189. The sequence goes on along the minus strand of NZ_PTRX01000003.1, from coordinate 102,793 downwards.
AACGAACTGGATGTAGACGCCGCGCATCAGCTTATCGCCAATGGCGTTAAAGCCGTCGCCGAAGGGGCAAATATGCCGACCACCATCGAAGCGACTGAACTGTTCCAGCAGGCAGGCGTACTGTTTGCACCGGGTAAAGCGGCTAATGCTGGTGGCGTAGCTACATCCGGCCTGGAAATGGCGCAAAACGCTGCGCGCCTGGGCTGGAAAGCCGAGAAAGTTGACGCACGTTTGCATCACATCATGCTGGATATCCACCATGCCTGTGTTGAGCATGGTGGTGAAGGTGAGCAAACCAACTACGTGCAGGGCGCGAACATTGCCGGTTTTGTGAAGGTTGCCGATGCGATGCTGGCGCAGGGTGTGATTTAAGTCATTAGCGCCGTTTCAGGCGTTTATGCCAGATGCGGCGTGAACGCCTTATCTGGCCTACGAAAACTGACTGCATCAGAGCATTACATTATCACTCCACTGCCCGCCTCTGCTGCTGGCGGGCTTTTTTTCGCTGCTCGCTTACGTGATGAAGTCTTTTTATTTCCTTCTCCGCCATCTGGAGCCACTATGCCGCGAAACTGCCGCACCGGTGTACGTTTGGCTTGATCAATTAGCTGATACAGCGTCCCCACCAGCGGTTGCATAAAGTCCTGGTAGCGGCACTGCTTTTCGCTGATTTGCGTCAGCACCGATTCCCAGTGCGCGGTCATGTCCGGTCGCGTAGCCATTTCTGGCAGTGAATGGAATAACGCTTTTCCGGCGTCGGTGGAGTGGATATAGCGCCCTTTTTTGGTCAGAAAGCCACGCTTGAACAGCAGTTCAATAATCCCGGCACGGGTTGCTTCTGTCCCCAGACCATCGGTGGCACGAAGGATCTTTTTCAGATCTTTGTCCTGCACAAAGCGCGCGATCCCGGTCATCGCCGAAAGCAGTGTTGCATCGGTAAAATGGCGCGGCGGCTGGGTTTGCCGCTCTACCACTTCACCTTTTTCACACAGCAACTCATCGCCTTTCGCCACCACAGGCAGTGGCGTGCCGTCGTTTTCTTCATCGCGCTCTTTGCTGCCTAACAGTGTGCGCCAGCCTGTTTCAGCAAGAAAACGGGCTTTAGCGACAAATTTGCCTTTGGCTATTTCCAGTTCGATAACACACTTGCGGAACACCGCGTCCGGACAGAACTGCATCAAATACTGACGAGCAATCAGGTTATAGACCTTCGCCTCGTTTTCCGTCAGGTTGATGGCAGAACTCCTCGCGGTCGGGATGATGGCGTGGTGCGCATCGACCTTTTTGTCATCCCAACAGCGGTTGCGTATATCTGGATCTACCACTGGTTGCGGCAACAGATCCGGCGCATGGACGCCGATAGCATTCATCACCGCGTGGCGTCCGGCAAAATGCTCTTCTGGCAGATAGCGACAATCGGAACGCGGATAAGTGATTAGCTTGTGCGTTTCGTACAACTTCTGGCAGATATCAAGCACGTTCTGCGCACTCAGACCAAAGCGTTTAGCCGCTTCAATCTGCAACGCCGAAAGCGAAAACGGCAGCGGTGCGGATTCTGATTCCCGTTTATCGTTATAGCTGGTGACAATAGCCGGTTGGCCGCTGATGCGGTTGACCACATGCTCCGCCAGCGGACGATGTAACAAGCGCCCTTCTTCATCCTGGTACGGTTCACACGCTTCGCTCGGTTGCCAGATAGCGGTAAACCGCTCATCGGCAGGTGTCACGATATGCGCTTTGACTTCAAAGAAGTCTTTCGCCACGAAGTTTTCAATTTCTTCATCGCGGCGCACCACCAGCCCGAGCACGGGCGTCTGCACGCGGCCCACGGAAAGCACGCCCTGATAACCCGCATTACGACCGAGAATGGTGTACGCGCGGGTCATATTGATGCCGTATAACCAGTCGGCTCGTGCTCGCGCCAGCGCAGAAACGCACAGTGGTACAAACTCGCTATTGGAGCGAAGACGATCGATCGCCCGCTCAACCGCCTGCGGGTTCAGGTCGTTTATCAAACAACGCTGTACCTGCTGGCGCTTTTCTGGTGCCAGTTGCAGGTAGTCCAGCACTTCATCTACCAGCAATTGCCCTTCACGGTCCGGGTCACCGGCGTGAACGATTTCGCTGGCTTCATGCAGAAAGCGTTTGATGACGTTAAGTTGTTTGGTCACGGAGGGTCGTGGCTGTAATTGCCACTTTTCCGGGACAATGGGGAGATCGGCCAGGTTCCAGCGCGCATAGCGACTGTCGTAGGCGTCTGGCTGCGCCTGCTCAAGCAGGTGACCGATACACCAGGTCACCACCTGGCCATTACCGCACTCGATAAAGCCATCGCCTTTCCGGTGCGGTTTGGGCAGGACATCAGCAATGGCGCGCGCCAGACTCGGTTTTTCGGCAATAAACAACCGCATTGAATTAACGGATCTCAACCATGGCACGACCGCCGCGCGCTGGCACCAGTTCGCCAATCGCCGTCAGTTCAATGCCAAACTCGGCGGCTGTAGCTTTGACCTCATTTTCTGCTTCCGGCATGACCGCCAGCAGCAGACCGCCAGAAGTTTGCGGATCGCACAGCAGATCGCGCACTTCACGCGGCATTTCACCCATCAGATGCCCATAGCTGGCAAAGTTACGTTCGGTGCCGCCAGGCACTGCGCCCAACTTAATGTACTCTTCAACCCCCGGCAGTTTCGGGATCGCGTCATAGTCGACTCGCGCCTGCACACCAGCACCCTGACACATTTCGCTCAAATGCCCCAGCAGACCAAAACCAGTCACGTCAGTCATCGCTTTTACGCCTTCGATGTTGGCAAAGGACGCGCCTGCAATATTCATCCGGCACATCACTTCCGTCGCTAGTCCCTGATGTTCTGGTTTCAGCAGTGATTTTTTCTCAGCCGTAGTAAGAACGCCAATTCCCAGCGGTTTCGTCAGGAACAGTTTGCATCCGGCTTGTGCAGTACTGTTTTTCTTCACCCGCTCGGTCGGTACGATCCCCGTTACCGCCAGACCAAAAATCGGCTCCGGCGCATCGATGGAGTGACCGCCAGCCAGCGCAATACCCGCCTGACGGCATGCATAGCGTCCACCTTCGGTTACTTCGCGGGCAATTTCAGGGGAAAGTTTGTTAATAGGCCAGCCGAGGATCGCAATCGCCATAATCGGTTTGCCACCCATCGCGAAGATATCGCTGATGGCGTTAGTCGCCGCAATGCGGCCAAAATCGAAAGGTTTATCAACGATCGGCATAAAGAAGTCGGTGGTACTGATAACGCTGGTGCCATTGCCCAGATCGTACACCGCCGCATCGTCGCGGGTTTCATTACCCACAAGCAAATTCGGATCAACAAACTTCGCCTGCTCACTGTGCAGGATGGTTTCCAACACTTTTGGGGAAATTTTACAGCCGCAACCTGCACCGTGGCTGTATTGGGTCAAACGAATCGAGTTCTCGCTCATGGACATCTCCTGTCAATGCAATCCGGGTATGGTAACCCTCATTCCATGAAGTGATAAGTGAGAGTGTCTGAATTCCTGCGCCTTTGCTCACAATCCAGACAGTTTCGCGACAATTATCAGAAATAAGTCACAAACGGCGTCGGGTCCGGAACGTTTATCGATGTAGATGCTTTCAACTGCGGCGTACCAAGGTAGAGAAAACCGACAATTTTATCCTGCTCACGGCAACCGAATGCTTCACGCACTACCGGACTTTCAGTTAATGCGCCACTGCGCCAGATGCCGCCAAACCCCTGGGCAACTGCTGCCATTTGCATCGCCATGACCGCACATCCCGCAGACATTTCCTGTTCCCAGCGCGGGACTTTATGATTTTCTTCGCATTTTGCCACCACCGTTATGATGAGCGGTGCGCGGAACGGCGCATTACGCGCTTTGTCGATAGCTTTGTCATCACTACCGGCAGCAATCGCCCCCTGTTCCAATAATGCGCTGAAACGCTCGCGTCCTTCCCCTTCAATCACAAAAAAATGCCACGGTTGCATGGACTTATGGTCCGGGGCACGCATACCCGCTCGCAGTATGTTTTGCAGTTGTTCACCCGTTGGCGCAGGTTCAGCCAGGCGGGAGGCGCTACGGCGATTGATCAATAGTTCGAGTGCATCCATTTGATTAACTCCTGTCATGATATTTATTCACAAAATTAACACGAGAGTGGATTTTGTTACAGCCCAGTCCGCAATTCCTGCTGACAAGTGCCGGTTGGGTCATTACGATAACCACATCTATTGCGCCTGAAAAAGGTGTGACCTTAAGTTGGGAGAATACATGCGAACCCTTTGGCGATTTATTGCCGGATTTTTTAAATGGACGTGGCGTCTGCTGAATTTCGTCCGTGAAATGGTACTTAACCTGTTCTTTATTTTTCTCGTGCTGGTTGGTGTGGGGATCTGGATGCAGGTCAGTGGTGGTGATTCGAAAGAAACGGCCAGTCGTGGCGCACTGCTGCTGGACATTTCTGGTGTGATCGTCGATAAACCCGACAGTTCTCAGCGGTTTAGTAAATTAAGCCGCCAGCTGCTTGGTGCCAGTTCCGATCGTCTGCAGGAAAACTCACTGTTTGATATCGTCAACACCATTCGCCAGGCGAAGGACGACCGCAATATCACCGGTATCGTGATGGATCTGAAAAACTTCGCAGGCGGCGACCAGCCGTCTATGCAGTACATCGGCAAAGCCCTGAAAGAGTTTCGTGACAGCGGGAAACCAGTTTATGCCATAGGCGAGAACTACAGCCAGGGGCAATATTATCTCGCCAGTTTCGCCAACAAAATTTGGCTATCTCCACAAGGCGTGGTGGATCTGCACGGTTTTGCTACCAACGGTCTGTACTACAAATCGTTGCTGGATAAGCTGAAAGTTTCCACCCATGTGTTCCGCGTGGGTACGTATAAATCTGCCGTTGAACCGTTTATTCGTGATGATATGTCGCCTGCAGCCCGCGAAGCTGACAGCCGCTGGATTGGTGAGCTGTGGCAAAACTATCTGAATACTGTTGCCGCTAACCGGCAGATCCCTGCTCAGCAGGTATTCCCTGGCGCGCAAGGGTTGCTTGAGGGTTTAACCAAAACCGGTGGCGATACCGCGAAATATGCGCTGGAAAACAAGCTGGTCGATGCACTGGCATCAAGTGCCGAAATCGAAAAAGCTCTGACCAAAGAGTTCGGCTGGAGTAAGACTGATAAAAATTATCGCGCCATCAGTTATTACGATTACGCATTGAAAACGCCGGCAGATACCGGTGACAGTATCGGTGTCGTCTTCGCGAATGGCGCAATTATGGATGGCGAGGAAACTCAGGGGAATGTTGGCGGTGATACCACTGCGGCACAAATCCGCGACGCTCGCCTTGACCCGAAAGTGAAAGCGATTGTTCTGCGTGTTAATAGCCCTGGCGGCAGCGTTACCGCCTCTGAAGTGATTCGCGCTGAACTGGCAGCCGCCAGGGCAGCGGGTAAGCCTGTGGTTGTATCGATGGGCGGCATGGCGGCATCTGGTGGTTACTGGATTTCCACGCCAGCTAATTACATTGTGGCTAACCCCAGCACCCTGACCGGTTCTATCGGTATCTTCGGCGTGATCACTACCGTAGAAAATAGTTTGGATTCGATTGGTGTTCATACCGATGGCGTCTCAACTTCACCGCTGGCGGATGTTTCTATCACCAAGGCACTGCCGCTGGAAGCGCAGCAGATGATGCAGTTAAGCATTGAGAATGGCTATAAACGCTTTATCACGCTGGTTGCTGATGCGCGTCATTCGACGCCGGAGCAGATTGATAAAATCGCCCAGGGCCACGTCTGGACCGGTCAGGATGCCAAAGCTAACGGGCTGGTCGATAGTCTCGGGGATTTCGATGATGCGGTTGCCAAAGCAGCAGAGCTGGCAAAAGTGAAACAGTGGCATCTGGAATACTACGTTGATGAACCGACCTTCTTCGACAAAGTGATGGACAATATGTCTGGTTCTGTCCGGGCAATGTTGCCAGATGCGTTCCAGGCCATGTTACCTGCACCGCTGGCCTCGGTAGCCTCTACCGTTAAAAGTGAAAGCGACAAGCTGGCAGCGTTTAACGACCCACAAAACCGTTATGCGTTTTGCCTGACCTGCGCCAACGTGCGTTAAATCCTGCAAAAATGTGGCCGATATGCTGTCGGCCACACTCCTGAATCGGACTGTCTTTCACTCCCTCTCTCCACTACATTCCCTTGCTCATTTAGCATCTGATATGGAGTTATCAGTGAATAAGGCCCCCTCTTTAATTGCCGCTATCGTCCTCGGACTGGGGATTAGCGCCTGTGGTTATTTTGTTGGCGATGGTGTTAAACATTTAAAAACCAATAACCGTTATGTAAATGTGCGTGGGCTTTCTGAAAAAGAAGTTCGCGCAGATACGGCAGAATTAACAATTGCGATTAACTTTAAGGGTAATATTCCCGGCGAACTGTTCCCGAAACTGGAAGACGCGCAGAAAAAAATTGTTGCCGAACTCAATGCTCAGGGGATTAACGAGAAAGAGATAACCCTGGGCCAATGGAAAAGCAAGCGAACAGATTCCTTTTATCTGAAAGATGATCCCACAATGCCACGCTATAACGCAGACGGGTCAGTGACGATAAAAACCCATAATGTTGCTGCTGTCGAAAAAGTCGTCGCGAAATTAAACGAACTGCAAGTCGCTACGGAGGGCGCTATCGCTGAGAGCAAAGTCGCCTATCGCTTTAATGGTATTGGCGCACTGCGCGCTGAGATGATTGCCGCCGCCACCAAAGATGCACGCAACGCAGCATTACAATTTGCAACGGACTCAGGTAGCCAGGTGGGGTCAATTAGCGATGCCTCACAAGGCGTGTTCCAGATCTTCGCCAGTGGCAGTGATGAAGATGATCCTACGGCGATTAATAAAACGGTACGCGTAGTAACCACCGTAACCTATGCGTTGCAGGATTAACCACTTTTCTCCGGCGGGACACTAATCCCTCCGTTCTGCCGGACTTTTCTCATATCCACAGAGTATCCAGGTGCGCTCGCTGCCCCTCACGTATATACTTTTGCTCTTTCGATATCATTCATATCAATATCATGCAAAAGAAATCAATTTACGTCGCCTACACGGGCGGGACCATCGGGATGCAGCGTTCCGAGCAGGGTTATATTCCGGTGTCAGGTCATCTACAACGCCAACTGGCGCTGATGCCGGAATTCCATCGCCCGGAGATGCCAGATTTCACCATTCATGAATATACGCCGCTGATGGACTCTTCAGATATGACGCCAGAAGACTGGCAGCATATTGCTGAAGATATTAAAGCGCATTATGACGACTATGATGGTTTTGTCATTCTGCACGGCACCGACACGATGGCGTATACCGCCTCTGCGCTGTCGTTCATGCTCGAGAATCTCGGTAAACCGGTCATTGTGACAGGGTCACAAATCCCGCTGGCTGAGTTACGCTCTGACGGACAAATTAATCTGCTGAATGCGTTGTACGTTGCGGCGAATTATCCTATCAACGAAGTAACTCTCTTTTTTAATAATCGACTTTATCGTGGCAACCGTACCACCAAAGCCCATGCCGATGGTTTTGATGCGTTTGCCTCTCCAAACCTTCCTCCGTTACTGGAAGCAGGTATCCATATTCGTCGTTTGAATACGCCCCCCGCCCCGCACGGTGAAGGGGAATTGATCGTTCATCCAATCACCCCACAACCAATTGGCGTAGTGACGATTTATCCGGGGATTTCTGCTGACGTCGTGCGCAATTTTCTGCGCCAACCGGTGAAAGCATTGATTCTGCGCTCATATGGCGTGGGTAATGCGCCACAAAACAAAGCCTTCCTGCAAGAATTACAAGAAGCCAGCGATCGCGGAATTGTGGTAGTCAACCTGACACAATGTATGTCCGGTAAAGTGAACATGGGGGGTTATGCCACCGGTAACGCCCTCGCCCATGCCGGCGTTATTGGCGGTGCAGATATGACTGTAGAAGCCACGCTAACCAAACTGCATTACCTGCTTAGCCAGGAACTGGATACTGAAACCATTCGCAAGGCCATGAGCCAAAACCTGCGCGGCGAACTGACGCCGGATGATTAAGGAGACTGCAATGCCCCCTCGCGCCCTGTTACTGGTCGATTTACAAAATGATTTCTGTGCTGGTGGCGCGCTCGCCGTGCCGGAAGGTGACAGTACGGTGGATGTCGCTAACCGCCTGATTGACTGGTGCCAGTCGCGCGGTGAAGCGGTTATCGCCAGTCAAGACTGGCACCCGGCGAATCACGGCAGTTTTGCCAGTCAGCACGGTGTAGAGCCTTATACGCCAGGCCAACTCGACGGTTTGCCACAAACCTTCTGGCCAGATCACTGTGTGCAGAACAGTGAAGGCGCACAATTACATCCGTTACTGAACCAAAAAGCGATCGCAGCGGTGTTCCATAAAGGCGAAAATCCTTTAGTTGACAGTTACAGTGCCTTTTTTGATAACGGCCGTCGGCAGAAAACCACGCTCGATGACTGGTTACGTGATCATGAAATCGATGAATTGATCATTATGGGCCTGGCTACTGACTATTGCGTGAAGTTTACCGTGCTGGACGCGTTACAGTTAGGTTATAAGGTTAATGTGATTACCGATGGTTGTCGTGGCGTGAATATCCAGCCACAGGACAGTGCGCACGCGTTTATGGAGATGTCAGCAGCTGGGGCAACGCTATATACGCTGGCAGACTGGGAAGAGACGCAGGAGTAATATTAGTTGAATACATCTCTGGCCTACATTTCCTCATTGACATCGTAGGCCAGGTTATACTCGTCAGTGTTGCATTTAACCTATCAACCGCTAAATCGAACAATCAAGACGTCAAACAAGTATTTTTGTTCGCACTTAATAACAGACTCAAAAAGCTGAATAATTCAATCATTTAAACATGGCAATAGGCTTTGCTGAGATACCAAAATCTTCTTTTAACTGTTGTTTGCTCTTCATAACCATCTGACCATGTGTGTCAATTGTCATATGCTGTGCTTCGGTATTATGGCGGGCTTGCCACAGCATCACCAGCTGTAGGCAGTTCTCTTTTTGTTCCTCGGTCAGCGCAACGCCATCGGGCCATTTCCCCAGCTCAACGGCAGTCGACAAACGCTGGTATACATCAGGCGTCATGCTGTTGATAATGTCATCAAGATTCATAATTTTTCCGCTCCTGTGGAATAAGTTGCTGAATCGTTTTTTCAACCGTTGATTTCTTCGCCGTTTTCGCCATCGGTAAAGCGTAAAGAGGCTGAGTTAACACAATAACGTTCACCCGTTGGCTGCGGCCCGTCGGGGAAGACATGCCCCAGATGGGCATCACAGTTACCGCAACGAATTTCTATGCGCTGCATTCCATGTGACAAGTCTTTGATATAACGAATGGATTCTTCACTCACCGGTTCGTAGAAACTGGGCCAGCCACAGCCGGAATCATACTTGGTTTGGGAATGAAACAGCGGGGCATCGCAGATCAAACAGTGATATACGCCGTCACGCTTGTTATGCAGTAAACGACCCGTAAATGGCGGCTCTGTCCCATGATTCTGCGTCACGTAGAACTGCATCTCGGACAAATTTTTTTTCAGTTCTTCTGCCGAAGGTTTATTAGCCATTTGCTCACATCTCACTTTAATCGTGCTCACATTACGTGACTGATTCTAACAAAACATTAACACCAACTGGCAAAATTTTGTCCTAAACTTGATCTCGACGAAATGGCTGCACCTAAATCGTGATGAAAATCACATTTTTATCGTAATTGCCCTTTAAAATTCGGGGCGCCGACCCCATGTGGTCTCAAGCCCAAAGGAAGAGTGAGGCGAGTCAGTCGCATAATGCTTAGGCACAGGATTGATTTGTCGCAATGATTGACACGATTCCGCTTGACGCTGCGTAAGGTTTTTGTAATTTTACAGGCAACCTTTTATTCACTAACAAATAGCTGGTGGAATATATGACTATCAAAGTAGGTATCAACGGTTTTGGCCGTATCGGTCGCATTGTTTTCCGTGCTGCTCAGAAACGTTCTGACATCGAGATCGTTGCAATCAACGACCTGTTAGACGCTGATTACATGGCATACATGCTGAAATATGACTCCACTCACGGCCGTTTCGACGGTACCGTTGAAGTGAAAGACGGTCATCTGATCGTTAACGGTAAAAAAATCCGTGTTACCGCTGAACGTGATCCGGCTAACCTGAAATGGGACGAAGTTGGTGTTGACGTTGTCGCTGAAGCAACTGGTCTGTTCCTGACTGACGAAACTGCTCGTAAACACATCACCGCTGGTGCGAAAAAAGTGGTTATGACTGGTCCGTCTAAAGACAACACTCCGATGTTCGTTAAAGGCGCTAACTTCGACAAATATGCTGGTCAGGACATCGTTTCTAACGCTTCCTGCACCACCAACTGCCTGGCTCCGCTGGCTAAAGTTATCAACGATAACTTCGGCATCATCGAAGGTCTGATGACCACCGTTCACGCTACTACCGCTACTCAGAAAACCGTTGACGGCCCGTCTCACAAAGACTGGCGCGGCGGCCGTGGTGCTTCCCAGAACATCATCCCGTCCTCTACCGGTGCTGCTAAAGCTGTAGGTAAAGTACTGCCAGAACTGAATGGCAAACTGACTGGTATGGCGTTCCGCGTTCCGACCCCGAACGTATCCGTAGTTGACCTGACCGTTCGTCTGGAAAAAGCTGCAACTTACGAGCAGATCAAAGCTGCCGTTAAAGCTGCTGCTGAAGGCGAAATGAAAGGCGTTCTGGGCTACACCGAAGATGACGTAGTATCTACCGATTTCAACGGCGAAGTTTGCACTTCCGTGTTCGATGCTAAAGCGGGTATCGCTCTGAACGACAACTTCGTGAAACTGGTATCCTGGTACGACAACGAAACCGGTTACTCCAACAAAGTTCTGGACCTGATCGCTCACATCTCCAAATAAGTTGAGATGACTCTGTGATCTAAAAAGAGCGACTTCGGTCGCTCTTTTTTTTACCTGATAAAATGAAGTTAAAGGACTGCGTCATGATTAAGAAAATTTTTGCCCTTCCGGTCATCGAACAAATCTCCCCTGTCCTCTCCCGTCGTAAACTGGATGAACTGGACCTCATTGTGGTCGATCATCCCCAGGTAAAAGCCTCTTTTGCATTACAGGGCGCACACCTTCTCTCGTGGAAACCTGCGGGTGCAGAAGAAGTTCTGTGGTTGAGTAACAACACACCGTTCAAAAATGGCGTCGCCATTCGCGGTGGCATACCGGTTTGCTGGCCGTGGTTTGGTCCGGCTGCACAACAAGGTCTGCCTGCGCACGGTTTTGCCCGCAACCTGCCGTGGACGCTGAAATCACATCGTGAAGATGCTGATGGTGTAGCGCTGACTTTTGAATTGACACAAAGCGAAGAGACGAAAAAATTCTGGCCGCACGACTTTACGCTGTTAGCGCATTTCCACGTGGGTAAAACCTGTGAAATCGATCTTGAAGCACACGGCGAATTTGAAACTACCTCTGCTCTGCATACCTACTTTAACGTGGGTGATATCGCTAAGGTAAGCGTCAGTGGACTAGGCGATCGCTTCATTGATAAAGTAAATGACGCGAAAGAAGATGTACTGACCGACGGTATTCAGACCTTCCCTGACCGTACCGATCGCGTGTATCTGAATCCGCAAGATTGCAGCGTAATTAATGACGAAGCGCTGAATCGTATTATCGCCGTAGGCCACCAGCATCATCTGAACGTTGTAGGCTGGAACCCAGGACCGGCGCTTTCAGTTAGCATGGGCGATATGCCGGATGATGGCTACAAGACCTTTGTTTGTGTAGAAACGGCATACGCTTCAGAAACGCAAAAAGTCACCAAAGAGAAACCTGCACATCTGGCGCAATCCATTCGCGTTGCGAAACGTTAATTTGCGTTAATATTGTGTGCCGGGTGCGATGCATCCGGCACGTATCAACATCACACCATATCCAACGCAGTTTTTCCTTTTGGTGCCGGATACGCTTTATCCAGCATAACTAATTCCGCTGACGAAAGTTCAACCTCAAGCACATCCGCATTTTGTTGGACATGTGCGACAGTTGCCGCTTTTGGAATCGCCATCACACCCTGATGGCTGATTACCCACGCCAACAATACTTGTGCCGCACTGATATTGTGAGCATGTGCAATTTCGTTGACTACCGCATTTTTTAACAGTCCATTGCGCAACCGGCCGGCCTGGGCTAATGGACTGTAAGCCATCACCGGCATCTGCTGTTTCTGGCACCAGGGCAGTAGATCGTACTCAATCCCTCGTGAACCGAGATGGTAAAGCACCTGATTAGTGGCACACTGATTTCCCCCCGGCAGCTGCCAGAGTTCCTGCATATCGGCATAATCAAGGTTAGAAACGCCCCAGCGGCGGATTTTTCCCTGGGCGATCAATTTTTCCATCGCTGCGACAGTCTCTTCGAGAGCGAAACTGCCAGACCAGTGTAATAAGTAGAGATCGAGATAATCAGTATTGAGACGGCGTAAACTGGCTTCGCATGCATTTATCGCTTTTTGCCCGCCAGCATTCCACGGATAGACTTTAGAGACGAGAAAGACGTTCTCACGCAGACCGATTAATGCTTCCCCAACCACTTTTTCGGCACCGCCATCGGCATACATTTCGGCGGTATCAATGAGGGTTAAACCGAGTTCAATGCCCGCGCGTAGTGCAGCAACTTCTGTTTTACGCTGACTGGCATCTTCGCCCATATACCATGTTCCCTGCCCTATGGCTGGCAGTGAGACATCGCCACTAAATTGAATCATTTTTTGTTGCATTGTTTCCTCCCAGGTATTGCACCACCGTAATGCAAAACAGGGCGTTACGCCCTGTTTTTATGCACAAAATGCCCTGGAAAGATGCATTATCAGAATTTGTAGGTGATCCCGGTAGAAATCAGGCCAGTCCAGGATTTATCTACCATCGGGCTGTCAGTAACTTCATCAGACAGACGAGTGTAGCGTGCGGTGCCGTAAACACTCCAGTCGCCGAGGAAGTTGTAGCTGGCACTTAGCTCCAGGTAAGGGTTCCAGCTGTCATTCGGGTTATAGCCACGCAGACCGCTGCGCGCAGACTCTTTGCGCGATACGCCATAATAGTATTCGTTCTGGTTTTCGCTGTTCCACTGCACACCAATACCCGGAGTCACGGTCAGGCCACCGTTGGTGTAACGATACAACCAGGCCATATCCCAGACGATGCCGTTGCTGTTATCCAGGGTATCGCCAGCCAGGGTGGTACGCAGGTAACCGTACTGGGTAAAGTGAGCATAAGACAGACCAGCCATCATGGTGCTCTTACGGTCATCCAGGTGACGCATTTGGTGATCGCCACTGTCTTTAGCTTTGAAGTAAAGCGGCGACCAGTAAGCGGTAATTGAAAGTTTATCCGTTGCGTCATTCCACAGGTAGTAACCACCACCTAAGCCACGGAACCAGAAGTTATCGCCTTCATAGTTGATTACCGGTACTGGGTAAACATCGGTATCGTAATCTTTATATGGGTGTTCAACGACACCTACGCCTGCGCCCAGGGAAAATTTACCTTCAGCGTGCGCTACGCCTGCAGACGTTGCGATAAGCACTCCAAGTGCCAGAAGTTTGAGTTTGGTCACAATTAATCATTCCTTAAACAAATGTTTAGCGGGCGACAAAGTTTACCCGTCAATACATCGAAACCCAACCTTTTTACGTTTTCATTTTTTAAAGTAACTGTTTAATTTTCCTGACGCAGATGACACCACGCTTACAGCCAAATGAATTACGCGTTACTGGCGACCCTGGTCTTTACATTAATTATGCAAATTTTATGGATGAGTTGTTGATATGCCATTGAAATTAAGAAAGCCGTGCAGGCAAGTTTTCCATTTGCCATCTACGCTTAATTTTGAAGGTGTATCACCGGGCACGTTGTTCTCATCGTCGATAAAATGGCATGAGAGTTGCTGTGTTTTAGCAAGAGACGTCGTTCAGTTTACCTCTTCCGGGAGCCTCTACTATTCATATGAACGGCTCTTAACCTGTGCTAAAAAACGAAAGGACGGCATACCATGAATATATTCGATCACTATCGCCAGCGATATGAAGCTGCCAAGGACGAAGAGTTCACACTGCAGGAGTTTCTTACCACTTGTCGGCAAGATCGCAGTGCTTATGCCAACGCGGCTGAACGGCTATTGATGGCTATCGGTGAGCCTGTCATGGTCGATACAGCCCAGGAACCCAGACTTTCTCGACTCTTTTCTAACCGGGTCATTGCACGTTACCCGGCCTTTGAAGAGTTTTACGGCATGGAAGACGCGATTGAACAGATTGTCTCTTATCTGAAACACGCGGCTCAGGGGCTGGAGGAGAAGAAACAAATCCTGTATCTGCTGGGGCCTGTGGGTGGGGGTAAATCATCGCTTGCTGAGCGACTGAAATCATTAATGCAGCTCGTGCCGATCTATGTATTAAGCGCTAACGGTGAGCGGAGCCCGGTCAACGATCATCCGTTCTGTCTTTTCAATCCGCAAGAAGATGCGCAGATTCTGGAAAAAGAGTATGGCATTCCTCGACGCTATCTTGGCACCATCATGTCGCCGTGGGCAGCAAAACGCCTGCATGAATTTGGTGGCGATATTACTAAGTTCCGGGTGGTAAAGGTCTGGCCGTCAATTCTGCAACAAATTGCTATCGCCAAAACGGAACCTGGCGATGAGAACAACCAGGACATCTCAGCGCTGGTAGGGAAAGTCGATATCCGTAAACTCGAACACTACGCGCAGAACGATCCGGACGCCTACGGATATTCCGGTGCACTATGCCGCGCCAACCAGGGGATCATGGAGTTTGTCGAGATGTTTAAAGCACCGATTAAAGTGCTGCATCCCCTGTTAACCGCCACTCAGGAAGGTAACTACAACGGGACGGAAGGTATCTCCGCCTTGCCGTTTAACGGGATTATTCTCGCCCATTCGAACGAATCCGAATGGGTCACTTTCCGTAATAACAAGAACAACGAAGCCTTCCTCGATCGTGTTTATATCGTGAAGGTGCCATATTGCTTGCGTATTTCCGAAGAGATCAAAATCTACGAGAAATTGCTTAATCACAGTGAACTGACTCACGCCCCCTGCGCACCTGGCACGCTGGAAACGCTGTCTCGTTTTTCCATTCTTTCGCGTCTGAAAGAGCCGGAAAACTCCAGCATTTATTCGAAGATGCGGGTTTATGATGGCGAAAGTCTGAAAGACACCGATCCGAAAGCCAAGTCGTATCAGGAATATCGTGACTACGCAGGCGTTGATGAAGGGATGAACGGTCTGTCCACGCGTTTTGCGTTTAAGATCCTCTCTCGCGTGTTCAACTTCGACCACGTGGAAGTGGCAGCAAACCCTGTTCATCTGTTCTACGTCCTGGAACAGCAGATCGAGCGCGAGCAGTTCCCTCAGGAGCAGGCTGAGCGTTATCTCGAGTTCCTGAAAGGTTACTTGATTCCGAAATATGCCGAGTTTATCGGTAAAGAGATTCAAACTGCGTATCTTGAATCCTATTCTGAATATGGACAAAACATTTTTGACCGTTATGTCACGTATGCAGATTTCTGGATTCAGGATCAGGAGTATCGCGACCCGGATACCGGGCAGCTGTTTGACCGCGAATCTCTCAACGCTGAGCTGGAGAAAATTGAGAAACCGGCGGGGATCAGTAATCCAAAAGATTTCCGCAACGAGATTGTCAACTTCGTACTGCGCGCCAGAGCGAATAACAGCGGACGCAATCCGAACTGGACCAGCTATGAAAAACTGCGCACGGTTATTGAGAAGAAAATGTTCTCTAATACCGAGGAGCTGTTGCCAGTTATTTCGTTTAACGCCAAAACGTCAACCGACGAGCAGAAGAAACACGACGATTTTGTCGACCGTATGATGGAAAAAGGCTACACCCGTAAACAGGTGCGTTTACTGTGCGAATGGTATTTGCGCGTACGTAAATCGTCTTAACAACCATGGCCCGGTACGCATGCTACCGGGCCTACAACGACAGCGAACCGTGGGCCAGAGAAGCGGCAACACAGGCGTAGCAAACAGTTGGCAAATGTAGTACGGGGGGCATATGACCTGGTTTATTGACCGGCGTCTGAACGGCAAAAACAAAAGCATGGTGAATCGCCAGCGTTTTTTACGCCGTTATAAAGCGCAAATTAAACAGTCGATCTCCGAGGCCATTAATAAGCGTTCGGTGACTGACGTCGACAGCGGCGAGTCCGTATCCATTCCAACGGAAGATATTAGCGAACCGATGTTTCATCAGGGACGTGGCGGCCTGCGCCACCGCGTTCATCCGGGCAATGACCATTTCGTCCAGAATGACCGCATTGAACGCCCCCAGGGCGGCGGCGGTGGTTCCGGCAGTGGTCAGGGCCAGGCCAGCCAGGATGGTGAAGGTCAGGATGAATTTGTCTTTCAGATTTCGAAAGATGAGTATCTTGATCTGCTCTTTGAAGATTTGGCCTTACCGAATCTGAAACAAAACCAACAACGCCAGCTGACCGAATATAAAACGCATCGGGCGGGTTATACCGCTAACGGCGTTCCTGCCAATATCAGCGTTGTGCGTTCATTGCAGAACTCACTGGCGCGACGCACAGCCATGACGGCGGGCAAGCGGCGGGAACTTCATGCGCTGGAAGAGAATTTGGCCATCATCAGCAACAGTGAGCCTGCGCAACTACTGGAAGAGGAACGTCTGCGCAAAGAAATTGCAGAATTACGTGCCAAAATTGAACGCGTCCCTTTTATTGACACCTTCGATTTACGTTACAAGAACTACGAAAAACGACCCGATCCCTCCAGCCAGGCAGTGATGTTTTGCCTGATGGACGTTTCGGGTTCAATGGATCAGTCCACTAAAGATATGGCTAAGCGTTTTTATATTCTGCTGTATCTGTTCCTTAGCAGAACGTATAAGAACGTGGAAGTCGTTTACATCCGGCACCATACCCAGGCGAAAGAAGTCGATGAACATGAGTTTTTCTACTCACAGGAAACTGGCGGTACCATTGTTTCCAGCGCCCTGAAACTGATGGATGAAGTGGTGAAAGAGCGTTATAACCCGGCGCAATGGAATATTTACGCGGCACAAGCATCGGACGGCGATAACTGGGCCGATGACTCTCCACTTTGCCATGAAATCCTGGCGAAAAAATTATTGCCCGTTGTTCGTTATTACAGCTATATCGAAATTACCCGTCGCGCTCATCAGACACTGTGGCGAGAATATGAACATCTGCAATCTACTTTCGACAATTTTGCGATGCAGCATATCCGCGACCAGGATGATATTTATCCGGTGTTCCGTGAACTATTTCATAAACAAAATGCAACAACCAAAGACTAAAACTATCAGCCGGGTCATCGTCGCCTGGCTGTTTTTTAGCACACTGTAAATCATCTCATTTATTATATACATTAACTTACAATCGCTTTAAATATGACAGCATAACCTTTACACAATTTAGTTCCAGAAAACAATCATTCGGAAAAATGCTTCGTTCAACACGTATTTACCCGTGTTATTCTTTAATTATTTTGCATCGTTACCGAAAATTGATCCTGGTCAAAACCATATATCTCTGCCATCAATAAAATCCAGCACTCACATTGCTCTCCTTTTTATGGTTTCTATGGGTACACAAAAATTAAAAGCTCAAGGCTTTTTTATTTTCAGCTTATTGCTGACGTTAATTTTATTTTGCATCACCACCTTATATAACGAAAACACGAATGTAAAACTCATCCCACAGATGAATTACCTGATGGTTGTTGTGGCTTTGTTTTTCCTTAACGCCGTCATTTTTCTTTTCATGTTAATGAAGTATTTCACTAACAAACAAATTTTACCAACACTCATTTTAAGCCTTGCATTTTTAAGTGGCCTTATCTATTTAGTTGAAACCATTGTAATTATCCATAAACCAATCAACGGCAGTACACTGATCCAGACAAAGTCGAATGATGTTTCTATTTTCTATATTTTCCGCCAACTCAGTTTCATTTGTTTAACCTCGCTGGCGCTCTTTTGTTATGGGAAAGACAACATCCTTGACAACAATAAGAAAAAAACTGGCATTCTGTTGCTGGCGCTGATTCCTTTTTTAGTTTTTCCCCTTCTGGCACACAATCTGAGCAGTTATAACGCTGACTATTCTTTGTATGTCGTCGATTACTGTCCGGACAACCATACTGCGACCTGGGGAATCAACTATACAAAAATATTGGTTTGTTTGTGGGCATTTTTACTGTTCTTTATTATCATGCGTACACGATTAGCCAGCGAACTATGGCCGTTAATAGCATTATTATGTCTGGCATCGCTATGCTGCAACTTACTTCTACTGACTCTGGATGAGTATAATTACACCATCTGGTATATCAGTCGCGGGATTGAAGTTTCCAGTAAACTGTTTGTTGTGTCTTTTCTGATTTATAACATTTTTCAGGAACTGCAACTCTCCAGCAAACTGGCAGTTCATGATGTACTGACCAATATTTATAATCGGCGCTACTTTTTCAACAGCGTAGAGTCATTATTGTCGCGACCTGTTGTTAAGGACTTTTGTGTCATGCTGGTTGATATTAATCAGTTCAAGCGCATCAATGCCCAATGGGGACATCGTGTGGGTGATAAAGTGCTGGTTTCAATTGTCGATATTATCCAGCAAAGCATCCGCCCCGATGATATTTTAGCGCGACTGGAGGGTGAGGTGTTTGGCTTGCTATTTACCGAACTCAATAGTGCCCAGGCAAAAATCATTGCGGAACGTATGCGTAAAAATGTCGAACTCCTGACCGGTTTTAGTAACAGATATGATGTTCCTGAACAAATGACCATCAGTATTGGCACGGTTTTTTCAACGGGTGACACGCGTAATATCTCGCTTGTCATGACGGAAGCAGATAAAGCCTTACGCGAAGCGAAAAGCGAGGGGGGCAACAAAGTGATTATTCATCATATTTAAGTGCAAAAATATTCAGAGCCATGCTTTTTGCGTGGCTTTTGCATACAATTTATTACTATTACCCCTAAATTTCCCCTCCCCAGCGGCGCAGAGATGAGTATAATTAGCGCCCCTGTGCCAGGCCGCAATCGAACTTTATCTGGTTTTCTCGTTTCACTAACCGAAGGAGTGCCATTTATCATGAAATTGCACCATAGAATGCTCCGGCATTTTATCGCCGCAAGTGTCATTGTGCTGACATCTTCCTTCCTTATTTTTGAACTTGTCGCCAGCGACAGAGCAATGAGTGCCTATCTGCGCTATATCGTGCAGAGAGCAGACTCCTCCTTTCTTTATGATAAGTATCAGAATCAGAGCATTGCCGCGCATGTGATGCGCGCTCTCGCTGCTGAGCAGTCGGAAGTGTCGCCAGAACAGCGGCGCGCCATCTGCGAGGCTTTTGAGTCTGCCAATAATACCCATGGTTTAAACCTGACTGCCCATAAGTACACGGGCTTACACGGTACACTACAAACCGCATCCACTGACTGCGACACAATTGTGGAAGCTGCGGCACTATTACCCGCTTTTGATCAGGCAGTGGAAGGCAACCGCCACCAGGATGATTATGGTTCAGGTCTTGGAATGGCCGAAGAGAAATTTCACTATTATCTCGATCTCAATGACCTCTATGTCTATTTTTATGAGCCGGTTAATGTTGAGTACTTTGCGATGAATAACTGGTCCTTCCTGCAGTCAGGAAGCATTGGCATCGATCGCAAAGATATTGAAAAAGTTTTTACCGGTCGCACCGTATTATCGAGCATTTACCAGGATCAGCGTACTAAACAGAACGTGATGAGTTTGCTGACGCCGGTATATGTCGCAGGGCAGCTAAAAGGGATTGTGCTGCTGGATATTAACAAAAACAATCTGCGGAATATCTTTTACACGCATGACCGCCCTCTCCTCTGGCGTTTTCTCAATGTCACGCTAACTGATACAGATTCAGGGCGCGACATTATCATCAACCAGAGCGAAGATAATCTGTTCCAGTATGTCAGTTACGTCCATGACTTACCGGGCGGTATTCGTGTCTCGTTATCCATTGATATTCTTTACTTTATCACGTCTTCGTGGAAAAGCGTTCTGTTCTGGATTTTGACGGCGTTAATTTTGCTGAATATGGTCCGGATGCACTTCCGTTTATACCAAAATGTGTCGCGAGAAAATATTAGTGATGCGATGACCGGACTGTATAATCGCAAAATTTTAACCCCTGAACTGGAGCAGCGGTTGCAAAAACTGGTGCAATCCGGTTCTTCGGTGATGTTTATTGCAATTGACATGGACAAGTTAAAGCAAATAAATGACACCCTCGGTCATCAGGAGGGGGATTTAGCGATTACGTTATTAGCTCAGGCGATTAAACAGTCGATTCGTAAAAGTGATTATGCCATCCGACTCGGTGGCGATGAATTCTGCATCATTCTTGTCGATTCGACGCCGCAAATTGCAGCACAACTGCCTGAACGTATCGAAAAACGTCTGCAACATATCGCGCCTCAGAAAGAGATCGGCTTCTCTTCCGGTATTTACGCGATGAAAGAAAACGATACGTTACATGATGCATATAAAGCTTCCGATGAGCGTTTATATGTCAATAAGCAGAACAAAAACAGCCGTTCATGATAACCTTCTGTGGTTGTTTGCTTGTAATCTCAGGAGCATGAAATGACTGAAATGGCTAAAGGAAGCGTGACGCATCAGCGGTTAATCGCTTTATTATCACAAGAAGGTGCTGACTTCCGCGTCGTTACCCATGAAGCGGTAGGTAAATGTGAAGCGGTGTCAGAAATTCGTGGCACCGCTTTAGGCCAGGGGGCTAAGGCACTGGTATGTAAAGTCAAAGGCAATGGTGTAAATCAACATGTTCTGGCGATCCTCGCGGCCGATCAACAGGCCGATCTGAGCCAACTCGCCAGCCATATAGGCGGATTACGCGCTTCGTTGGCCAGCCCGGCGGAAGTCGATGAACTCACAGGCTGTGTCTTCGGCGCGATCCCCCCTTTCAGCTTCCATCCAAAACTCAAACTGGTTGCCGATCCCCTACTCTTCGAACGATTTGATGAAATCGCCTTCAATGCAGGCATGCTGGATAAATCCGTTATTTTGAAAACCGCGGATTATTTGCGCATTGCGCAACCAGAACTGGTCAATTTCCGCCGCACTGCGTAACTAGCCTGTCCGTTCAATAAGCAGAACGGACAAAACCAGCACAACAGCAATGGCAAAAAACGATGACGTGATAATCAGTGTCTCGACAAACATTTGATCGTTCATAGTATGCCCCGGGGAGATAGCTGTTTTCACGTTATTGTTAGCGTGCACAAATGGCAGTTTGATGACAGTTCGCCTGATTTTTTATGCAAAAAACGTAAAGATTTTCTACTTCCTTCCTGCAGCAAGCGTAAAGTAAGCAGGCTTATTATTTTTTGGCAAGGAAACCACGATGTTTGATGTCACTTTGCTGATCCTGCTCGGGTTAGCTGCGCTGGGCTTTATCAGTCATAACACCACTGTCGCCGTTTCAATTCTGGTGTTAATCATTGTCCGCGTCACACCGTTAAGCACCTTTTTCCCGTGGATTGAAAAACAGGGGCTAAGTATCGGGATAATCATTCTGACGATTGGCGTTATGGCCCCCATCGCCAGCGGGACGCTACCGCCCTCAACCCTGATTCACTCGTTTCTGAACTGGAAATCGCTGGTGGCAATTGCAGTAGGCGTTATTGTCTCCTGGCTAGGTGGGCGCGGCGTGACGTTAATGGGCAGCCAGCCGCAACTGGTCGCCGGGCTGCTGGTGGGCACTGTTTTGGGCGTGGCGCTATTTCGCGGCGTACCGGTTGGCCCGCTTATTGCCGCGGGTCTGGTTTCGCTGATTGTGGGGAAACAGTAGTTAATCCCGCAATATATCGGCCTGGCGTTTGCCCCAGGCCTTTCTTAAACATAGTAATAAAGGCCGTTGTTGAATCATACCCCAGCGTATGAGCAACTTTCTGTACAGTATCGCCTTTCACTAATCCCTGAAGCGCCATAATCAGCTGTAACTGCTGACGCCACTGGCGAAAACTCAACCCCGTCTCTTTCACTATCAGCCGGGCAAGATTGCGTTCACTCATCGCAAAAAAGCCAGCCCATTGCCCCAATGAGCCCCACTCGACGGGCTCTTTCGCCATCATCTCCACCATCGTGCGGATTTTAGGATGAGAAGAAACGGGCAGGTGCAGCTGTTGTTGTGGCTGCTGAGGGAGTTCATCAAACAGGACCTGAATTAATCTGCGGGTCATCGGCTCAGCACGCTGAGTCGTCGTCCTGTTTGCCAGGGTTAAAATTAATTCCCGGCATAAGGGCGATATTTTCAATGTGCAACATGTTGTCGGCATTGTCACTGCGCTGGGTTCGATAAACAGAAAACAGAGTTCAGCGTTAGCTGTCACTTGATTGCTATGTTTCACCCCGCCCGGTATCCAAACCGCATATTGTGGCGGCACCATCCACAAAGCATTTTCCACCGTACAGGTAATTGCACCATGTAGTGCCAGTATCAACTGCCCTTTGCGGTGCTTATGTACAGGACTGGTTAACTCATCCGTTCCGGCGTGAATACAAAATGCGACCGCGGCTTCATGGTGTCGGTCGGGTTCATAGCCATTGAGATTCAACCTGTGCATCATTTTGTCCGAATTTAGCGATATTTTGTCATTTTAGCTTGATTCAACATAACAATAAAAACGGTAAGGTACAGCCTCGTTTGTAACAATGAGAAGCATATGACCTGTTCAACTTCATTAAGCGGTAAAAACAGGATTGTCCTTATCGCTGGCATTCTGATGATTGCCACAACATTACGCGTCACCTTTACCGGCGCAGCACCGTTACTGGATACGATTCGTTCCGCTTACTCGCTAACGACGGCGCAAACCGGCTTATTGACCACCCTGCCATTATTAGCCTTTGCGCTAATCTCACCGCTGGCCGCCCCGGTGGCGCGACGTTTTGGTATGGAACGTAGCCTGTTTGCCGCGTTACTTTTGATCTGTGCTGGTATTGCAATTCGCTCTCTCCCTTCGCCTTACTTATTATTTGGCGGTACAGCGGTCATTGGCGGTGGGATTGCATTAGGCAATGTCTTACTGCCAGGATTAATTAAACGCGATTTCCCTCATTCTGTCGCCAGACTTACCGGCGCATATTCCCTGACAATGGGAGCTGCGGCGGCACTGGGATCGGCTATGGTCGTGCCGCTGGCTTTGAACGGTTTTGGCTGGCAAGGCGCGTTGCTCATGCTGATGTGTTTTCCTCTGCTGGCTCTTTTTTTATGGCTGCCACAGTGGCGAAGTCAACAACATGCAAATTTGAGTACCTCACGCGCCTTACATACTCGGGGTATCTGGCGTTCGCCGCTTGCCTGGCAGGTAACATTGTTTCTTGGGATCAACTCACTCGTCTATTACGTGATTATTGGCTGGCTTCCGGCGATCCTCATCAGTCACGGCTATAGCGAAGCACAGGCGGGTTCACTGCATGGTTTGCTGCAACTAGCCACAGCAGCTCCCGGTTTGCTGATCCCACTTTTCTTACATCATGTGAAAGATCAGCGTGGTATTGCAGCGTTCGTTGCCTTGATGTGCGCAGTGGGCGCGGTTGGGCTCTGCTTTATGCCAGCACACGCGATCACCTGGACTCTGCTTTTCGGTTTTGGTTCCGGCGCAACAATGATACTGGGGTTGACGTTCATTGGTCTGCGGGCAAGTTCTGCGCATCAGGCGGCGGCACTGTCGGGGATGGCACAATCCGTCGGGTATTTGCTGGCAGCCTGTGGGCCGCCGCTGATGGGTAAAATACACGATACTAACGGTGACTGGTCCATACCATTGATGGGTGTTGCCATACTTTCACTACTGATGGCGATTTTCGGACTTTGCGCCGGGAGAGACAAAGAAATTCGCTAATATCCGGTGCTATAGTGACGTGACAAATCATGCGTGAAAGGGAGAACAAATACGATGAACATTCAGTGCAAACGCGTTTATGATCCGGCTGAACAGAGCGATGGTTATCGCGTACTGGTCGACCGCCTCTGGCCACGCGGTATCAAAAAAACCGATTTAGCCCTTGATGAGTGGGATAAAGAAATCACGCCGTCAACGGAGCTGCGCAAAGCCTTTCACGGCGAAGTCGTCGATTTTGCAACCTTTCGCGAGCAATATCTTGCAGAACTGGCGCAACACGAGCAAGAAGGAAAGCGGCTGGCAGACATCGCCAAAAAACAGCCGCTAACCCTGCTCTACTCAGCAAAAAACACCACGCAGAACCATGCGCTGGTGCTGGCAGACTGGCTACGTAGCTTGTGATTTTAGTGCAGCATCCGGCGGTTATTTTTCACCAGCCGGATGGTCCCGTCGCCACAATGCCCATTCATCAATCGTTTCACCGCCCGGTAATTTGCAATTGTTGCTGACCCCTTGCGCTGTCTGCACAGGAATGAGCGTCCCGCCCTTCTGCTGGCAATAGACCGACGCCGGATTTGCCATACCAATCTGCGGCGGTTTAGGTGCTTCTGGCTGAGAAGGGGTTGAACAACCAGCCAGGACCAGCAAGCAAGGCAGAACAAAACTGATAATTTTCATTTATTGATCTCACATATTTATCCAGGCTTAGAGTATCGCGGTATCGTTTTGTTTTGCAGCACTATTTTTATTACATTCACTCAAAACATATTACGTCTTGTTTCATCTTTGTTGATGATGTTTTATCATGCCTGCAAAGATTAAATAATCAGCATTTACCCGCCGTATCCTGGAGTTGTTTCGTGTCAGATCAGATTATCGCCCGCGTCTCGCAATCCCTTGCCAAAGAACAGTCACTGGAAAGTCTGGTCCGACAGCTTCTGGAGATGCTGGAAATGGTCACTGATATGGAATCAACCTACCTGACCAAAGTGGATGTCGAAGCGCGCCTGCAGCATATAATGTTTGCCCGTAACAGCCAGAAAATGCACATCCCGGAGAATTTTACCGTCTCGTGGGATTACTCGTTATGCAAACGCGCCATTGATGAAAACTGCTTTTTCAGCGATGAAGTCCCCGACCGTTGGGGCGACTGTATTGCGGCACGCAATCTTGGCATCACCACATTTCTGAGCACGCCAATTCACTTACCGGATGGATCATTCTATGGCACGCTTTGCGCCGCCAGCAGTGAGAAGCGCCAGTGGAGTGAACGCGCGGAACAGGTTTTGCAGTTATTCGCCGGACTGATTGCACAATATATTCAAAAAGAGGCGCTGGTTGAACAGCTGCGCGAAGCCAATGCCGCACTGATTGCGCAATCGTATACCGACTCGTTAACCGGGCTACCGAATCGGCGGGCGATTTTTGAAAACCTGACGACGCTGTTTTCTCTTGCGAGGCATCTTAACCATAAGATAATGATCGCATTTATCGATCTGGATAACTTCAAATTAATCAATGATCGTTTTGGTCATAATAGTGGCGATCTGTTTCTTATTCAGGTTGGCGAGCGCCTTAATACGCTCCAGCAAAATGGCGAAGTTATTGGTCGTCTCGGCGGTGATGAGTTTTTGGTTGTTTCACTGAACAATGAGAATGCGGATATTCCATCGCTGCGAGAACGTATTCAACAGCAAATACGCGGAGAATATCACTTAGGTGATGTTGATTTGTATTATCCTGGTGCCAGTCTTGGCATAGTAGAAGTCGATCCTGAAACGACCGATGCAGACAGCGCCCTGCATGCTGCCGATATCGCGATGTATCAGGAGAAAAAACACAAACAGAAAACACCTTTTGTCGCGCATTCAGCGCTACATTCCTGAGGCGTATTCACATCCTTTTGATTGGTGATAACATGCGAATCGGTATTATTTTTCCGGTTGTAATCTTTATTACAGCGGTCGTATTTTTAGCATGGTTTTTTATTGGCGGCTATGCTGCCCCGGGAGCATAAAGATGAAAAAAACAACGATTATTATGATGGGCGTAGCGATTATTGTCGTTCTCGGCACTGAGTTGGGATGGTGGTAACGTCACATCTAAAAAATAGCAAAGGCTGCCTGTGTGCAGCCTTTGTGCAATTTACGCGTTAACTTTTGATCTTTCTGTAGATAAACAGCACGACAATCGCACCAATAACGGCAACCACGAAGCTGCCAAAATTGAAGCCATCGACTTTACCAAAGCCAAACAGCGTGCTGATCCATCCGCCGACTACGGCACCGACTATCCCCAGCAGGATAGTCATAAAGAATCCACCACCATCTTTACCTGGCATGATCCACTTCGCCAGAATACCGGCAATAAGCCCAAAAATAATCCATGACAGAATGCCCATTGTTTCCTCACTTATCTGTTTTGCATTAGCGGGTTAGTCGCTGATAAAAAGCATAGCACAACATCAGGAGGGCAAGATTTGTGACAAGCATCACGGAGGATTTTTTTGCGATGGCGCAGAAATTGCGCCATCTACGATCAGTGATAATTACCAACCACAAACATCATGTTCGTTTTCCGTGTCATAAGAACGCACGGTATTCACCAGATCTTTTATCACTTCAGCCGCCACTTCTGGCACCAGCAAAGTCATCGGCGTCTCTGTTTCATAATCGACAGAAACGCCATTACTGTTATTGGTGACGGTCACGGTATACGTTGCTTTGCCCATGATTCATTTCCCGTTATGAATGACTTTTCGTTGTTGCGCGCCTTCCATCAGGACTTCAGGAGCAACGAAGAAGTCAATGTTGAAATAAGTGTCGTCAGTCATGGCTTCAATGTTGTGCCACTTTTCTGGAGGGAACACCGCAAACTGCCCCGCTTCGATAAGGATCACTTGATCAGGATCTGCACTGTGTTCATCAGCGTAGCCGAGATATTTGACCGCCCCATGCATAACGGAAAGGCGTGGGTAAACCCCCGGGCGCGTTCCTTTATCAAGATGACGTTCGAATATTCCGGCAGGCGCAGTTTGTTTATTCCAGAAAGGCGTTGAGCGCGTATGAATATAATTCTGTGGGATTTGCAGCATCCTTTTCCCTCCTTCGGTGAATGCGCTGAAAACGGTTTATTCCAGCCGTTTTAGGGTACGCCTGATAATTTGCATTTTAAATACCATTTATTGGTTACTTTTTAGCACCGTATCAGAGAAGAATCAGGGAGGATTACAGGTGGGAAGCCCGCGACAACGCGGGCTGAATGCATCAGGACTGGAGCGTCGCCAGTCGGGCGGCGAAACCCACAAACATCAAACCAATCAGTGAGTTGCCCACTTTAGCCAGTTTCTTTTTGGTACGGATGTACTGCGTGACAAAAGCACCAGAAATAATCAGGAAGCTCAAATAGCAGAAACTCACCAGTTCCAGCGTCGTCGCCAGAATAAAGAATGAAATTCCCGTATGTGGTGCATTAACATCGATAAACTGTACAAAAAACGACACATAGAACAAAATGGCTTTCGGATTAGTCAGGCTCAAAATTAACGCGCGCTTAAAGATGGCACCGTATTGGGGCTCGTCGGATTTGACCTCGCTATTTTTACCCTTCAGGGTCGCGTAGAGAATTTTACTCCCCAGATAGAGCAAATAAAATGCACCAAGATAACGTACAATGTTGAATAATATCGGGGTGGTCTTAATTAATGTCGCCACTCCAGCCCATGCCAGAAACATCAATACCGCATCGCCAATAAATACGCCACAGGCCGCA
The DNA here is from genome assembly GCF_002966045.1 of Escherichia sp. MOD1-EC5189. Classification (NCBI taxonomy): domain Bacteria; kingdom Pseudomonadati; phylum Pseudomonadota; class Gammaproteobacteria; order Enterobacterales; family Enterobacteriaceae; genus Escherichia; species Escherichia sp. MOD1-EC5189. The sequence goes on along the minus strand of NZ_PTRX01000003.1, from coordinate 74,929 downwards.
AGATAACCGCCTTTGATACCGCTACTGACGCTATTTTTGAGTACAAACAGGGTATTTGGCCCTGGCACCAACACAATAAAAATGGCCCCAACCAGATAGGTCCAGTAATTCAGAACCCCGTATTCAGCGAACACATTAACCTCTTTAATTAGCTATCGATCATGCGCGATTAAAGGTGAATATGCTAACCAATCTCTAGCGGCTTAGAAAGGAGAAAATCAGGGTTTAACCTGATATCAACCCGATAATTGAATCATTAATCAGGCGTGGTCCAGTGAAAAATTCGGGTAGTGCTCGGCAAAATACTGGCGTAAAAATTCTACCGTTATCCGCACTTTCGCTGACGTCGCCAGCCTTGAAACATAAACGGCCCAGACATTTGCTGGCTGGTAATACTCCGGTAGCACTTGCACTAAATGTCCACTGGCAATATTTTCGCTAACATCCCACCAGGAGCGCAGAGCAATCCCCTGCCCATCGAGACACCACTGATGGACAATTTCTCCATGATTAGACGACAGCGGGCCGGTGACTTTAATCGCATGGTGGCCTTCTTTATTGCGTAATTGCCAGACACCAAAAGGATGATCGCGCTCTTTAATGACCAGACATGGCAATGCAGAAAGGTCGGTTAAATGTTTCGGCGTGCCATATTGCGCAATAAATTCCGGCGAAGCGCAGAGAATGCGGTAATTGGTCGCCAGTTTGCGGGCGATTAAATTAGGGGCGATGTCATCGCCAATGCGAATATCGAGATCAACACCTTCATTGACCAAATCGACCAACCGGTCTTCCACATCAAAACGTAATTCCAGTTGCGGATACGCCTTCGCCAACGCCGATAACGCCGGAGCCACCACCTGCCGTCCAAAACCAAAGCTGCTGATAATACGCAACATCCCCTGCGGCACCTGACGTACGTCAGAAAGCTCGTCCATCATCTGGCCGACATCTTGCAAAATTCGCTGCGCCCATTCATAAATCCGCTCTCCTTCTTCGGTAATAGTGACGCGGCGGGTGGTGCGGTGTAACAACACCACATTTAGCGTTTGCTCCAGCAAGGCGATGCGCTTGCTGACGAACGCCGGTGAAACGCCCAATTCTTCTGCCACGGAGGCAAAACCAGCCCGGCGAGCCACCAGCATAAAGACGCGCAAATCGTTCAGCAGCGGTAAATTATTCATGATTCGTGTTTTATGTTTCACCAGTTACGGGGATTAATTCCTTTTCAGTCAATTATAGGATGAGGGTATTGTCAATTTTGATGGTCAGGAAGTGAGAACCCAATGATGAAAACGATGCGTATTGCTGCGATCCCGGGAGACGGGATTGGCAAAGAAGTCCTTCCTGAAGGGATTCGCGTGTTACAGGCTGCCGCTGAGCGCTGGGGCTTCGCCTTGAGTTTTGAGCAAATGGAGTGGGCGAGCTGCGAGTATTACAGCCATCACGGTAAAATGATGCCGGACGACTGGCATGAGCAACTTAGCCGTTTCGACGCCATCTATTTTGGTGCCGTCGGCTGGCCGGATACCGTTCCGGACCATATTTCGTTGTGGGGTTCGCTGCTGAAATTTCGTCGTGAGTTCGACCAGTACGTCAACCTGCGCCCGGTTCGTCTCTTTCCTGGCGTTCCCTGCCCGCTGGCGGGAAAACAGCCTGGCGACATCGATTTTTACGTGGTCAGGGAAAACACCGAAGGCGAATATTCCTCGCTCGGCGGTAGAGTGAATGAAGGTACAGAGCATGAAGTCGTCATTCAGGAATCGGTATTTACTCGTCGTGGTGTCGATCGTATTTTGCGCTATGCCTTTGAACTTGCGCAAAGCCGCCCACGTAAGACGCTAACTTCTGCCACTAAATCGAACGGTTTAGCCATCAGCATGCCGTACTGGGATGAGCGAGTGGAAGCAATGGCTGAGAATTACCCGGAGATCCGCTGGGACAAGCAGCATATTGACATTCTCTGCGCACGTTTTGTGATGCAGCCGGAACGCTTCGATGTGGTAGTGGCGTCCAATTTGTTTGGCGATATCCTTTCCGATCTTGGCCCGGCCTGCACCGGCACCATTGGCATTGCCCCATCCGCCAACCTGAATCCCGAACGCACTTTCCCGTCGCTCTTCGAGCCAGTCCACGGTTCCGCGCCGGATATCTACGGGAAAAATATTGCTAACCCTATCGCCACGATTTGGGCCGGTGCAATGATGCTCGATTTTCTCGGCAATGGCGATGAGCGTTTCCAGCAAGCGCATAACGGTATTCTGGCCGCGATTGAAGAAGTGATTGCTCACGGGCCGAAAACACCTGATATGAAAGGCAATGCCACCACGCCACAGGTTGCCGACGCGATTTGCAAAATTATTTTGCGTTAAGGTCAAACCAGTTTATTTGAACCGCGTCACTGACGCGGTTTTTTTATTCGTTCTTTGCAGTAAATAACCTGCGTCATTTCACCTTTTATTGTTTCCGTTTCGTGTTTTATGGCTTTCCGTATTCTTAATTGTTTAATTTATGTAACATGTAAATAATCAATTTGTTAAACACAACATACAACTCATACCCTGCAAATAATTACAACTGGCAAAAGCCAGAGACGGGCTTTTATGCCCAGGAGATGACTCATGATGAGCAATGTTAAGAAAAAAGATGTGCCGTTGATAAGCATCAGCCTGGTGGCCATTCTTTTCATCGCAGCTGCATTAAGCCTTTTCCCACAACAATCGGCCGACGCGGCCAACGCAATATACACTTTTGTTACGCGTACGTTAGGTTCCGCCGTACAGGTATTGGTTTTGCTGGCAATGGGACTGGTGATTTATTTAGCCACCAGTAAATACGGCAATATTCGTCTTGGCGAAGGAAAACCGGAATACAGCACGCTCTCCTGGCTGTTTATGTTTATTTGTGCAGGTTTAGGTTCTTCTACGCTTTATTGGGGGGTTGCTGAATGGGCCTATTATTATCAAACGCCTGGATTAAATATCGCACCGCGTTCACAACAGGCACTCGAATTTAGCGTTCCCTACTCCTTCTTCCACTGGGGCATCAGCGCCTGGGCAACTTATACGCTGGCCTCATTAATCATGGCTTATCACTTTCATGTGCGGAAAAATAAAGGGCTGAGCCTTTCCGGCATTATTGCTGCTATTACCGGCGTTCGCCCGCAAGGCCCGTGGGGGAAACTGGTCGATTTGATGTTCCTGATCGCCACTGTCGGCGCACTGACCATTTCCCTTGTTGTCACCGCAGCAACCTTTACCCGTGGGCTTTCCGCGCTGACCGGTTTACCCGATAACTTTACCGTACAGGCATTTGTGATCCTGCTTTCCGGCGGCATTTTTTGCCTAAGCTCGTGGATTGGTATCAACAACGGTTTGCAACGTCTAAGCAAAATGGTTGGCTGGGGCGCGTTCCTGCTGCCATTACTGGTGCTGATTGTCGGCCCAACCGAATTTATTACCAACAGCATCATCAATGCCATCGGCCTGACCACGCAAAACTTCCTGCAAATGAGCTTATTTACCGATCCGCTTGGCGATGGTTCATTTACCCGCAACTGGACCGTTTTCTACTGGCTGTGGTGGATCTCATACACCCCCGGTGTAGCAATGTTTGTCACCCGCGTTTCGCGCGGTCGAAAGATTAAAGAAGTTATCTGGGGACTGATCCTCGGCAGCACTGTCGGTTGCTGGTTCTTCTTCGGTGTAATGGAAAGCTATGCCATTCATCAGTTTATCAATGGCGTAATCAACGTCCCACAGGTGCTGGAAACACTGGGCGGCGAAACAGCTGTGCAGCAAGTTCTGATGTCTCTACCAGCCGGTAAATTGTTCCTCGCGGCCTATCTGGGCGTGATGATTATCTTCCTCGCCTCGCATATGGATGCGGTGGCTTACACCATGGCGGCGACCAGCACGCGTAATCTCCAGGAAGGTGACGATCCTGACCGTGGGCTGCGTCTGTTCTGGTGCGTAGTGATCACTCTGATCCCGCTTTCCATCTTGTTTACCGGTGCTTCGCTGGAAACAATGAAAACTACCGTCGTCCTCACTGCCCTTCCCTTCCTCGCCATTTTACTGGTGAAAGTCGGCGGATTTGTTCGCTGGCTGAAACAGGATTACGCCGACATTCCGGCTCATCAAGTTGAAGATTATCTCCCGCAGACACCGGTTGAAGCCCTGGAAAAAACGCCAGTGCTCCCTGCGGGAACCGTATTCAAAGGCGACAACTGAGCGCCATCATCCTAACGATAAAGGTATCCCTATGAGCAATCTGAGCCCTGACTTTGTACTACCCGAAAATTTTTGCGCTAACCCACAAGAGGCGTGGACCATTCCTGCCCGTTTTTATACCGATCAGAACGCGTTTGAACACGAAAAAGAGAACGTCTTCGCCAAAAGCTGGATTTGCGTCGCTCACAGCAGCGAACTGGCGAATGCCAATGATTATGTGACGCGTGAGATCATTGGCGAAAGCATCGTGCTGGTACGCGGTCGTGATAAGGTTTTGCGCGCGTTCTATAACGTTTGCCCGCACCGTGGTCATCAGTTATTGAGCGGCGAAGGGAAAGCGAAAAATGTGATTACCTGCCCGTATCACGCCTGGGCATTCAAACTCGATGGCAACCTGGCCCATGCGCGTAACTGCGAAAACGTCGCCAATTTCGATAGTGACAAAGCGCAACTGGTTCCGGTGCGTCTGGAAGAATATGCCGGATTCGTCTTCATCAACATGGACCCCAACGCCACCAGCGTAGAAGATCAGTTACCCGGTCTGGGAGAGAAAGTGCTGGAAGCCTGCCCGGAAGTCCACAACCTGAAACTGGCGGCCCGTTTTACCACCCGCACGCCTGCCAACTGGAAGAACATTGTCGATAACTATCTCGAGTGCTATCACTGTGGTCCGGCGCATCCAGGTTTCTCCGACTCCGTTCAGGTTGATCGTTACTGGCACACCATGCACGGTAACTGGACGCTGCAATACGGTTTCGCCAAACCGTCCGAACAGTCTTTCAAATTTGAAGAGGGTACGGATGCGGCATTCCACGGTTTCTGGCTGTGGCCGTGCACGATGCTGAACGTCACCCCGATCAAAGGCATGATGACGGTCATTTATGAATTCCCGGTGGATTCTGAAACTACCCTGCAAAACTACGATATTTACTTCACCAATGAAGAGTTAACCGACGAGCAAAAATCGCTGATTGAGTGGTATCGCGATGTGTTCCGTCCGGAAGATTTACGTCTGGTTGAAAGCGTACAGAAAGGGCTGAAATCGCGTGGCTATCGTGGTCAGGGGCGCATCATGGCCGACAGTAGCGGTAGTGGCATTTCCGAACATGGTATCGCCCATTTCCATAATCTGCTGGCGCAGGTGTTTAAGGACTAATGACATCGGCGGCGGTATTTTCCGCCGCTGGGCTGATTTTTGATGGAGTACAGCAATGTCAGACTATCAAATGTTTGAAGTACAGGTGAGTCAGGTTGACCCCCTTACCGAACAGGTGAAACGCTTCACGCTGGTGGCAACCGATGGCAAACCATTACCTGCGTTTACTGGAGGAAGTCACATCATTGTGCAGATGAGCGATGGTGATAACCAGTACAGCAATGCGTACTCACTGCTGAGTTCGCCACTCGATACGTCTCGTTATCAGATTGCCGTTCGGCTGGAAGAAAACTCGCGCGGTGGTTCGCGCTTTTTGCATCAGCAGGTGAAAGCAGGCGATCGGTTGACCATTTCGACGCCTAATAATCTGTTTGCGCTAATTCCCTCGGCCAGAAAGCATCTGTTTATCGCGGGCGGTATTGGTATCACCCCTTTCCTGTCGCACATGGCAGAGTTGCAATACAGCGACGTCGACTGGCAGTTACATTACTGCTCGCGAAGTCCAGAAAGTTGCGCATTTCGTGATGAGCTAGTCCAGCATCCGCAGGCCGAGAAAGTCCATTTGCATCATTCATCAACCGGAACACGACTGGAATTAGCGCGATTATTGGCGGATATCGAACCTGGCACACATGTTTATACCTGTGGCCCCGAGGCGCTAAATGAGGCGGTAAGAAGTGAAGCTGCGCGTCTGGACATCGCCACCGATACGCTGCACTTTGAGCAATTTGCTATCGAAGACAAAACCGGCGATGCATTTACGCTGGTGCTTGCCCGTTCCGGAAAAGAGTTTGTGGTGCCGGAAGAGATGACTATTTTGCAGGTTATTGAAAATAGTAAAGCAGCGAAAGTGGAATGTTTATGTCGTGAAGGGGTATGCGGAACCTGCGAAACGGCAATACTGGAAGGTGAAGCTGACCATCGGGATCAGTATTTTAGCGATGAAGAGCGTGCCAGCCAGCAAAGTATGTTGATCTGTTGTTCACGCGCGAAGGGTAAACGCCTGGTGTTGGATTTGTAGTTTGTCTCAAGCCGGACACACCCTGTCCGGCTCAGGAAGGTTTTACTGCGGATATTCCTGCAATAAATTGTGTAATGCTTCCGCCATCAGCTCACCACGCCAGCCGGAAATCAGCTCGGGCAAATTGTTCTGTGGTTTCAGTTTCCAGTGCCAGTTCAGCAGCTGGTTGATTTGCCGACGCGATGCCAGCAATTCGGCGCTGATCTTGTGTGTTTCGCTCACGTCAGTAATCAGCGACTTAATCGCTTTAAACGCTTTACGATAACCCGGCATGTCCATCAGGTTAAGCATCGGCTGCGGTAAGGCCTCTTCCGGCAATGTCTGCGCTTTTTCCACCAGCGCCAGCAGCGTTTTACCGTGGAAGCGGATTTCGCTACCGGATAAGCCCAGGCTATCCAGTTCGCCAAGACTTCCCGGCATATAACGTGCTACCGACCACAAATGCTCTTCACGCACAACAAAGTTCACTGCCAAATCGCGCTCCCGCGCCTTGCGCAGTCGCCAGTCGGCTAACAGTTGCAAACAGGCTAGCTGGCGTGTGCGTAACTGCCAGGCATTGGTGATATCACGCCAGGCATCTTCCGGCGCAACGACTTCCTGACGACGCATTTGCATCAGGCGGCATTCATCCAGCGCCGCAGGTAGCCAGCCGGAGGCCTCCGTTTCTACCATAAGCTTTGCGGTGATCGGTAACAGATACCAGACATCCGCCGCTGCGTATTCACACTGACGTTCAGTCAGCGGTCTGGCCAGCCAGTCGGTGCGCGATTCACTCTTGTCCAGCGTAACGCCGGAATACTCTTCCACCATGGAAGCAAAACCCCATGACATCGGGCGTCCGCAGAAGGCAGCAAGGATTTGCGTGTCAATCAGGGGTTGTGGTAATTCGCCAAAGACATTGAGGAACACTTCCAGATCTTCACTGCCTGCATGGAGAAATTTTGTGATGGACGGATCGCGCAGGATCGCTTTCAGCGGTGACCAGTCGGTGATCCCGAGAGGATCAATTAGCGCCAGATGCTCGCCATCGAAAAGTTGAATTAGACCCAGCTGCGGGTAATAGGTGCGCGTACGAACAAATTCAGTATCCAGGGCTATCGCCGGAAAGGCACGGACAGCTTCACACAAAGAAGCCAGCGCATCGTCCGTGGTAATCATTTGGTAATTCAAATTGTATTCTCTTTAGTGGGCGTCAAAAAAAACGCCGGATTAACCGGCGTCTGACGACTGACTTAACGCTCAGGCTTTATTGTCCACTTTGCCGCGCGCTTCGTCACGTAATTCTCGTCGCAAAATTTTTCCGACGTTAGATTTCGGTAACTCATCACGAAACTCCACCAGCTTCGGTACTTTGTAGCCCGTGAGCTGACGGCGGCAAAAAGTCACCAGTGACTCTTCGGTAAGCGATGGATCTTTTTTCACAACGAAGATTTTCACCGCTTCACCACTTGAGCCGGAAGGTACGCCAACAGCCGCGACTTCCTGTACGCCAGGATGCTGCATGACGACATCTTCAATCTCGTTGGGATAGACGTTAAAACCGGAAACCAGAATCATGTCTTTTTTGCGATCAACGATGCGTAAGAAACCTTCTTCGTCCATTACGGCAATGTCGCCAGTGTGTAGCCAACCGTTTTTGATGATTTCATCAGTGGCATCCGGACGCTGCCAGTAGCCCAGCATCACCTGCGGTCCTTTGACACAAAGCTCACCCGGTTGACCCGGTGGTACTTCGTTATCATCATCATCCACCAGTTTGGCTTCCGTCGACGGCACCGGCAAACCGATGCTACCACTATGATAATCAATATCATACGGGTTAACGCTGACCAGCGGCGCACACTCGGTCAGGCCATAACCTTCCAGCAGATACTGTCCGGTCAGTTTCACCCAACGTTCAGCCACCACTTGTTGAACAGGCATCCCACCGCCTGCGGAAAGGTGCAGACTGGAGAAATCCAGCTGCTGGAACTCTTTATTGTTCAGCAACGCATTGAACAAGGTGTTAACGCCGGTTATCGCGGTAAACGGATATTTCGCTAACTCTTTTACCAACCCCGGAATATCGCGCGGGTTAGTGATAAGCAAGTTCTGCCCACCCAGTTCAATAAACAGCAGGCAGTTAATGGTCAGCGCAAAAATGTGATACAGCGGCAGTGCCGTCACCACCAGCTCTTTGCCCGGATGCAACAGCGGCCCGTAAGTCGCGTTAACTTGTTCCAGATTCGCCAGCATATTGCGGTGAGTCAGCATCGCGCCTTTCGCCACACCAGTGGTACCACCGGTATATTGCAGGAAAGCTAAATCTTCCGGCACCAGTTCGGGTTTGACGTACTGCATCCGGTAGCCGTTATGCAGTGCGCTACGAAATGAGATGGCATCTGGCAGATGGTATTTCGGCACCAGACGCTTGATGTATTTAACAACGAAGTTGACTACCGTGCCTTTTGCCGTGGATAACTGATCGCCCATACGGGTCAGAATAACGTGCTGAACGGCGGTTTTATCAACCACTTTTTCCAGAGTGTGGGCAAAGTTAGACACGATAACAATCGCCGATGCGCCGCTATCGTTAAGCTGATGCTCAAGTTCACGCGGGGTATACAACGGGTTAACGTTTACGACAATCATCCCGGCACGCAAAATGCCAAACAGCGCCACCGGATATTGCAATAAATTAGGCATCATCAACGCAACGCGATCGCCTTTCTTCAGTCCCAACCCTTGTTGCAAATAAGCGGCAAACGCGCGACTGCGTTCTTCCAGTTTGCGGAAGGTCATCACCTCCCCCATATTCACAAACGCGGGTTGATCGGCGTAGCGCGCGACCGACTGCTCAAACATATCTACCAGAGATTGATAACGGTCAGGGTTGATCTCCGTCGGAACGTCCGCGGGATAACGGTTAAGCCAAACCTTCTTCAATTCTTCACCTCTAAAATGCGTGTTCGTCGTCATCGCAACCCCAAATGATATACATGCCGTTAACATAACATTAACTCATCATACCAGCTTGATAATTACCCAACGAAAAGGTTGCGAAGCGCGTCACTATTTATTTTTATCTTTACCGTAAGAATGCAGAAACAGCGGACCAGCCGCTGTTTCTTTTACTTTAAAAACAAGCAATTATTCAGTTACAACAGTTTGTACTCTCGCGGGGCCGGGATTATACCAGCCCCATCCACCGTAGCCATAGGGCCAGCCACGACCGCCATAAAACCATGGATCAATCGGCTGAGGCGGCATAATCACCTGCTGGGTTAAATGCCAACGTTTGTAACCCGTTACCTGCATCACCATAAATTTATAGGGCGTGTTGCCGATTTTGCCGTCAACCGCACCGGTGATTGGCCCAACTACCGTAACCAGTTGTCCACGGAAATCTACCGGGTCCAGAAAACCGTTCACATCAGCATAAATGCGACCGCGAGAAGGTTCTCCCAGCGTCGGTCTGGCTCCGCTGTCGAGCGGTACGGTAGCAATTTCCAGGCGGGTTTTCCCTTGCTGGTTTTGTACCGCAACCACTTTGCCACCAAAGCGTGCCTCCTGACCAACGTACAGCTGCGGCGCACTCATTACCCGAACTAAATCTTGTTGCGGCGTGGGACTGTTGCCTTTAATGGCGTCCGGCACAGTGACACAACCGCTCAGCATTAGCGCAAACGTACCTGCCAGTATGCCTTTGATAACATTCTTTTGAACCGCCATGATGCGACTCCTTTTTTCTCAGGGCATACTCTTAAGATTCATTCTTTGCCCGGAAGTTTCTTCCACGCGACGTTGTTACGTAAATAAACCGGCTCGGCATGTTCCACCGCCACTGTTTTACCCTCAGCAAACATCTGACAAGCAATCGGCAGCATATCTTCTGCGGCAGGCAGTAATACTTCACCATCGCGCAAAACCAGCCCGCTCTCTTTACCGAGATCCGGCCAGGCTTGCCAGCCTGTACCCACAGTCACCCATTCGCCGGAAAGCTGTTGCATCCGTTCATGAACGAGTTCAGGTTTGAGTACGGCTTCGGTTTCTTCACCGTGCCAGATACCATTTTCATCACGCTGATATTCGGCCCAGTAAACTTCGCCCATTCGCGCGTCAATGGCTGCCAGCACGCGGGTTGCGCCGTTTTTGCGCCACGCCCCTTGCGCCATCGTCATTAGCGTGGAGACGCCAATCATCGGTAATTCCGCGCCAAGCGCCAGCCCTTGCGCAATGCCAATACCAATGCGCACGCCGGTAAAGCTACCGGGGCCGCGCCCGTAAGCCAGAGCATTTATGTCCGTCAGGGAAGTTCCGCTGGTGGTCAGGATATCCTGCACCATCGGTAAGATTCGTTGAGTATGTTCACGAGGGCAAAGCTCAAAATGAGCGTTGACAGTACCGTCGTTCCACAGGGCGACAGAGCAGGCCTCTGTCGCGGTATCGATAGCCAGAATTCGCATGGGTCTTCGTGCTTAGATCAATAAAAAGGCGCGCATCATACCATACTCCATCACAAATTACCTGGAGGATGGTATCGCAAGGAAACGAACCGCACGGGCAATGTCACGGGTGCGCGGCGCTGGCGGCAGACTGGCGAGAAACGTCGCGCCGTAAGGGCGCATCACCAGCCGATTGTCGCAAATCACCAAAACCCCTCGATCGTCGGCGTCGCGAATCAGTCGCCCTACTCCCTGCTTGAGAGTAATGACCGCATCCGGCAGTTGTACTTCATCGAACGGGTCACCACCGCGCAAACGGCAATCTTCCATGCGCGCTTTTAATAGTGGATCATCCGGTGAGGTAAACGGCAACTTGTCGATAATCACCAATGACAATGTATCGCCACGCACATCCACCCCTTCCCAGAAGCTGCTGGTTGCCACAAGAAGCGCGTTACCGGCGCTGACAAATTGCTGCAACAGTTGCCCTTTGCTAGTTTCCCCCTGCAACAAAACGGGAAGCGTCATGGTAGCGCGGAACTGCTCGGCCAGATCGCGCATCATGGCGTGCGAGGTACAAAGCATAAAACAACGACCGTTGTTAGCTTCGATGATCGGTCGCAGCATTGCCGCCAGCTGCCGAGCGGAACCCGGTTGATTGGTTTGCGGCAGGTTGCGCGGCACACAGAGTAATGCCTGGCGGCTGTAATCAAAGGGGCTGGGTAACAGCAACGACTCCGCCTGTTCTATCCCAAGCCGCGAGGTGAAATGATGCAGATCGTCGTTCACCGACAGCGTTGCTGAGGTGAAGATCCAGCTACCTGGTTTTTGCGCCATTAACTCTTTGAATTTATCCGCCACGCTAAGCGGCGTGAGCGCCAGAGTAAAATGGCGCGAAGTGCATTCATACCAGTAGCTGTAACCCGGCTGATTGATCTCTTTCAGCCGTTTAAGCCGCGTACGATAAAGTGTGGCGCGTTCAAATGCTGCATCCAGCAAGGCGGAACGCCCCAGCGACAATTTCGCTACGTCATAACAGAGTTCAAGGGTGTCATCGAGCAGTAAAAATGCCCGCTGAATTTGCGGATTAGCTAACAGTTCGCGCAGGTTGCCACGATAACCTGGCTCACCTAATTGCAGGCGAAAATCCTGCGCGCTCTGGGCAAGGCGGTCGGCGCACTTTTGTAACTGCTGGGTGTCTTTTAATTCGGTGCGGTAGGCGATGGTGATGTCTTTTGCCAGGTCGAGCAGTTGTCGACTGGAGAGTGACTGACCAAAATACTGGCTGGCGATATCCGGCAACTGGTGGGCTTCGTCGAAGATCATGACGTCAGCTTCCGGGATCAGTTCGCCAAATCCACTCTCTTTCACCACCATATCCGCCAGAAAGAGATGATGGTTTACCACCACCACATCGGCGTCCATCGCTTTTTTGCGTGCTTTGACCACAAAGCAATCTTTATACATCGGGCAGTCGCTGCCAAGGCAGTTGTCGTTGGTGCTGGTGACCAGCGGCCACGCCTGTGAATCTTCCGCCACGCTGACGCAGGTGCTGATATCACCATCGACTGTTTGATTAGACCAGGAGCGCAGCAGGATCACATCGCTTAAAATTTGTACCGGTAGATCGCCACCCGCCAGCGCCTGCTGTTCGAGACGTTCGAGGCAGAGGTAGTTAGAGCGCCCTTTCAGCAACGCCACGTTGCCCGTATATTTCAACGCCTTTGAAACCGTTGGCAAATCGCGGCTGTAGAGCTGATCCTGCAACGCTTTTGAACCGGTCGAGATAATGACTTTCTTTTTCGCCCGCAGCGCAGGGGCCAGGTAAGCGTAGGTTTTGCCCGTACCGGTTCCGGCCTCCACCACCAGCGGCTGGCTTTTATCTATCGCCCCGGCGACGGCTACCGCCATCTGACGCTGTGGTTCTCGCGGCTTAAAGCCTGGTATCGCTTTCGCCAGCTGACCGTCTGGTGCAAAATCGTCCGTCACACTACCCCCTGTTGATTTGAACAGGGATTATGTCAGGATGAGGGCGCTTTCGCCAGCAGGACCGCCACGATAATTAAGGAGAGCAAGGATGCAACTTAGCGCCGCTGAACAGAGCCTGGTCGAACGGATTAAGCAAAAAATCCCCCGCATTTCGTCAGGCGATCCAAACTGCGCCTTATTTGGTGCCAAACAGTGGAAATACCAATGGCCGCCTGCAGTCAGTGAAGAGACGCTCCTTGCCTTTGAGCAGCAATCTGGCGTTTCGCTGCCGCGCGTCTACCGCATTTTTCTGCGTTACATCGCCAATGGCGGCCCATGTTATGGTTATGGTTTATGGCCTATTGAACAATGCCCGGTACAGGGTTTACTGCCGGTCGACAATATGCTTCCCCTGCGTTTGACGCAGCTTGATATTCAACAGATCCAGGAGATTGCGGTTTCCGATGAGGGCAATCACCCTGTTTACAACGGGCTGCTGCAAATTGGTTGCAATGGTATTTACCTAGTAGTTACCGGGCAATATAGAGGGCGACTACTGCGTTCCTCATTTGACTCGGATTTTCCTGTAACCAGCGAAACGTTTCAGTTTCTGTATGACGCCGATTTTCTCAGTTGGTATGAACGCTGGCTTGACGAGATCGTTGCCGGGATGGATATGGAAACTTTCGGCACCGATGTCCCCGGCAGTCAGGCGCAATTGCGTACGCTTTTCATGGCGACCCAAAACAAAGATGCCCTCTCATCGCTGGCGCGTTTTCCGCTTGCCGAGCCGGAAACACTGGCGCTTTGGGAGTCTGTTTGTCGCACGGATAAAGATCCTGCACCCGGGAATATTGCCCTGAAAGCGCTGATTAATGCGCGAGCAGAATGTGTTCCGGAGATCGTTCATCTTCATCTGTCCATGCCCGGTGCGTATCAAGATAACGCCGTGCAGTTGCTACGCCTTGCCGATAAAAAGGGCTTCCCGCTGGCGCTGTTTACCCGGCAACTGGTACGACATTTAGCGGAAGTGACGGATGTCACGACGTTCGCTGAAGCGGTGCAACTGATCCAGCAAAGCGAATTTAATTGCTGCGAAACTTTTGCTCCGATCTTTCAACATGTCAGTTGGAAGAACGTTCTCTGGCTAACATGGGGAATAACGCAGGCGAAAGATTTTGCGACTCAGGACTGGCATGTGGCGTTGTTTGAACCGTTATTCAAACATCCGGATAGTGAAATCTGTAAACAGGCAATTTATGCCCTGTTTGGCGTTCGCGATCCCCGCGTGCCCGCATGGGTTGACTACGCCGCAATGCGTTTTCCCGATTTAACCTCGCTGCGCCACGATTATTATCGCCGCACCTGGGAGGTTGAAGAATGACGTTAGCGTGCGATTATGGCAGTCTTAGCACTAAATTTTGCATATTAAGGAGAATAAAATGACCATTACCCGTATCGACGCCGAAGCCCGCTGGTCTGATGTCGTGATCCACAACAACACTCTCTACTATACGGGTGTGCCGGAAAACCTTGACGCCGATGCTTTTGAGCAAACTGCGAATACGCTGGCGCAGATTGACGCCGTGCTGGAAAAACAGGGCAGCAATAAATCGAGCATTCTGGATGCCACCATTTTCCTGGCTGATAAAAACGACTTCGCGGCGATGAATAAAGCGTGGGATGCCTGGGTTGTCGCGGGTCATGCGCCGGTGCGCTGCACGGTACAAGCGGGACTGATGAATCCACAGTATAAAGTTGAAATTAAGATTGTTGCTGCGGTTTAAGTTATTCCAGGGCAGAAAATAACCAGATAATACTGACCGATTTTGCTGGATTCGGTCAGTACTTCGCGCCCCCACTCTGTTATCCCTCGTTCCGGGCGCAATAAAACAGGCTTAAATTGTGTCGCGCCTCACTGCGTTCGGCAAAAAACACAGATGTCAACAGACTAACGCATGATAGAGGTTTATAATCCCTTTGATCTTAGAGGCAATTTGAGGTCATATAGACTTATTGATTACGTGGTTAATTTTAAGGATAAGAATATGCCTGCTGTAATAGATAAAGCCCTGGATTTCATTGGTGCCATGGATATCTCAGCATCAACACCAAGTTCTATGAATGAAAGCACTGCAAAGGGAATCTTTAAATGTCTGAAAGATTTGGGAGTACCCGCGAGTGCCGACGTCATCATTGCGCGAGGGAACGAGGAAGGATGGAATCCTGAGTTCACACAGAAAATGGTTGGTTGGGCAAAAAAAATGGAGTCTGGTGAACGCGTGGGGATTAAAAATCCGGAATATTTTACGTCATATATGCATGACGAACTCAAAGCGCTGGTATAGTTTAACTCTCTATCAGCAGAAATCGGCATGGACGCTTTCATCTATAACAGAAAAGCGTCCATTTTTTCGCCAATATACAACTCACTTGTTCTTCTTTTTTATCAGTGCGTCCATTGTAATCTCGGGTGCAAGAAGCACAGGGATAGTACAGACGTATCAATAAAACATCGACGGCGCGATCTCCCCATAATAGAGTTCTCTTTCAGTCTTTACCAAAACCCATTTTCCGCGCATCTTCCTGAAAATCGGGGCGATTTGTCGCCCATCAGGCTGTGTAAATACCACATCATCATATTTTTTAAATCGCTGTCCGTCTTGCCTGAATACAGAAAAGGCACAAGATTGTTGATAGCCGTTATCAGCAATGATCCACGGTAAACAAACAGCAAAAGAACTCATCCCTTCAACGGGAATTTCATATCGTGTGAAGGTATTGTTTTTAATATGAACAAGTTCATAATCCGTATAATAATAAAACCAGACTGATGTCGCATTTTCAACATTTAAGGCATAACAATCAAAAATACAACACTCATTCTGTTCCCATAAAACATTACCGTAGAGATCATATTTTGCCAGGCCGTTTTGTCCCATAGGGATCTGCCAGCCATAATTTCCAAAGACACCTTCATCAAAGTAGCTTACCCATATTTCACCCTTTTCTGTAACACTTACATCCTCGATACCATCGCCCAATGTAAATCGCCGTACCAGTCTTCCATCCATGGTGTAAATGGCTGCATTTTTCTCCCCCTCGCCATTTTCAAACCGACTCCGGGCACCTACTAATAAAATATGTTGGTTGTCAATAATCTGTACTTTGTGGAAATTATAAGTATCCTGAATATTAATCGTTTTCGCATAATGGGGTTTTCTTCCATATAATGTAATATACCAGGTTCTTTCCTCCGTTATTGTCGAAACAAACATTCCCTGGATACGTTCAGGTATCTGATCCACTTCCAGTACAGATATTTGCCCATTAAAACTGAGGGAACAAGAAACAAATTCACCGCAAGGCTGATAGCTCATTGCGGTTAAAGGAATATTTATCATTCACTACCTCCTGTATTATGATTTATTATTTTCATCAATAAATCATCCGTGAAAAAATTTACTTAAGTATGTATTACGGCTTTAAATATGACACGGAAACAGCCCATTGCAATAACAGGACCATAATACCTTCACCGCCCAGGATTGCTGATCCCCCATGACCATACGTTTGCTAATCAACTCAATATCATCAGATATTCTGGCGGAAATATCACTGTTTCCCGTTATACGAAAAGCTAATTTAAAATATCTCTCACGTAATGTATCTATTAGGTTAATCACTTCTTCAGAAAAGGCTCTTCACTGGACGGCATTAAACTCACACATCCAGCGTTCATCAAATTGCGAGTCGTCCCTGAGATCCAGTGCGCTATCAACATTGAGTTGACTTAAAAAAGCAAAAAAATCCGGTTCCTCCAGGGCTGCTTTCACGCCCACCAACGCCACCAGACTCTCCATAATAAATTCCCTCTCATACTTACGACCTGACGCATAACGTTACTCGTCTTCATCCTCAAAACGCGCCACGATTCGCTCGCCGGAATGGTTGGCACGCAGCTCTTCTGCCACCAACGCGATTGCCTGGCCGCTGCTCATCCCTTGTGCCATCAGCTCCTGGATCCGCTCGACGGCTTTTTGCTGCTGTTCATGGGTGAGTGAAGGTAAACCTGCAAACATTGTTAACTCCTGCTAAATTGTTGGCGCTAATTATTTCATGCTACCCGGCACATAGCCAGTAGAGTCAGGACTGATGAAGACGTTATCTCCCGCTGTGATTACTTTACCCTGGCGTCAGGACGCCGCTGAATTTTATTTCTCCCGCTTAAGCCACCAGCCGTGGGCGATGCTTTTGCACTCCGGTTATGCCGATCATCCGCATAGTCGCTTTGATATTGTGGTCGCCGAGCCGATTTGCACTTTAACCACTTTCGGTAAAGAAACCGTTGTTAGTGAAAGCGAAAAACGCACAACGACCACTGATGACCCGCTACAGGTGCTCCAGCAGGTGCTGGATCGCGCAGACATTCGCCCAGCGCATAACGAAGATTTGCCATTTCAGGGCGGCGCGCTGGGGTTGTTTGGCTACGATCTGGGCCGCCGTTTTGAGTCACTGCCAGAAATTGCGCAGCAAGATATCGTTCTGCCGGATATGGCTGTGGGTATCTACGACTGGGCGCTCATTGTCGACCACCAGCGTCAAACAGTTTCTTTGCTGAGTCATAATGATGTCAATGCCCGTCGGGCCTGGCTGGAAAGCCAGCAATTCTCGCCGCAGGAAGATTTCACGCTAACTTCTGGCTGGCAATCCAATATGACCCGCGAGCTGTACGGCGAAAAATTTCGCCAGGTACAGGAATATCTGCACAGCGGTGATTGCTATCAGGTGAATCTCGCCCAGCGTTTCCATGCGACCTATTCTGGCGATGAATGGCAGGCATTCCTTCAGCTTAATCAGGCCAACCGCGCGCCATTTAGCGCTTTTTTACGTCTTGAACAGGGCGCGATTTTAAGCCTTTCGCCTGAGCGGTTTATTCTTTGTGATAATAGTGAAATCCAGACCCGCCCGATTAAAGGCACGCTACCACGCCTGCCCGATCCTCAGGAAGATAGCAAACAAGCAGAAAAACTGGCGAACTCAGCGAAAGATCGTGCCGAAAATCTGATGATTGTCGATTTAATGCGTAATGATATCGGTCGTGTTGCCGTAGCAGGTTCGGTAAAAGTACCAGAGCTGTTCGTGGTGGAACCCTTCCCTGCCGTGCATCATCTGGTCAGCACCATAACGGCGCAACTACCAGAACAGTTACACACCAGCGATCTGCTGCGCGCAGCTTTTCCTGGTGGCTCAATAACTGGAGCACCGAAAGTACGGGCTATGGAAATTATCGACGAACTGGAACCGCAGCGACGCAATGCCTGGTGCGGCAGCATTGGCTATTTGAGCTTTTGCGGCAACATGGATACCAGCATTACTATCCGCACGCTGACTGCCATTAACGGACAAATATACTGCTCTGCGGGCGGTGGAATTGTCGCCGATAGCCAGGAAGAAGCGGAATATCAGGAAACTTTTGATAAAGTTAATAAGATATTACGCCAACTGGAGAAGTAAGACGTGGAATACCGTAGCCTGACGCTTGATGATTTTTTATCGCGTTTTCAACTTTTGCGCCCGCAAATTAACCGGGAAACCCTAAATCATCGTCAGGCTGCCGTGTTAATCCCCATCGTCCGTCGACCGCAACCGGGGTTGTTGCTGACTCAGCGTTCGATTCATCTGCGTAAACACGCCGGACAAGTGGCGTTTCCAGGCGGCGCAGTGGATGATACGGACGCGTCAGTTATCGCCGCTGCGCTGCGCGAAGCTGAAGAAGAGGTTGCTATACCACCTTCCGCCGTCGAAGTTATCGGCGTGCTGCCGCCCGTCGATAGCGTCACTGGCTACCAGGTAACGCCAGTGGTCGGCATTATCCCGCCCGATCTGCCGTATCGCGCCAGTGAAGATGAAGTCTCCGCTGTGTTTGAAATGCCGCTCGCCCAGGCATTACATCTGGGTCGTTATCACCCTTTAGATATCTACCGCCGTGGCGATTCACATCGGGTATGGCTGTCCTGGTATGAACAGTATTTTGTATGGGGAATGACCGCAGGCATAATTCGTGAGCTGGCGCTGCAAATTGGTGTGAAACCCTGACTATACTTATCTTTACATCTACAAAACACTACTTGAGACAATCATCGCAATATTAGTTAAATCGCGGTTTTTGATTAGTTTAATTCATGTGAATAGTTAAGCCAGTCGCCGCGTTCCCTCTTACACTATGCGCTGTTATTAGTTCGTTACTGGAAGTCCAGTCACCTTGTCAGGAGTATTATCGTGATTAGTCTATTCGACATGTTTAAGGTGGGGATTGGTCCCTCATCTTCCCATACCGTAGGGCCTATGAAGGCGGGTAAACAGTTCGTCGATGATCTGGTCGAAAAAGGCTTACTGGATAGCGTTACTCGCGTTGCCGTGGACGTTTATGGTTCACTGTCGCTGACGGGTAAAGGCCACCACACCGATATCGCCATTATTATGGGTCTTGCAGGTAACGAACCTGCCACCGTGGATATCGACAGTATTCCCGGTTTTATTCGCGACGTAGAAGAGCGCGAACGTCTGCTGCTGGCACAGGGACGGCATGAAGTGGATTTCCCGCGCGACAACGGGATGCGTTTTCATAACGGCAACCTGCCGCTGCATGAAAACGGTATGCAAATCCACGCCTATAACGGCGATGAAGTCGTCTACAGCAAAACTTATTATTCCATCGGCGGCGGTTTTATCGTCGATGAAGAACACTTTGGTCAGGATGCCGCTAACGAATTGAGCGTGCCGTATCCGTTCAAATCTGCCACCGAACTGCTCGCGTACTGTAATGAAACCGGCTATTCGCTGTCTGGTCTCGCTATGCAGAACGAACTGGCGCTGCACAGCAAGAAAGAGATCGACGAGTATTTCGCGCATGTCTGGCAAACCATGCAGGCATGTATCGATCGCGGGATGAACACCGAAGGCGTACTGCCAGGCCCGCTGCGCGTGCCGCGTCGTGCGTCGGCCCTGCGCCGGATGCTGGTTTCCAGCGATAAACTGTCTAACGATCCGATGAATGTCATTGACTGGGTAAACATGTTTGCGCTGGCAGTTAACGAAGAAAACGCCGCCGGTGGTCGTGTGGTAACTGCGCCAACCAACGGTGCTTGTGGCATTGTTCCGGCAGTGCTGGCTTATTATGACCACTTTATTGAATCGGTTAGCCCGGACATCTATACCCGTTACTTTATGGCTGCGGGCGCGATTGGTGCACTGTATAAAATGAACGCCTCTATTTCCGGTGCGGAAGTCGGTTGCCAGGGCGAAGTGGGTGTTGCCTGTTCAATGGCTGCTGCGGGCCTTGCCGAGCTGTTGGGCGGTAGCCCGGAACAGGTTTGTGTGGCAGCGGAGATTGGCATGGAGCACAACCTCGGTCTGACCTGTGACCCTGTTGCAGGGCAAGTTCAGGTGCCGTGCATTGAACGTAACGCCATTGCGTCAGTCAAGGCGATTAACGCCGCGCGGATGGCCCTGCGTCGCACCAGCGCGCCGCGCGTCTCGCTGGATAAAGTTATCGAAACGATGTACGAAACCGGTAAAGACATGAACGCCAAGTACCGCGAAACGTCTCGTGGTGGTCTGGCAATTAAAGTCCAGTGTGACTAATACTTTATCCTCGCCCATCTGCAACGGATGGGCGAATTTATCCCCGCTTTCTCGTCTGCTGTAATTTTCCCCACTACACTTCCACTGTTGCGTCAGGCGTTTGTCGCCATACGCTTACAGGGTGGCCCGCATGCAAAAAGCACAACGGATCATTAAAACCTATCGCCGTAATCGAATGATTGTTTGTACGATTTGCGCACTCGTTACGCTCGCTTCGACCCTGAGCGTGCGATTTATTTCACAGCGTAACTTAAATCAACAACGGGTAGTACAATTCGCCAATCACGCTGTAGAGGAATTAGATAAAGTACTGCTTCCCCTACAGGCAGGTAGCGAAGTCTTACTTCCGCTAATTGGTCTGCCCTGCTCTGTCGCCCATTTGCCATTACGTAAACAGGCGGCAAAACTCCAAACTGTGCGATCCATTGGCCTGGTGCAAGACGGCACACTTTATTGCTCCAGCATTTTTGGTTATCGCAATGTGCCCGTCGTGGACATTCTGGCTGAACTTCCTGCACCGCAACCACTTTTACGACTGACGACCGACCATGCCCTGATTAAAGGCAGTCCGGTTTTGATTCAATGGACGCCTGCAGCGGGCAGTAGCAATGCTGGGGTCATGGAGATGATCAACATCGACTTACTGGCGGCAATGCTGCTTGAGCCACAACTGCCGCAAATCAGTAGCGCCAGCCTGACGGTGGACGATCGGCATTTGCTCTATGGTAATGGGCTGGTAGATTCCCTTCCGCAACCTGAAGACAATGAAAACTATCATGTTTCTTCGCAACGCTTTCCTTTTACCATTAACGTTAATGGTCCGGGGGCTACGGCGCTGGCATGGCACTATCTTCCAACACAATTACCGCTGGCGGTGCTGCTAAGTTTACTTGTGGGCTATATCGCCTGGCTGGCGACCGCTTACCGGATGAGTTTTTCCCGTGAAATCAATCTGGGCCTGGCGCAACATGAGTTCGAATTGTTCTGCCAGCCTTTGCTTAATGCGCGCAGCCAGCAATGTATTGGTGTAGAGATTTTGCTGCGCTGGAACAATCCACGTCAGGGCTGGATTTCACCGGATGTGTTTATTCCTATCGCGGAAGAACATCATTTAATTGTGCCACTGACCCGCTATGTGATGGCAGAAACCATCCGTCAGCGGCATGTTTTCCCAATGAGTAGTCAGTTTCATGTTGGCATTAACGTCGCACCCAGCCATTTTCGCCGTGGTGTGCTGATAAAAGATCTCAATCAGTACTGGTTTAGCGCTCACCCGATTCAGCAACTGATCCTCGAAATCACCGAACGCGATGCCTTACTGGATGTTGATTATCGGATTGCCCGCGAGCTGCATCGTAAAAACGTCAAACTGGCGATTGATGACTTCGGCACCGGCAACAGTTCATTTTCCTGGCTTGAAACATTACGTCCTGACGTGCTGAAAATTGATAAGTCATTTACCGCAGCTATAGGTTCTGACGCGGTTAACTCGACGGTGACCGATATCATCATCGCACTGGGGCAAAGACTGAATATTGAACTGGTGGCGGAGGGTGTGGAAACACAAGAACAGGCGAAGTATTTGCGCCGTCATGGCGTGCATATTTTGCAAGGGTATTTGTACGCACAGCCGATGCCGCTACGTGATTTTCCCAAATGGCTGGCGGGCAGCCAACCGCCGCCCGCCCGGCATAATGGACATATCACGCCCGTTATGCCGTTACGTTAACGCTTACTCATCTTCATCGTGCGCCGGTTGCTCTTTAACAATGCGAACCAGATCAACACGATAATCATTGGCTTCAATGATGGTAATATGCAGTGGCCCTACATCAATCACATCGCCCACACGGGGAATGTGACCATTTGCCGAGATCACGAGGCCCGCGACCGTCGCGATATCATCGTCATCGGCAAGGTGCTCAACATCAAGCGCCTGCTGCAAGGCATGCAAATCTGTACCGCCTTTTACCAGCCAGCCGTCACCATCGGTAATGATTTCCGGCGTTTCGTCAGCGTCCGGGAATTCACCCGCAATGGCTTCCAGCACATCCAGCGGCGTGACCAGGCCTTGTACCACACCAAACTCGTTGGTCACGATAACGAAGCTCCCGCGAGCACGACGCAGCACGCCCAGTAGGTTGATCGGGTCAAGGGTTTCAGGGACGATAATCGCCGGAGACGCCGAAGCAATCGCCGCCACATCAACACCTTCTTCGAGCGCCACCAGCAGTTCTTTAGCACGTACGATACCGATGATTTCATCCAGTTCACCGCGACATACCGGGAACAGACTGTGCGGTGAGGAGAGCAGCTGCTCACGGATTTCATCCACCCCGAGATTAGCGTCAACCCAACTTATTTCACCGCGCGGCGTCATGATCCCGCGCAGAGAACGCGACGCCAGCGTCAGTACGCCGTTAATCATATAACGTTCTTCTTCGGCAAACGCACCTTCCGGTACCGGGATAGGCATCGGGTTATCGGCATCGTGCTGAACATTGGCCTGACGTTTCCCCCCCATCAAACGCAGGATGGCATCGGCAGTACGCGCACGCAGCGGCAAAGTCGACTGGTGACGAATAAAGTTGCGACGCGCAATCTGGTTAAACACTTCGATGATGATCGAGAAGCCAATCGCGGCATACAGGTAACCTTTCGGAATGTGGAAACCGAAACCTTCTGCCACCAGACTCAGACCAATCATTAACAGGAAGCTCAGACAGAGCACCACTACCGTTGGATGCTGATTAACAAATCGCGTCAGCGGTTTCGATGCCAGCAACATGACCGCCATCGCAATCACCACCGCAGCCATCATCACCGGTAGATGGTTAACCATCCCTACAGCAGTAATCACCGCATCCAACGAGAAGACGGCGTCAAGGATGACGATCTGTGTGACGACCACCCAGAAACTGGCGTAGCCTTTACCGTGGCCGGAATCATGATCGCGGTTTTCCAGCCGTTCATGCAGTTCGGTTGTTGCTTTGAACAGCAAGAATATCCCCCCGAACAACATAATCAGGTCGCGTCCGGAGAAGGAGAAATCCATGACGGTAAAGAGCGGTTTGGTCAGCGTGACCATCCATGAAATCAGCGACAGCAGCCCCAGACGCATAATCAGCGCCAGTGATAACCCCAGCAAACGCGCTTTATCGCGTTGTTTTGGCGGCAGTTTGTCAGCAAGAATGGCGATGAAGACCAGGTTATCGATACCCAGCACAATTTCGAGAACAACAAGCGTGAGTAGCCCCGCCCAAATTGAGGGGTCCATTAAGAATTCCATGACAAGCTCCTGCTTAAGGAATAGCTATTCGGCGCCAGAAATAATGCAGGCGTAACGACAAAAGGCAAACGAAAGGTGCGGCATAAAGTGCCAGAAAAGCAGGCGTTAAAAGGCCTGATGCTGAAATGACGTCGGTGACGATCCATACTGCGGGCTACTGCCCTATACTCCATGGTTGTTAAACGGGAGTTAAACATATCAGAGACACATCTGATTTGGCAAAGATTTACCTTCCTTTGCAAACGAATGTGACAAGGATATTTTACCTTTCGAAATTTCTGCTAATCGAAAGTTAAATTACGGATCTTCATCACATAAAATAATTTTTTCGATATCTAAAATAAATCGCGAAACGCAGGGGTTTTTGGTTGTAGCCCTTATCTGAATCGATTCGATTGTGGACGACGATTCAAAAATACATCTGGCACGTTGAGGTGTTAACGATAATAAAGGAGGTAGCAAGTGACCATTGCTATTGTTATAGGCACACATGGTTGGGCTGCAGAGCAGTTGCTTAAAACGGCAGAAATGCTGTTAGGCGAGCAGGAAAACGTCGGCTGGATCGATTTCGTTCCAGGTGAAAATGCCGAAACGCTGATTGAAAAGTATAACGCTCAGTTGGCAAAACTCGACACCACTAAAGGCGTGCTGTTTCTCGTTGATACATGGGGAGGCAGCCCGTTCAATGCTGCCAGCCGCATTGTCGTCGACAAAGAGCATTATGAAGTCATTGCAGGCGTTAACATTCCAATGCTCGTGGAAACGTTAATGGCCCGTGATGATGACCCAAGCTTTGATGAACTGGTGGCACTGGCAGTAGAAACAGGCCGTGAAGGCGTGAAAGCACTGAAAGCCAAACCGGTTGAAAAAGCCGCGCCAGCCCCCGCTGCCGCTGCCCCAAAAACGGCTCCAACTCCGGCAAAACCAATGGGACCAAACGACTACATGGTCATCGGTCTTGCGCGTATCGACGACCGTCTGATTCACGGTCAAGTCGCTACCCGCTGGACTAAAGAAACCAATGTCTCCCGTATTATTGTTGTTAGTGATGAAGTGGCTGCGGATACCGTTCGTAAGACACTACTCACCCAGGTTGCACCTCCGGGCGTAACAGCGCACGTGGTTGATGTCGCCAAAATGATTCGCGTCTACAACAACCCGAAATATGCTGGCGAACGCGTAATGCTGTTATTTACCAACCCTACAGATGTAGAGCGTCTCGTTGAAGGCGGCGTGAAAATCACCTCTGTTAACGTTGGTGGTATGGCATTCCGTCAGGGTAAAACCCAGGTGAATAACGCGGTTTCGGTTGATGAAAAAGATATCGAGGCGTTCAAGAAACTGAATGCGCGCGGTATTGAGCTGGAAGTCCGTAAGGTTTCCACCGATCCGAAACTGAAAATGATGGATCTGATCAGCAAAATCGATAAGTAACGTATTGTGTTGATTATCACTCAGTTTTCACACTTAAGTCTTACGTAAACAGGAGAAGTACAATGGAGATTACCACTCTTCAAATTGTGCTGGTATTTATCGTAGCCTGTATCGCAGGTATGGGATCAATCCTCGATGAATTTCAGTTTCACCGTCCGCTAATCGCGTGTACCCTGGTGGGTATCGTTCTTGGGGATATGAAAACCGGTATTATTATCGGTGGTACGCTGGAAATGATCGCGCTGGGCTGGATGAACATCGGTGCTGCCGTTGCGCCTGACGCCGCTCTGGCTTCTATCATTTCTACCATTCTGGTTATCGCAGGTCATCAGAGCATTGGTGCGGGTATCGCACTGGCAATCCCTCTGGCTGCTGCAGGTCAGGTACTGACCATCATCGTTCGTACTATTACCGTTGCTTTCCAGCACGCTGCGGATAAAGCTGCAGATAACGGCAACCTGACAGCGATTTCCTGGATCCACGTTTCTTCTCTGTTCCTGCAAGCAATGCGTGTGGCTATTCCAGCCGTCATCGTTGCGCTGTCTGTTGGTACCAGCGAAGTCCAGAACATGCTGAATGCGATTCCGGAAGTGGTAACCAATGGTCTGAATATCGCCGGTGGCATGATCGTGGTGGTTGGTTATGCGATGGTTATCAACATGATGCGTGCTGGCTACCTGATGCCGTTCTTCTACCTCGGCTTCGTAACCGCAGCATTCACCAACTTTAACCTGGTTGCTCTGGGTGTGATTGGTACTGTTATGGCAGTGCTCTACATCCAACTTAGCCCGAAATACAACCGCGTAGCCGGTGCGCCTGCTCAGGCAGCTGGTAACAACGATCTCGATAACGAACTGGACTAACAGGTGAGCGAAATGGTTGATACAACTCAAACTACCACCGAGAAAAAACTCACTCAAAGTGATATTCGTGGCGTCTTCCTGCGTTCTAACCTCTTCCAGGGTTCATGGAACTTCGAACGTATGCAGGCACTGGGTTTCTGCTTCTCTATGGTACCGGCAATTCGTCGCCTCTACCCTGAGAACAACGAAGCTCGTAAACAAGCTATTCGCCGTCACCTGGAGTTCTTTAACACCCAGCCGTTCGTGGCTGCGCCGATTCTCGGCGTAACCCTGGCTCTGGAAGAACAGCGTGCTAATGGCGCAGAGATCGATGACGGTGCTATCAACGGTATCAAAGTCGGTTTGATGGGGCCGCTGGCTGGTGTAGGCGACCCGATCTTCTGGGGAACCGTACGTCCGGTATTTGCAGCACTGGGTGCCGGTATCGCAATGAGCGGCAGCCTGTTAGGTCCGCTGCTGTTCTTCATCTTGTTTAATCTGGTGCGTCTGGCAACCCGTTACTACGGCGTAGCGTATGGTTACTCCAAAGGTATCGATATCGTTAAAGATATGGGTGGTGGCTTCCTGCAAAAACTGACGGAAGGGGCGTCTATCCTCGGCCTGTTTGTCATGGGGGCATTAGTTAACAAGTGGACGCATGTCAACATCCCGCTGGTTGTCTCTCGCATTACTGACCAGACGGGCAAAGAACACGTTACCACTGTCCAGACTATTCTGGACCAGTTAATGCCAGGCCTGGTACCACTGCTGCTGACCTTTGCTTGTATGTGGCTACTGCGCAAAAAAGTTAACCCGCTGTGGATCATCGTTGGCTTCTTCGTCATCGGTATCGCTGGTTACGCTTGCGGCCTGCTGGGACTGTAAGACTGTTGTACACTACCGGGGCCTTTTGGCCCCGTTTTTTTATCTGGAGGATTAATGACAATCACGGACCTGGTACTGATTCTTTTCATCGCCGCACTCCTGGCCTTCGCGATCTACGATCAGTTCATCATGCCCCGCCGTAACGGCCCCACCCTGCTGGCAATTCCTTTGCTCCGGCGTGGTCGCATCGATAGCGTTATCTTCGTCGGATTGATTGTCATTCTTATCTATAACAACGTCACGAATCATGGCGCGCTAATAACAACATGGTTATTAAGTGCACTGGCTCTGATGGGTTTTTATATATTCTGGATCCGCGTTCCGAAGATCATTTTTAAACAAAAAGGTTTTTTCTTCGCCAATGTCTGGATTGAATATAGCCGAATCAAAGCGATGAACTTGTCGGAAGATGGCGTGTTGGTGATGCAATTAGAACAGCGTCGGCTGTTAATCCGCGTTCGAAATATCGACGATCTGGAAAAAATTTATAAGCTTCTCGTTTCAACTCAATAAGTTATCAATTTAGCCAAAGCTATGTTTAGTGTATTTTTAATAATCAGACATAGCTTAGGCTATATTACCCCTTCCCTTATTTGTTATTTATTTTAACGTTTCATTGATATATAAATCTAAATGACAATCGTTATCAATTAACTGCTGAAATAATATATCCCAACAGTTGTTTTATATTCTAAAAATATGTTAATGTTGCGCCCTCATTTGGGGAGTAGCCGATTTCCAGATTCCGGAAATGTACGTGTCAACATACTCGTTGCAAAACGTGGCACGTACGGACTGAACACTTTCAGTCAGGCGAGACCATATGCACATCAATCGCTATGCCTGCATGAACGCGAAAATCATCGCGGTTTGTTGTTCATGTATGCATGTTTGCTGGGGGCGATGATGTGTTTTATGGATACCCCGGTCAGGACGTTGTCATGAATATCACTGCTACTGTTCTTCTTGCGTTTGGTATGTCGATGGATGCATTTGCTGCATCAATCGGTAAAGGTGCCACCCTCCATAAACCGAAATTTTCTGAAGCGTTGCGAACCGGCCTTATTTTTGGTGCCGTCGAAACCCTGACGCCGCTGATCGGCTGGGGAATGGGCATGTTAGCCAGCCGGTTTGTCCTTGAATGGAACCACTGGATTGCGTTTGTGCTGCTGATATTCCTCGGCGGGCGAATGATTATTGAGGGTTTTCGTGGCGCAGATGATGAAGATGAAGAACCGCGCCGTCGACACGGTTTCTGGCTACTGGTAACCACCGCGATTGCCACCAGCCTGGATGCGATGGCTGTGGGGGTTGGTCTGGCCTTCCTGCAGGTCAACATTATCGCGACCGCATTAGCCATTGGTTGTGCAACCTTGATTATGTCGACATTAGGGATGATGGTTGGTCGCTTTATTGGCTCAATTATTGGGAAAAAAGCGGAAATTCTCGGCGGGCTGGTACTGATCGGCATCGGCGTCCAGATCCTCTGGACGCACTTCCACGGTTAATAAGAACGCTGCCAGAGGTGAATATTAAAGTCCGTCTGGCAGTCGAACACTTCTTTTGCTGCCAGTGTTTGCCAGACTTCTGACTTCGCACGCCAGGCAAACGGCGTCATCTGCAATAATGCGACGGCTTCGTCACCGCGAAGACGCATCGGATAACACAACTCATCACTCTGCTGTAATGTAAAACCTTCCAGTTGTTCTGCATGTGGTGCATGAAGATGTACTTCATTGTAAATCAGCCCCTTCAGCTCCATCAAATGTCGCGGTCCCGGCGTGGCAGTAATGACCCAACCGCCAGGCTTCACTACTCGCGCTAATTCTTCTGCTTTACACGGCGCGTAAATACGTATTATGGCGTCCATACTGGTATCGGAAAACGGCAAACGGTGGCTGGAAGCAACACAAAAAGTGACCTGCGAATAGCGTTTCGCCGCCGCTTTTATCGCTACCTTCGAGACATCCAGGCCAAACGTGGTGATTTCGGGCAGCGCATCGGCAAATGCGTGTGTGTAATACCCTTCACCACAGCCAATATCCAGCACCGCCGTGGCCTTTTCATCAAGTCGTTCCCGCAGTTGGGCGACAATTGCATCACGCAGCGGCTGATAATGTCCGGCATCTAAGAATGCGCGGCGTGCTTGCATCATTTCCGCGCTGTCGCCCGGATCACGAGACCGTTTATGCTGAACGGGCAGCAGATTGACATACCCTTCTTTCGCCATATCAAACTGATGTCGCTGGGGACAGATATAGCTGTTTTTTTCACGCGAAAGAGGCTGATGGCAAAGTGGACAGGAAAACGACATGACAACTCCGGCAGGATACTAAAGGCCGCAAGTGTAACGCGAATCACGCGGCGGGCAAATATCCGAACGCCAGGAGCGAAGATAAAGCAAAGTAAAAAGCCTCGCATTCGGCGAGGCTTTATAGCGAGATTGAAGCGTATTCACACTTCAGATCAGTGGATTCGATCAGATAGCTGTTACGTTAACAGCTGCCGGACCTTTCTGGCCGTCCTGAATTTCGAACTCAACGTTCTGACCTTCAGCCAGAGTTTTGAAGCCATTACCCTGGATAGCGGAGAAGTGTACGAACACGTCTTTGCTGCCATCAGCCGGAGTAATGAAGCCAAAACCTTTAGACTCGTTGAACCACTTAACCTGACCTTTAATCTTTGCCATTTGAAAAATTCCTTAGATTGTTTTCTTCGCCCGCAGGCATAACATAGATAAAACTGACACATTACTGCATGAGGCACCAATATAAGGCTCGGCAGAGAAGCGGTATTCAACGTCAACGTGTTTACTCAGGACTTCTTTACTGAAAATGCCACACATAAACAGAACTGTACCTCGTTTAACCCGAAATCTGTTATCACATACAACGTTAATTATGGCAAGCCATTTTTAAACATGTCTCGATCAGACGCACAAATCTCGATACGTCTTCCACTTTTTTTGCACACTTATGCAACGGAATACGCGCCGATATATCATTGTGCTTAACCTTGCCAGTTCAGGCAGATACTTAAACTGACGTATTTCCTAACATAGTTCAATAAGTTCAGTTGTTCCAGGCCAATGGGAGAAGTTATTACATAGTGCGTGCAATATCACATTTTCTGCTATGCAATGAATAAAAAGTTATATCACTTTTTCTCATAAAACAGTCAGTTAACGCCTATCAATCACCCCAAAGAGAAGTCAATCGCCAAAGGTATTGTAAATTTAAAATAAGAAAAATTGATGAATGCGCAAAAAATCAAGAGAGAAACGTTTCGCTAATAAATAATAACACGCTTAATCACAAATCCGATGTAAACATCCTAATAAATTAATGGGCTAAATATCTTTTTCTGATATCCCGTTACGCAAATAAATAATATGATAATTATTTGAAGTCAGACCAGAGTTTTAATTTGAAGCAGTTGCACCATGACAGTGCGTATAATCAGGATGAATTGAGTAACCCTTCAACGACGGGGTTACTCAAGATTGAGGAAGGATTACCGTTCGGCGACCAGACGAATAATATCTTCGTCTTCAACCGATTTTTGACTCTCAACGGTCTTTTTATCTGCTTTCTCAGGTTCGTTTGCTTCGCACAAACGACGTAACAGTGCATTTTGACGTTTTTGCTGATCCAGCAACGCCTCAAGCAGTTCAATCTGTTCGTTAGTCCGTGAACTGGCACGATTGATAAAAAACCACAAGATGAGCCCGATAAGAAGAACCACCACCGATACAACCAAAGACGCAATGTTCATCACGCCTGAATTTACAACTTCGTTCATTTCACCACCTCTGAGTAGAGGCGCTATTCTACCACTGCTGGAGAGGAAGAAAATCTAGTGCTGAAAAAATGATATCACCACGGGATAAACTGGTTAATGGCACAAATTCCGCTGAAAAATTGTACATCCTGATCGCACATCATGTTGAATACCTGCGCCCAAAGCAGCAAGCAAGCCAACACCACGACAACCAGAACGACCCATCGAAACTTTTTCACTCCAATCTCCGTTTCACCTACCTTATGTCATTAAACTAGCATGCGTTAGTTAAACAGCGCCTAACTATGTCGATATTCGTGCTTTTTCAGAATGAGTCGCTTGCTTCAGCGCATATTGCCGCTACGATTAAGCGAACATAAAAAGAGAAGAGGTTGTAATGCGATTCATCATTCGCACAGTTATGCTGATAGCACTGGTATGGATAGGATTATTACTCAGCGGATATGGCGTTTTGATTGGAAGCAAAGAGAATGCCGCGGGATTAGGTTTGCAATGTACCTATCTGACCGCCAGAGGCACCAGCACGGTACAATACCTGCACACTAAAAGTGGTTTTCT
Organism: Escherichia sp. MOD1-EC5189; assembly: GCF_002966045.1. Classification (NCBI taxonomy): domain Bacteria; kingdom Pseudomonadati; phylum Pseudomonadota; class Gammaproteobacteria; order Enterobacterales; family Enterobacteriaceae; genus Escherichia; species Escherichia sp. MOD1-EC5189. The sequence goes on along the minus strand of NZ_PTRX01000003.1, from coordinate 43,672 downwards.
GGGGATAACAGATTGCCCGTTGTTACGTAAAAGCAATATTGTGGTCGATAATGGTTAAGGGTAATAAATAACCAGATTCTCACTCATGAGTAAAATATTCTTATCGCAAGTGCGTTTAATATAACGCCACCTTCAACTTTATTTTTCTCATGCTAAATAAAGAACCTGTCTGTTTGATATTCAGACAGGTTCTTACTCTCATCAGAACGGATAGTCGTGATAACCCATTTGGGCAGAAATTTTGCGCGCCGCGGTATGCAACATTGCGACATATTCCTGTAAACGCTCTTCAGAGAAACGCAACGTCGGGAAGGAGATGCTCAGACCGGCAATGACCACGCCAAAGCGATCAAATACCGGAACCGCAATGCAACGCAGTCCTTCTTCCTGCTCTTCGTTATCTTCGCCATACCCCTGCTCGCGCACCTGGTCCAGAACGGGTAATAACGCTTCTGTACTGGTGATGGTCCGTTCGGTACTGCGTTTATACTCCACGCCCTCAAGAATTTGCTTCACTTCATCGCGATCGCGCCATGCCAGCAGTACCTTACCAATCGCGGTGCTGTACAGCGGATTACGACGCCCAATCCGTGAATACATGCGCAAATTGTACATAGAGTCAATTTTGTGGATGTAAACAATACTGTCTTCGTCCAGTGCGCCAAGGTGGATAGTTTCTTTCGTCAGGCGGGAAATCTCACGCATCTGGATATCTGCGCTACGAATTAAATCGACGTTTTGTAACGCGCGAGCGCCCAGTTCAAACAATTTCAGGGTCAGCGAATATTTCTCCGACTCCCCTTCCTGCGCCACATAACCCAGGGTTTTCATGGTCTGTAAAAAGCGATAAACGGTGCTTTTTGACATCATGACGCGCTGCGACAGCTCGGTTATCCCTATTTCGCGCTCTTCACCCAGCGCCTGCAAAATGCCAAAAACTTTCAGCACGGAAGATACAGAATCAGGCTGTTTATCCAGATCTGCGTTAGCCATTTATCACCTCATTGCGAGTGTTTTATAAAAATCAGAACTGTTTTTTATTATAATTTCGCACCTGGGTGGTCGCAATCCATCTTTTGCCGGTTAGTTACAATTCTGCGACATCCACCGTGAATATCAGTGCTAGAATCTTACCCCTGCCGATTATTCACCAAAGATATAAAATTCCTATGCCAAAAGTTCAGGCCGACGGCCTGCCATTGCCCCTGCGATACGGTGCGATATTAACCATTGTGATTGGTATTTCGATGGCTGTGCTTGACGGCGCAATCGCCAACGTCGCCTTGCCAACAATCGCCACAGACCTTCATGCCACACCGGCCAGTTCCATCTGGGTAGTGAACGCCTATCAAATCGCCATTGTCATCTCCCTGCTCTCGTTTTCGTTTCTGGGCGATATGTTTGGCTATCGACGTATTTATAAATGCGGTCTGGTCGTTTTTCTGTTGTCTTCACTGTTCTGCGCCCTTTCTGATTCACTACAAATGCTCACCTTTGCGCGTGTCATACAAGGTTTCGGCGGTGCAGCGTTGATGAGCGTTAATACTGCACTTATCCGCCTGATCTATCCACAACGTTTTCTGGGTAGAGGGATGGGCGTAAACTCGTTTATTGTTGCCGTCTCTTCTGCTGCCGGGCCGACAATTGCTGCAGCAATCCTCTCCATCGCATCCTGGAAATGGTTATTTTTAATCAACGTACCGTTGGGTATTATCGCCCTGCTTCTGGCCATGCGTTTTCTGCCACCCAATGGCTCTCGTGCCAGTAAACCCCGTTTCGACCTGCCCAGCGCCGTGATGAACGCGTTAACCTTCGGCCTGCTTATTACTGCATTGAGTGGTTTCGCTCAGGGGCAATCGCTGACGTTGATTGGCGCGGAACTGGTGGTAATGGTTGTCGTTGGTATTTTCTTTATTCGCCGCCAGCTTTCTCTTCCCGTACCGCTGCTACCGGTGGATTTACTGCGTATCCCGCTGTTTTCGCTTTCTATTTGCACATCTGTTTGCTCTTTCTGCGCACAAATGCTGGCAATGGTTTCCCTGCCCTTTTACCTGCAAACCGTGCTCGGGCGTAGTGAAGTCGAAACAGGTTTACTTCTGACACCGTGGCCGTTAGCAACAATGGTGATGGCTCCGCTGGCAGGCTATTTGATTGAACGCGTACATGCAGGATTGCTGGGTGCTTTAGGGTTGTTCATCATGGCTGCGGGGCTTTTTTCCCTGGTTCTGCTGCCCGCGTCACCTGCGGATATCAATATTATCTGGCCGATGATCTTATGTGGCGCTGGATTTGGCTTATTCCAGTCACCCAATAACCACACCATTATTACCTCCGCTCCGCGCGAACGTAGCGGTGGGGCCAGTGGCATGTTAGGGACGGCTCGTCTATTGGGTCAGAGTAGTGGCGCGGCGCTGGTGGCGCTGATGCTAAATCAGTTTGGTGATAATGGTACACACGTCTCGCTGATGGCTGCGGCTATTCTGGCAGTGATTGCTGCCTGTGTCAGTGGCTTACGTATTACCCAGCCACGATCCAGGGCATAAAAAAAGCGCGTCGATCAGGACGCGCTTTTTAGTATTTACTTCATATTACTTCAGGTATTCACCCGTACGCAGAGCTTCAATACGTTTATCCAGCGGCGGGTGAGTCATGAACAACTCACTGAGCGATTTCGACTTCCCGTTAATACAGAAAGCCATCATGCTGGTTGCTTCTTGTGGTTCATAGCTGGTTTTCAGGCGTTGCAGCGCGGCAATCATTTTCTCACGACCAACCAGTTTTGCTGAACCCGCATCGGCGTGGAATTCACGGTGACGCGAGAACCACATGGTGATAATGCTCGCCAGAATACCAAACACCAGTTCCAGCACCGTCGCGACGGCAAAGTAGATCAGTGGGTTGCCGTTGCTCTCTTCACCTTCGTCACGGTTACCGCCCATGAAGCCAGCAGCCAGCTGCGCCAGAATACGTGAAATAAAGATAACGAAGGTGTTCACCACGCCCTGAATCAGCGTCATGGTGACCATATCACCATTGGCGATGTGACTGATTTCGTGAGCAATTACCGCCTCAGCTTCATCCGGGCTCATGTTCTGCAGCAAACCGGTGCTGACAGCAACCAGAGAGGCATCACGGCGCGCACCGGTTGCAAAAGCGTTGATGTCCGGCGCATGGTAGATAGCCACTTGCGGCATAGCGATCCCCGCCTGACGAGCCTGGGTTGCTACAGTATTGACCAGCCAACGTTCCCTTTCGTTACGCGGTTGCTCGATCACTTCCCCGCCAACAGATCGTAATGCCATCCATTTGGACATCAGAAGCGAAACGAAGGAACCACCAAAACCGAACAGCAAGGCCATGATCATCAGCCCCTGAACGCTGCTCGACTGTATCCCTGTCAGGCTCAGTACCAGCCCGAAAACGACCATTACGGCCAGGTTCGTTAGCAGGAAGAGCGCGATTCGCATCATAATTTTCTTTTTACCTCAGTTTAACAAAACGCAATATGCGATACCCACATCGTATGGGTTACGCGACTATTTTCAAGTCTGGATAGTGCGTAAGTCACCAGAAAGACACAACTTTACATTTTGTAGCATCTGATTTACGGCATCTTGCCGCTGTTAAAAAATCAGGCACAATTTCTTGTGCCTGATTGATGTTACTTGACGGGAGCGGGTTGTTCCGCGGGTCTGGCTTTTTCAAGCTTCGCCAAATCGAGTGCGATATTCACCGTCTCATCCAGATAAGGATCCGGTTCCTGGTAATCTTTCGGTAGATCATCCAGCTTCTTCAACTCCGGTTTACCTTCGCGTTTAAAGCGTTCGTTCAAACGCGCCAGACGCGTCGCATCATCTTCATTATTCTCTTTCTCACGCACCGCGTAATTCAGAGAAACGATATTGCGCTTGTCCTTCATGGCGTTGAAGCGCGCGATATCCTTCATGATGTTCTGGAACTCAGGATCTTTCGCGATACGCGCATTATGCGCCTTCAGCAACTCCGGTTCAAAGGCCGTTAAATCGCCTGATTTCACATAGGTTGCAGCATCAATGCTATCCCACGGCAGCGCGTTATCTTCAAATTTCTCTCCCGTTTCCGTTTCTTCATTACCTGTCGGCATGATGATGTCTGGCGTTACGCCCTTACGTTGCGTACTGCCGCCGTTAACGCGATAGAATTTCTGGATCGTGTATTGAACAGAACCCAAAGCTGGCCATTCAGGACGTAACATCTGATCGTAAATACGGTTCAATGAACGGTACTGCTGGACAGTGCCTTTACCAAATGTCGGTTCACCCACAACCAGCGCACGACCGTAATCCTGCATTGCCGCAGCAAAGATTTCTGAAGCCGAAGCACTAAAGCGGTCAACCAGCACCACCAGCGGGCCTTTATAGAAGACCTGACCGTCGGTATCGCTGTCTTCACGAACTTTACCGTTGTTATCACGAACCTGAACAATCGGACCTGCAGGAATAAACAGGCCTGAAAGCGATACTGCCTCGGTCAACGCCCCACCGCCATTGCTACGCAGGTCGATGATCACACTGCTGACATTCTGTTTTTCCAGTTTCTGCAGTTGTACTTTGACATCATCTGTCAAACCCACATAGAAGCCAGGAATATCCAGCACGCCAACTTTCTCTTTACCGACGGTCTTCACCGACATTTTAACCGCGCGGTCTTCGAGGCGAATACGTTCACGGGTCAACGTTACAGTACGGGTCTTGGTCCCTTTACCGGCAGGTAAAATTTCCAGACGAACTTTACTGCCCTTCGGCCCTTTAATTAAGGCAACCACGTCATCAAGACGCCAGCCAATCACGTCAACCATCGGCTTGCCTGTTTGACCAACACCGACAATTTTGTCACCAACGCTGATAGCTTTACTCTTCGCTGCCGGGCCACCTGCCACCATCGAATTGATAACGGTGTAGTCATCATCCATTTGCAGCACTGCGCCAATACCTTCCAGCGACAAACTCATTTCAGTGTTGAACTGTTCGGTATTACGCGGGGAAAGATAGTTGGTATGCGGGTCTATTTCACGAGCAAACGCCGTCATTGCCAGCGAGAAAACATCTTCGCTGTTGGTTTGCGCCAGACGACGAATGGCAAATTTGTAGCGGCGAGTCAGGGTTTCACGAATTTCTTTATCCGTTTTTCCTGTCAGCTTAAGACTTAACTCGTCGAATTTGACTTTACTGTCCCACAGCGCGTTCAACTCAGCCTCGTTTTTCGGCCATGGAGCTTTGCTGCGGTCAAGGTTATAAGTGTCGTTGCCGGTAAAATCCATCGGCTTTTCCAGTACCGACAAAGCGTACTGGTAACGTTCAAAACGGCGCTTTTGCGCCAAATTGTAGAGATCGTAGAAAACGTCGAGTTTGCCTGAACGCAGTTCATCGCCTAACTCGGTTTTCTTTTTCGCGAACTGTTCAACATCGCTTGCCAGCAGCACGTTGTGGCTGTAATCGAGCAGATTCAGGTAGCGGTCAAAGATTTTAGCCGAAAATGCCTGATCGAGGTCGAACTGGCGATAATGAGAACGGGTGAAGCGCGACGTTACGCGCTCACTCACCGTCGCATGCTGCGTCTCTTCCTTTAACACCGGAATTTGATCAGCACGCGTGATATCTTCTACAGCGAAGGTCTGGCCTGCTATTGCAAGCAGGCCAGCTAACGCGGTAAGCCTAAAAAACATGTTCATGCCTGGCCCGGCCTCCGTTTCAGAACACCAGGTGTTCTGCGCGCACAATCAAAGACATACCCGAATTCAGTTGGACGCGGACGCCGTCTTTGGTGATTTCTAATACGGTGGCATCCATCGCGTTTTGACCCGCTTTCACCTTCAGGGCTTGTCCGACAGTCAGAGCTGAAATGTCAGAAACTGGGGTGTGCTGTTCTTCGCGAGGTGCTTTTGCTGTTTTTGGCGCTTTCTCTACCGGCTTTTGCGCACGTGGTTTACGCTCAGCGCCTTCTTTGCGGCGTGGCGTGGTCGGACGTGGCTTGCGTTCACGGCGCGGTGCGTCTTCTTTCTCACCAGCAGCTGCGGCAGCTTCGCGTTTTTTCGCTTGCTGCTCAGCACGCTGTGCTTGAACACGTGCTTTCGCTTCTTCAAGCTGCTTGCGAGCATGCTCTACATGTTGCTCGTCCAGCTCACCGCATGGGTTGCCGTCAAGATCGACACGCGTTGCGCCGGGTTTAACACCGTAAAGGTAACGCCAGCTCGAGGTATAGAGACGTAAAGCGGATCGCAATTGCGTTTTGCTCAGGTTCATTTCCCCGGCAACACGATCGACCAAATCCTGAAAAATACCGATTTTCAGCGGACGCGCTTCACCTTCCGCACTGAAACAGTGGGGAAAACGTTCGGCCAGAAACGCGATTACTTCTTTACTGCTATTCAACTTAGGTTGATTTTCCATGAAATTTCCTGATTACAACGGACGTAGCCAACAAGCGCAGGCATGAACAGGCGTCATTATAATGACGCCATCAGTAAATGCTACGTTATCCGTTGATTATCCTGCGACGCTCGCAAAGAATTTTTTGTAATCCGTCATTGCAAGCACCTTTTCAAGCTGTGCCACAAGCTGACGTAAGCCCTGCTCGTCCTCGTCTGTAAAGCGACCGAAGACGGTACTGTCGATATCGAGAACACCAATAATCTGATTTTTCACCACCAGCGGCAGGACAATTTCAGAATTACTTGCTGCATCACAGGCAATATGTCCGTCAAAAGCGTGAACATCCTCGATTCGCTGCACTTCATTACGGGCAACTGCAGTGCCACACACACCGCGCCCGACGGGGATGCGTACACAAGCAATTTTGCCCTGAAACGGTCCGAGAACCAACGTCTCGTCCTCAAGTAAATAAAAACCTGCCCAGTTTACGTCAGTGAGACGCTCATATAACAACGCACTGGTGTTCGCAAGCGTTGCCAGAAAACTGGTTTCTCCCGCCATCAGCGCGTTAAAGTCACGGTTTAAATCCGCGTAAAATTCTGTTTTGTTCATTATGTAATCACTTGGTTGTCTTACCTGGAACTGCCAGCCTATTAAAATAAGCATTAAATGCGTTAATGCTCAAGATCATTCCCATCATGGGTTAAGATTAATGTTAATTCTTATTACATTTGGCACGTCATGGCTCTTAACACACCACAAATTACGCCGACAAAAAAGATAACAGTGAGGGCAATTGGCGAGGAACTGCCGCGTGGTGATTACCAACGTTGCCCACAATGTGACATGCTGTTTAGCCTACCCGAGATAAACTCTCATCAAAGTGCCTATTGTCCGCGCTGTCAGGCAAAAATTCGTGACGGGCGCGACTGGTCGCTAACGCGCCTGGCAGCAATGGCATTCACCATGCTGTTGCTGATGCCGTTTGCCTGGGGCGAACCGCTGTTGCATATCTGGCTGTTAGGTATTCGTATTGACGCCAATGTCATGCAAGGCATCTGGCAAATGACCAAACAGGGCGATGCAATAACGGGGGCGATGGTCTTTTTTTGCGTTATTGGTGCCCCCCTTATTCTGGTGACCTCCATAGCTTATTTATGGTTTGGTAACCGACTGGGAATGAATCTACGCCCGGTACTGCTGATGCTTGAGCGATTGAAAGAGTGGGTGATGCTGGACATCTATCTGGTCGGTATTGGCGTTGCTTCTATAAAGGTGCAGGATTATGCGCACATTCAGGCGGGTATTGGTCTGTTCTCTTTTGTTGCATTAGTGATATTGACCACGGTGACGTTGTCACATCTTAATGTCGAGGAACTGTGGGCGCGATTTTATCCACAGCGCCCCGCTACGCGTAGGGACGAGAAACTTCGTGTCTGCCTGGGATGCCATTTTACCGGCTATCCCGATCAGCGTGGTCGCTGCCCGCGTTGCCATATCCCGCTACGCCTGCGTCGCCGTCATAGTCTGCAAAAGTGCTGGGCAGCGCTGTTAGCATCAATCGTGTTGTTGTTACCTGCCAACCTGTTACCTATTTCTATCATTTATCTGAATGGTGGGCGGCAGGAAGATACGATTCTTTCCGGGATTATGTCGCTGGCAAGTAGCAACATTGCGGTCGCCGGAATCGTGTTTATCGCCAGTATTCTGGTGCCATTTACCAAAGTGATCGTCATGTTCACTTTACTGTTGAGCATTCATTTTAAATGCCAGCAAGGTTTACGCACACGGATTCTGTTACTGCGGATGGTGACCTGGATCGGTCGCTGGTCGATGCTCGACCTGTTTGTCATATCTTTAACCATGTCGCTAATTAATCGCGATCAGATCCTCGCTTTTACTATGGGACCGGCTGCGTTTTATTTCGGCGCAGCGGTAATTTTGACTATTCTTGCTGTGGAATGGCTGGACAGCCGCTTACTTTGGGATGCACATGAGTCAGGAAACGCCCGCTTCGACGACTGAAGCGCAGATTAAAAATAAACGCCGTATCTCACCTTTCTGGCTGCTGCCGTTCATCGCGCTTATGATTGCCGGTTGGCTGATTTGGGACAGTTATCAGGATCGGGGTAATACCGTCACCATCGACTTTATGTCGGCGGACGGTATCGTCCCGGGCCGCACACCTGTTCGTTATCAGGGCGTTGAGGTCGGAACAGTGCAGGATATCAGCCTGAGCGACGATCTTCGTAAGATTGAAGTCAAAGTCAGCATCAAGTCCGATATGAAAGATGCGCTGCGCGAGGAGACACAGTTCTGGCTGGTGACGCCAAAAGCCTCGTTGGCAGGTGTCTCCGGGCTGGACGCCCTCGTCGGGGGTAACTATATCGGCATGATGCCGGGTAAAGGTAAAGAGCAGGATCACTTTGTCGCACTCGATACCCAACCGAAATATCGGCTGGATAATGGCGATCTGATGATCCACCTGCAAGCCCCCGATCTCGGTTCACTGAACAGTGGTTCACTGGTCTATTTCCGCAAGATCCCGGTGGGTAAAGTCTACGACTATGCCATCAATCCCAATAAACAAGGTGTGGTGATAGATGTCCTGATCGAGCGGCGTTTTACCGATCTGGTGAAAAAAGGTAGCCGTTTCTGGAACGTTTCTGGCGTTGATGCCAACGTCAGTATCAGTGGTGCGAAGGTGAAACTGGAAAGTCTGGCGGCACTGGTTAACGGTGCGATTGCCTTCGATTCACCTGAAGAGTCGAAACCTGCCGAGGCGGAAGATACCTTTGGTCTGTATGAAGATCTGGCCCACAGCCAGCGTGGCGTAATAATAAAACTGGAACTGCCGAGTGGGGCCGGATTAACCGCCGACTCGACGCCGTTAATGTATCAGGGGCTGGAAGTCGGACAGCTGACTAAACTGGATTTAAATCCTGGTGGTAAAGTCACTGGGGAAATGACCGTTGATCCCAGCGTCGTCACGCTGTTACGGGAAAATACCCGCATCGAATTACGTAATCCAAAATTATCCCTTAGCGATGCTAATCTCAGTGCCTTGCTGACCGGCAAAACCTTCGAGTTGGTGCCGGGCGACGGTGAGCCACGTAAAGAGTTTATTGTTGTTCCTGGCGAAAAAGCCCTGCTCCATGAGCCAGATGTTCTGACGCTGACCCTGACAGCACCAGAAAGTTACGGCATTGATGCTGGTCAGCCGCTCATTCTTCACGGCGTGCAGGTAGGCCAGGTTATTGATCGTAAACTCACCAGCAAAGGCGTCACCTTTACCGTCGCCATCGAGCCTCAGCATCGCGAACTGGTAAAAGGCGATAGCAAATTTGTCGTCAACAGCCGTGTCGACGTGAAGGTGGGGCTGGATGGCGTTGAGTTTCTCGGTGCCAGCGCCTCAGAATGGATTAACGGCGGGATACGTATTCTGCCAGGCGATAAAGGCGAGATGAAAGCCAGCTATCCGCTGTATGCCAATCTGGAAAAAGCGCTGGAGAACAGCCTTAGCGATTTACCCACCACAACCGTGAGTTTGAGTGCAGAGACATTGCCAGATGTGCAGGCAGGATCGGTAGTGCTGTACCGTAAATTTGAAGTTGGTGAAGTTATTACTGTGCGTCCGCGAGCTAACGCGTTTGATATCGATCTGCATATTAAGCCGGAGTATCGCAACCTTCTGACCAGCAACAGCGTGTTCTGGGCAGAAGGTGGGGCGAAAGTTCAGCTAAATGGTAGTGGTCTGACTGTACAGGCATCCCCGCTCTCCAGAGCATTAAAGGGGGCTATTAGCTTCGATAACCTCAGCGGTGCCAGCGCCAGTCAGCGTAAAGGCGACAAGCGAATTCTGTATGCTTCCGAAACAGCGGCCCGTGCGGTTGGAGGGCAAATTACGCTTCACGCTTTCGATGCCGGAAAACTGGCGGTCGGGATGCCAATTCGCTATCTCGGTATTGATATCGGGCAAATCCAGACGCTGGATCTGATTACCGCGCGCAATGAAGTACAGGCAAAGGCGGTACTCTATCCGGAATATGTCCAGACCTTTGCACGCGGTGGTACACGCTTCTCAGTGGTCACACCGCAAATTTCGGCAGCTGGCGTTGAGCATCTTGATACTATCCTCCAGCCGTATATCAACGTCGAACCAGGCCGGGGCAATCCTCGCCGCGACTTTGAATTACAAGAGGCCACCATAACTGATTCGCGTTACCTGGATGGCTTAAGCATTATTGTTGAAGCGCCGGAAGCCGGTTCGTTAGGCATCGGTACGCCTGTGCTGTTCCGTGGTCTGGAAGTCGGTACGGTTACCGGAATGACGCTGGGGACATTGTCAGATCGCGTGATGATTGCGATGCGCATCAGTAAACGCTATCAACACCTGGTGCGTAACAATTCCGTCTTCTGGTTGGCATCGGGTTACAGTCTGGACTTTGGTCTGACGGGCGGCGTCGTGAAAACCGGCACCTTTAACCAGTTTATCCGTGGCGGCATCGCCTTCGCTACGCCTCCGGGTACGCCGCTGGCACCGAAAGCCCAGGAAGGCAAGCACTTCCTGTTGCAGGAAAGTGAACCGAAAGAGTGGCGTGAATGGGGAACAGCGCTTCCCAAATAATGCCCACTGCTCCGGCGTGCCTGCGCCGGAGCGTTTATGCTAAACTGCGCGCCTGTTTTTTTGCCAGTGGTACATGCTCGTGGCCCAACACACCGTTTATTTCCCGGACGCCTTTCTGACACAAATGCGCGAAGCAATGCCTTCGACGCTCTCATTTGATGATTTTCTGGCCGCCTGTCAGCGCCCGTTGCGCCGTAGTATTCGCGTTAATACGCTGAAAATCTCCGTTGCTGATTTCCTGCAATTAACCGCCCCTTATGGCTGGACGCTTACGCCAATTCCGTGGTGTGAAGAAGGTTTCTGGATTGAACGCAACGATGAAGATGCCTTGCCATTGGGTAGTACCGCCGAGCATTTAAGTGGCCTGTTTTATATTCAGGAAGCCAGTTCAATGTTGCCCGTCGCCGCCTTGTTTGCTGACGGTAATGCACCACAGCGGGTGATGGATGTCGCTGCCGCGCCCGGCTCCAAAACGACGCAAATTGCCGCGCGGATGAATAACGAAGGGGCGATCCTTGCCAATGAGTTTTCCGCCAGTCGGGTAAAAGTGTTACATGCCAATATCAGCCGCTGTGGCATCCGTAATGTTGCGCTCACGCATTTTGATGGCCGTGTATTTGGTGCGGCAGTGCCAGAAATGTTCGATGCCATTTTGCTGGACGCTCCCTGCTCCGGCGAAGGCGTGGTGCGTAAAGATCCCGATGCGCTAAAAAACTGGTCACCAGAAAGCAATCAGGAAATCGCAGCTACCCAACGGGAACTGATCGACAGCGCCTTTCATGCATTACGCCCTGGCGGTACGCTGATTTACTCGACCTGTACCTTAAACCAGGAAGAAAATGAAGCCGTCTGCCGGTGGCTGAAAGAGACTTACCCCGACGCAGTAGAGTTTTTACCGCTTGGCGATCTCTTCCCTGGTGCAAATAAGGCGCTGACCGAAGAAGGCTTTTTGCATGTTTTCCCACAAATTTACGACTGCGAAGGCTTCTTCGTTGCTCGTCTGCGTAAAACTCAGGCGATCCCCGTCTTACCCGCCCCAAAATACAAAGTGGGCAATTTCCCGTTTAGCCCGGTGAAAGATCGCGAAGCCGGTCAAATTCGTCAGGCGGCTGCAAGTGTTGGCTTAAACTGGGATGGAAACCTGCGACTCTGGCAACGCGACAAAGAACTGTGGTTGTTCCCGGTGGGCATTGAAGCCTTGATCGGTAAAGTCCGATTTTCTCGGTTGGGGATTAAACTTGCCGAAACACATAACAAAGGTTATCGCTGGCAGCATGAAGCGGTTATTGCCCTTGCCTCCCCCGACAATGTGAACGCTTTTGAACTGACACCGCAGGAAGCGGAAGAATGGTATCGCGGGCGCGATGTTTACCCGCAAGCCGCGCCAGTAGCGGATGATGTATTGGTTACTTTCCAGCATCAGCCGATTGGTTTAGCCAAACGGATTGGTTCGCGACTGAAAAACAGCTACCCGCGTGAACTGGTGCGCGACGGGAAGCTTTTTACCGGTAACGCCTGAAAGCGCACAAAAAAAGCGCACTTTTTGACTGGCACATTCGGCTGCCTCAACTAGGCTGAAAAATGGTGCGATCGGACTGGTCGTACCACAACCGGCAGCTAAATGGAGAGCACGAAGATGAAAACCAGTGTGCGCATAGGCGCTTTTGAAATCGACGACGGCGAATTACACGGCGAATCGCCGGGTGATCGAACGTTAACCATTCCTTGTAAATCAGACCCCGATTTATGTATGCAACTGGATGCCTGGGATGCTGAAACCAGTATCCCTGCCCTGCTAAATGGCGAACACTCTGTCCTTTACCGTACCCGTTACGATCAACAATCTGATGCCTGGATTATGCGTCTTGCCTGATCCAAAAAGAACCCGTCGGCATGGCGGGTTATTTGTCCTGGTTATTCCCCCGTTGTAAAATCTCTCCTAAACTTAACGGTACGGCACCACACTTCGGGGATGAAATGTTCGCGCTGGTACTTTTTGTTTGCTACCTGGATGGCGGTTGTGAAGATATTGTTGTGGATGTCTACAACACGGAACAACAGTGTCTTTATTCTATGAGCGATCAACGGATCCGCCATGGCGGTTGTTTTCCGATTGAGGATTTTATAGATGGTTTCTGGCGACCTGCACAGGAGTACGGTGATTTTTAATTATTGCAATTGCACAAGAGTCAGTTCTCCCCCAAAGACAGCACCGGTATCAATATAATGCAGGTTGCCAATATCCACGCGATGGCGCAACGGTGTATGACCAAACCAGAAATGATCAGCACCTGTAATTCCCTGCCCTTTTTGGCCTTCACGTAATCGTGAGCGGCTCCACAAGACCTGATGCAAATCGACGTCCTTTTGCCATTCATAAACATCATCCGGATAATCGGCATGGGCAATAACATGTTTGCCGGTGCGACTGTGTACTTCAAGAATAAAGGGCAAATACTGACATTTTTCCAGCGCCGTTTTCGCTTGTTTCTGTTGATTATCTGCCAGCGCAATAAACCAGTCGCCGCCATTCATCAACCACAATGACATCTGCTGGGATGCCAGCGCATCCATCGCCATCTGTTCATGATTGCCTCTTACCGCACGAACCCAATGTTGTTCCAGTAACTGCAGGCAACGTAAACTTTGCGGCCCACGATCGATAACGTCTCCCACTGAGATAAGTAAATCTCGCCACGGATCAAAACGACAATGCCATAATTTGCGGCGCAACTGCTCAAGACAACCGTGTATATCGCCTGAAAGCCAGATATGTCGCCATTGATGACCCGCAACTCTCTGATAAACGGGCGCAGGCTGTTTCATCAATATTTTCCTCCCGCGCTAAAGATCACATAATCTTAACAAGAATGTTAAAAAACGCTGGACTCAGACAGTAGAGTGTGTGTTATGGTTGACTATAAAGTCAGCGAAGGGAATGCTTCTGGCTTTTAACAGATAAAAAGAGACCGAACACGATTCCTGTATTCGTCAACGAGAAATAAAATCATTTAAAATCAATATATTAAATAAAAAAGCGCGCATTTTTCAATCCTGAACACATAGCATTGCATACCAATGCATTCAATTAGTTACCATTTTTTTCGAGTTTTTTAGAGAAATTTTCGGGAATATTTCAGGTCAATCCATGCATACACAAGCAATTCCTGTATTGAATAATTCCGTAGCAATTATGTAAAATCATCGCCGGCTGATTTTCATTCAAACTCGCGCTATCGAACGTCCATCAGCCAGCCGTGGCACGTTCTTGCATACGACGTGCTACGGTTTCATTTATCTCCGACCGGAAACCTCTTATACAAAGTTGACACACCAACATCATAGATAATAGCCACCTTCTGGCGAGGAACGCCTGATGCAATTAATCGCCCGGCCTGCGCCCATTGTTCTGGTGTTTGTTACTATGAGTGTGCAGAAAAATATCGTATAATGCTCTCCTCAGCATCCGTAAAGTATCACGAACTTAGCTTTTAAATAACAAACAACCAGATTTTACACTTCATTAAATTTAGGGCTAATATGGTCGAAAGTAATAATTAAGGAGATTATCGTGTTATCTTACTTAATAGCAATTCATTTTGTTTTACTTGGGAATTCTTCTGATTTAAAAAGCTTTTGGAAATCTGAAGTAATACGGCGGGAGTATATGGATATCTGGAGGCTTTTCAGAGAAAAAAAACAACGTAACAGGAATTTCCTTTTCTGGTGGCGGCTGGCTAACGAAATGTATATTAATGGTAATAAATTACATAAGAAAGCTGCTAAAAAGTTAAACAATAAAATAATTAACAAATTTGGTTGCGAGATTGGACTGGGAGCAAAAATTGGAAAAGGGCTAACAATTCCCCATCACGCTGGAATTGTTGTTCATTTTGCTGTTGATGCTGGTGAAAATCTGGTGTTACGACAGAATACTACGATTGGACAGATAGATGGTGACATACCTGGTTCAAGAGTAAAAATTGGTAGTAACGTTGATATCGGAGCTAATTGTTGCATCATTGGATTATCACGTAAAATTGGGGATAATGTAAAAATAGGCGCAATGTCTTTTATAAATAAAGATATACCATCGAACTGCACATATATAACTAAAAAGAGCGGTGTTGTATTGTATAAATAGAGCACATAAAGCCATCGATATTTCTATCGATGGCTTTTTCTTTTTATTGTGGGGCGACTGGCCACTCAATATCCGCTGCTACTGTTGTATCAACACGATTCAACAATACCCGATATGTCTTCCATGCAGCCAGTAACGATGCCTCTTCTTCCGTCGCAATATCCAAATCTACAGCATCCTGAAGTGGCGCAATATGCTCGCTAGCTACCTGCATCAGGCTGTTTTTTGTTTCTTCCGCCTCCTGGCTCCGAAACAGTTTTTCTGCTTCTGCATCTTTCACCCAAGATGTACCGTTCCACTTCTGAAACTCCCCTTCCGGGGATAACCAGGTGACATTTTCCGGTAATGGGCCAAGTTCAGAAATAAATAACGCGTCGCCGGAAGCCACGTCATAGACGGTTTTACCCCGATGGTCTTCAACGAGATGCCACGATGCCTCATCAGTGTTGAAAACAGCCACGAAGCCAGCCGGAATATCTGGCGGTGCAATATCGGTACTGTTTGCTGGCAGACCTGTATGAGGTGGAATGTATGCATCACCTTCACCAATAAATTCATTAGTTCCGGCCAGCAGATTATAAATTTTTATGGTCTGTGGTTGTTCACTCATTCTGAATTCCATTATGCGAGCCTCACAATATAGTTAAATGCGATGTTTTTGACGGTGTTTTCCGCGTTACCAGCAGCGTTAACGGTGATGGTGTGTCCATGTGAACCAATCGCAACGGAGTGCGTGTGTGCACCAATACCGACAGTGTGCTGATGAGAACCAATACCTACAGTATGAGAATGTGAGCCAGAGGAACCTGTTGTTGCTGATGTATATTGAGTTGCCAGACGCCCAGATGTCAGTGGAATTTTCCCCCCCTGGTTTGCACCATCTGATGTTGGTATTGAATGCGTGTGACTCCCGGCGTTACTGGTAGTTTTGGTCCCATAGTCAAATAGTGAGGTTGTTTTCGTCCCGTAATCAAACGACGATGTGGTTTTCGTACCCAAATCCGTACTGGATACGCTGGCGCTGTGGGTGTGCGATTTAATGCCGTCCTGTTCCTGAGACAATACGGCACGACCACTGGCGGGCTTGCCCTTAATCGTCCAGCCACGCATATCAGGGATCACGCCTGACGGATAAGCGGCTGCAAGTTTCGGGTATGCAGACTTGTCAAAAGTCTGTCCCTGCATCAGAGCATAACCAGATGGAACTGTATCTGATGGCCACGGGATCGGGGCACCTACAGGAAAGGTCGAATTATCTTCCAGACCAAGATATTTAAGGACATCAGCAACAGAGCTTTTTGCCAAAATATCTCGCCCAACCTGTGTCAGGTCAGCCAAATTAGCGGTATCTTGATTGGTAAAATACGGTAATTTGTTTTCGGATGCTGAAAGATTAGCAAGTGCGGTAAGTATGGCATTAATTCTCTGATAGTTCTTATCTAATGCAGACGACATTTTTGCGATAAAGCCGGCCTGATCGCCATCGTCCTGTACATCCAGTCCACTTTCATTTGCTGTATATTGTGCTATTGCAGATGCAATAAAGCTGGCCTGCCGAATAACCTTATTGACTTGCGCACTGGATGCTTTCCCTGCTGTAAATCCGGATAAAAGCGCAGGCAACGCTTCCCATTCCTCCTGCGGCATAACATTGGCATTTTTACCCGTTGCGAATGCTTTAAAGTCATTTTTTGCCATCAGAGTAATACTCCCCATGCCCCTACATCAAAACCACTGATAAATTCGTTATCCATATCAAAACCAAAAAATTTTGAGCCTTCCGATGGGGTTTTCACCGAAGGTGTTTCAATGTCACCCGCCCAAACCCCGGCGGCTTTAACTGTGAGATACCCCTGTTTAATTGCCGCAATTAACTCACGCGATACATCTGAAATATCAGTATCAGGAAAGACCCAGACCGATATCGTCATGTCCTGGTTATCGACTATCTGCATTCGCAGCCCGGATCCTGCTGTTGCAGCGTCAAGAATTGCCGGAAGCGAATCATTCCGTCCGTCCCAGTTATTAATCGCAATCTTCGCTTTAAGAATGACACGATAAGTTTCATCGCTGAGATACATGTATCCTGAATCAGGATCGTATGGTCCCCGCCATACCCCCTGATCATATCCAAGCCCGTCGGTATCCCAGCTGAAATAGACACCTGAGATAGGCTGGCTGACAACACGGCTACGTCCGATCCACAATCCAAGAATGTCAAGTTGCACACCAACCGCAGAGTCAATATCAAATGCAGTAATCAGCCCTCTGGTGGCAGCCGCAACATCAATAAGTGGCCGGGTCATCAGATCAACATGCGCAAGAAATTTAGGTTTGGTGGCGTGGTAGTTCGTGATTAGTTCGGTGTATTTGCTCATGACTCCACCGTTATAACGATATTTTCCGGGGTACAGGACGCAGATTCGTTGTATCTGATATCAATGTTTGATGACGACAAAGCCCCCGGGGATTTCCCAATCGTCAGTTCCTGAATATCGTAATAGCGTGCATTCCCGCCACTCACCACGCCAAGATTCGCCGGTGAGTAAATGCGACTTAAAAGGACCGAATCACCAATCATCAGACTATTGATATAGCCGGAAATAGCCTGCTGGATCTGCTGCCCTATCTGTGAGGTATAACCCGTAAAAACTTTTAATTTAATCCGGGCATAAACAGGTACATCACTGGAACGCGAGAATTTGATTACATGGGGATTGCCGTATTTATCCGGAACCGTAACGGATGTTGTACCGTGAGTGGCTGTCCCCTGGCCTTTATTCCCTCTGATAGCCTGAGCAATATCCGTCACATCACCGCCATCCACAATTACAGCAACAGAGTGTGGCGGTAACCCGTTACCGTCCTCCGAACCAGTATCGTTTTCATAGAGTTTGTGGCGGGTTACACCGGTAACATTAGAAACAGCACCATCCAGTGCTTCAAATGGGGTTATTGATGGCAACGCAACACTTTGCGACTGGCGGATACGTAACTCAGCGTCAGTTTCTGCCGGAGTGCCCACAGTAGCCGCAGCAGGATTAGTTACCGAAACCCAGCCACGGGTTGGCGTATTAATTTCAGTGATAGTTCCAGCCAGCGCCGCCACTGCACCACTGACGGAACATGTTGCGGTCGCCATCACTGTACCATCCACGCCGACCACCACTGAAGCAGGCAAACGCCATATCACATTATTACTGTCTTTCACGCTGCCATTAATGATGGTTGTTCCGGCAGTTCCTGTAAGAAGCAAATCAACCGTAGAATTCGTTGCGCCTTTACGTGAAATACCATTTATTTTCACGTTACTGGTCAGTGCAGCCCCATAGCCGGTTGCCGGTGAAAAACAGTTGTAGACAGTTATCGCCATATTATTGGCATCATGAATCGCCAGCGCCATCAGAGCCACCATCTGGCCGTCTTTGCTGTCCGGTTCGAGGTAGGCATCACTGCCATAAATCTGCTGAAAATAGCCAATCAGGGTGCTGAGTATCGTCTGATAATCAGGCGCACTGATCCCCTCCGCGGTTACCTTTGCAGATAAACCGAGAGAATCAAGGTTCAGAGCCATTACGCCTCCGATGTAACAGTCGTTATTCCATAAAGAGTGTCGATTTCAGCGGAAAACATGACACGTCGGGTCGTGGTATCCACTGTAGTATTGAAAGAGAGGATTGATTTAACGCCCCGCGTTTCGAGGATGCGCTTACGGATCGCCAGATTGTAGGTTTCCGGCTTCTGCTTACCGAGTACGGACTGGATCCACGGAGTCCCTTCGGTGGTGTCTAGAAACCATTGCCCATACCACAATTCGAATTGCGTTTTTACCGCCTGCGCCACGGCCTCCGGTGAGTTAATCAGCCAGGTATCATCACCGCTGCCAAAGGTGTAATCGCCATCGGCGTCTTCACGTCTGTATCGCATCAGTTTACTCCGTCGGTATTGCTTCCACCGCGCTGAACACCACCATGAGTGTGCGTATCATCGATTAGCTTGCCGTTAGCCTTCACGCTACCCAAAAACTCAACAGCACCAGTGATTTTTGAAGCCACACCAGAAACAACAGACCCCACCATGCCCCCCATCCAGGTTAACAGGCCATGAATGGTTACTTTCTCAGAAAAATCAGCCAGAGGGGCAACCACATCAAGACCACCCGGAGCGACAATTTTAATTTTCCTGGTATCAGGATTAAGCTCAAAATAGGTGCTGCCGTCGTCACTACGCAGCTGCGCGCCACTGGTGCTTATTCCGCTTATTTTCTGCGCCTGAGACTGCGGCCCGACGATACAGAAAGCATCCGATAAATCATGCACCCGGTCATCGACCGGCTCCTGTATCCCGCCACTCTGCCACCAGAAATCAATACAACGATCGGCAAAAATCACCAGGCATTCATCACCGGCTTTAACTGGAAACGTTAGCGTACAGCCTCCGCCACGCGGGAATACCACTGGCACATCCACCAGCAATGGGTAATTTTTGGTAATGCGGTTGCCGTCGTTATCAATTTCAACGTAACGGATAGCAGGCTGTACAACCGCCGTCACCGCATCAGGAGCGAATGACTGAACAATGCCTGGCAAGGCGACACGGATCTGGTTCTTTGTTGTTTCCCGTTCAGATTTAAATGTTTCGGCAAGGTCGCCGCTGCGGGTCTGGTCAGATACTGCCATTTAGTAGGCTCCAGAAAGCAAAAAACCCGCCATCCGGCGGGTTTTATGTGACTAATTTGATCTTTTCAGTTTATAAGCCCCATCTTACCGGCGCTTCGATAGTTAATTACATCGCCTGAAGAGCCGCAAGGCACAGCTACAGTCGACATTTTGACAAATCCTTTACCGCCCTGCTTTTGGCATAAAGTGGCATGCATTTTTGCTAAACGCGCAGCATGACCAAAATCAATTTTAGTTCCGTAAGTTGAATCTCGTAGAGCTGCTTTTTTTGCAATTCCAGTAATATTTTTGTCTTTAATTACAGATGCAAACAAACTCAAATCATTTCCAATTTGATTGAAGCAAGTACGATTAATATCAACATCGGCATACGCTGAAATGCGTTTGCAATCTGAGATCTGAGAAAGCACAGATGTGTTAACCAGTTGCAAATTTAATTTGTAGTCACCGACATAGGTATAAACTTTGTTAGGGTCCGTGGTTCCCGGATAACGAGTTACGAATGGAATGCTGTTGTACGCATCTCGCAAAGATTCTGCACCCTTACTTTTAAGCTCGTTCCCAACACCAGCAACGATAACCTCTGGATGTGAAACTTCAAATTGAGACTTTTCTTCGCGCTGTATTTGAAGCCTGCTTTTCTGGCTCTCCTCAACTTGCTTATCGTACGCTTGTTTTTCTTCATTTTTTTGGGATAGCCATTTTCCCTGCGCTTTAGCACCATTAGGATCCCAACTACATGAAGTTAAAAAAAGAGAAAATACGATTGTGGTTATCGCAAGCCTGCTCACTATTATGCACCTCGATTCATCGCTGACTGGCTAGGAATATCACTAGCACCTCGAGCAAAGCACATCATATCCATGTACCACGCCTGGCCCCTTGTGTCGCCAGTGTACATAATCCCGCGCACAATATAAACGCCATCCGTTGCGATGCTGGCAGGCTGCGATGTGGTGCCGCTTAGCGTGATATTTCCGTCCGTGTTCTGGTCGGTGATCTGCCCACCAGCCATCGCAATATCATTGTTCGACAGCGCGGTGCGGTACACGGAAGCCTGATCCAGCTGAATAAGCCCGTTAACCCGGATGTTCGGATTAATAAGAGCGCGGACGTTTACACCGTTGCCGATAGTCTGCTGCGGCATGCCGATAAGCCCGGTGGCGCTGTTGAGCACAATCGCGTCGTGAACATACTCGTTATTCGCCACCATCTGGCGCTGACCGTCCACAAATTGCCATGTTGCGCCACATTGTCCGGCCACGTTATCCATAAGATGCCGTGTCATGCCGAACAGCACCCGCCCTCGAGGGTATACGGTAGCAGGCATTTCAGGCGTCAGTCCTTCGGTCGCGCCTTTGGCCTCAAAGTCTTTCATCAGCGCACGGTTCACATCTGCGACCGTGTAACCGGCAGCCAGCGTCTGTGAGGTTATACTGGTGGCAAATGCCAGATCAGTATCTGCTGCCTGAATCAGGACGTAGGTATCAACCGGACTGTCTTTTCCTGTGACCGAGTAGCGAATTTCACCGCTGAAAATCAGTCCGTAGTTGCGGCCATCTGTCTGGCCCACGTCCGCCGCGTCGACTTCGCGCACGGTCCCGACGTCGCTTGCCGCCACCTCCGGCGCGATACCGTCGTAACCGGCAATCAGCCGCACTTTCGAAAATTCCTTCCCAGTGATTCGGTTCACAGTATCTGCCGAGAGGTTATAAATTTTGATAGTCCCTACCCGGGACGCGCTGCTGATGTTGAACCAGTCGATCGTAAAGGTGACTTTGAAATCACTTAGCTCAATTCCCTGACCGTTCCCGTCCACAAGCTGCAGCTCGAAATGTCTCATCCAGTTCTGTGACATGCTTACTCCGTTGATACCAGTAAATGGCTGCGACCGCCCAGGTCAGTTTTTGTGGGGTAATCCTGTGTGTTGTCATCACAGACCACCACCAGCTTAAAACCAAGCCCCATACAGGCGTACTGCGCCAGCAGGTCAGCACCAGTGACGAGAGGAATACCGGAGATTACCGGCTCCCCTCTGTCGTTCTGCAGGTCCATAATCCAGTACAGATCGCGCCATATGATGCTAATCCGCCAGGTGACACCACCCAGGACGATGCTGAACTGCTGATTGTCCGCTGTCAGCGGAATTTCCTGAATTGTCATTAGCCGCCCCCCAGTAATGACGCCACGTTACCCGTAATGCTTTTCAGCAGTGAAGTATCTGGAGGCTTTGTGGTTTTGTTGCCGCTATTCTGTACCGCCGACGTGCTGGCCCCTTCCTTCATGTTGGTTTTATCCGCGACGGTAATCTGCTGTGTCCGGGAGATAAGGACCTCCCTCAGGGTAAGGACGGCGGACAGGACATTTTCGGTTGTCTTGTCCGTCGTCACTTCCAGCGCCCGGATCAACATGTTGCTGTACAGCCGTTTACCGGTTACCACATCGAAGGGGATACGGCTTTCCTGCAAATCCAGTAGCTCCTGATACGTCTGCTGAGGACTCAGGCCGAGCAGGCTGGTAGCCGTCAGGTTACTGGCAAAATCCAGCAATGTGCCGCCACCGGCGAAACCAACCTCCATCACCACTTCTGACGGTTTTTTATAGGCATGATCAGCGACAGCAGCCCCAACCTCTACCGGATGCTCGGTTATTTCAAGCATATCTGTATGCTTCTCTGAAATAACAACACTGGGAACAATCATTCCTATTTTTCTGCTCTGCTGATGAAAAAGTGTAGAGAGAATATCCACTAACCCACCCTCACCTGATTACTTCGCATAACCTGAGCATTTGCAGACTGTTGCCGACGTGCAACCTCATTACCGACAGCGTGCGGATCTCCGCCACCGTAAATGTGGTAGGTATTTTGCTGGTTAACCTCTGTCATTTTGCCACTAATTCCCGCCACGGCAGCCTTATTAATCAGCTCTCGAGAATAGATATTTCTTCCATTTTCATGCTGGATAATGCTGCTCATCAATGCTGACATGGTTTTCGGATCGCTCATATTCAGGGCAGCCCGGGGATCCACTCCCAGTCGTTGCGATACAGCCCTGATATACGCAGTTGTGTTGTTATTATCAGAGGCAGGTGCCCAGGTAGAGATAATTTTTTCCACACTGTTTATTCCTCGCCCGGCGTACAACATTAACTGACGAGCAAGAGCCCGTAATCCATCAAAGGCAGTTTCAAATCTGGCAAATCGCCCGCCCGGGTGTTCAAGAGAAGCCCCCGCCTGACCAGCAAAATTAAGGTTTCCCGGATTGTTATTCCGTTCTCCTCGTTTCGTAGCCTGTGCATGTTGTTCCGGCTCATCATCACCAAACCAGCCGCGTACCGTCCGGCCCACACTGCGGGGATCGAATCCCCAGTGCTCTTTAATCCAGTCGGCAGTACTGTTAGCGCTGTCTGTAACCATCGGCATCGCTGACGGATTTTCGCTGCCCTGATTAAGTATCTGTTTGCCGATGCTGACGGCATCAGCCCAGCGTCCATCTTTGATAGCGTTGAGCAGGTCGGCGATCATGTTCAGCATTTTGCTGAATTCGCCCATCTGGTCGATGAAGTTGCTGAAATCCCACTTCAGGGACCATGATTTGGGGTCAATATTGAGTAGTTTCGCCAGCGCTTTCGCCAGATCGTTAACGGTCGTTTTAAGGTCACGAACCATCTTCAGCGCGGCATCGACCTCCGGTTTCCACTTGCCCCAGTCAATCAGGCTGTCGCCGCCTTCCTTCCAGGTCTGATAGTCCTCCCACAGGAGGGCAATCCCCGCCGCCAGCGCGGTAATGAGGCCAACCGGCGACATCCAGAACGTACTGTTCAGAATGCGCAGCGCAATCGTCAGTGCGCCAAACAGCGAGATCAACTCCCGCGTTTGCTTATCCAGCGATTGCCACCAGGTGATAAGGCCTGATGTCCCCTCAATCAGTCTGAAGAACAGCCGCCCGATAATATCCCCGAGCGCCAGAATGCCTTTTATGGCTTTCGTCAGGGTCTGCTCGATACGAGGGAAGTTGTCCAGGATATGGCGGCGCAGGGTGTCCAGCGAACCTGCAAGCCCACCCGCAAGATTAGAGCCGATTTTGTCACGGGCCATGCCTGCCATCGCGCTAAACTCACGCAAGGAGGTCATAAATTTGTTGGAGCTTCTGGCCGCCTCGTCAGCATTGAAGCCGATAGCTTTCGCCATTGCGCTGTACTGCCCGGAGAAGCCACCCACACCCCGGCGCATCGCCATAAGGGTATTTTCGTCAATGCCCAGCATCTGCGCATACTGGTTAGCCCGGTAATACGGCATGCTGCTGAGTTTCTGTCCAACGCCCGTAAAGATAGCGGCCATGTCACGCATGTTACCGCTGGCATCACGGGTCTGTACGCCCAGGCGATTCAGAAATCCCTCCGCCCCGGGATTATTACGAATAAACCGGGAGAGGTTTTCCAGAGAAGATCGCGCAGCGTCCACGCTGCCGCCAACCTGCGAAACCGCATAGCCAATAGACTGAATTCCCTGGACTGTCGCGCCGGTGCGCTGTGACGCCCAGTAAAGATTATCCAGACCGGAGGCGATCTTAGCCGTGAAGGCCACCACGGACAGCGCGGCTCCTTCAACGGCCAGCCCCATTTTGATGACATTTGCCGTTGTACCGGCGAGGACAGAACCGAACTTTTTCGCTCCTGCATCATCCACACTGAAGCCAAGCGAGACGAGGAAATCTTTAATAGTTTCAGCGTTCATTATCCTCTCTCCATTTCTCAATGCGCCGCTGGTTATCCGCTTTTACCGCCAGATGGTCATTCAAGAGAGCAATGTCGTACAAATCGACAGAGCCATCTTTAAGTGCTGTATAAGGAATTAACCCGGCGTCAACCGGATTGAGAAGGTAGGACAGCCCGTCCGGCAGGCTGTTAAACGTCAGCCCTGTTGCAGGCTCTGCGTCGTGCTGGTAAGGGGTGTAGGCAAAAAATTTCCCAGCGAATCGGCGACCACCCGCGCCACCAGATGAAGCATGACCAGCAGGTCAATATCATCAAACATCAGTTCGCCCCGGGTAAATACCGGCACCCATCCGTCCATATGACGCCGCGACACCACCGCAAGACAGGGATGAATAATCGCATCGGTGTCATCTTCGGTCAGGGAAGACAGTTCCTCAGCGATACGCGGGAGCATGGTTTCAAACACCGGTTTTAACTGCTCGAATTTCACGGTGTCGATTTTGCCATCAGCAGGCAAACGGGAGCGAATGCTCCCGAAATCTGACATCATTCCTGCCAGCACCGGCAGAAGTTTGCGGGTCACTTTCAGCTGGTCAAAAACGCTGAGTTTTGCCACGCGATATTTCACGCCTTTGATTTCGAATTCCATGTATTAAAACTCCCCGAGAACCTGGTCAATCTTGCCGCAGTCAAATACCCACGGCATCGTATTACCGGTTTTAGCGTTGGCGTTATCCGGTTGTTTCTGGAACGCAACACTGCGTGCCGTGATGATGTCGCCGCTGACCTTGTTGCGGATCACGATAACGTTATTCCCCCATGTGGCAGAAGACTGGCTCTGTGCGTTATACGCCAGCGACAATTTTTTATTTGTCGGTGATGTCTTCAGAAGGTTAACGGTAATCGTCCCGCTTTTATCTGCATGGAGACTGTGCATCACTTCGCCATCAGCACCGATGGTCATGGTGTTTTTAGGACCGCCCATCGCAACCACAATCCCCTCTTCAGAACTTGCCGAACCGTACCCGAGGTCAATCGAACCGGTCGGCCCGGTCAGCGTCGCAGTGACATCCATAAAAGAATAGGTAGACATTCACTTCCCCTTAGCGAACAACGTTAATCTGTACGTCAGCGTAATGAACCGCGCCTGCAAGTTTTATTGCAGCCTGAATCACCGGAGCCTTACGGGCTTCACGTTCTGATTGAGCCTGTTCATCCAGCGGCTGAGCGTATACGTAATAACCTTTGGGCAGTGTGTCACCTGATGACAACTGACCAAGGTCGCCCCCGTTCCATACGCCCGGAGCAATCAGTCCATTCTGAACGGCCTGATCCAGTGATTTTTCAACATTTGATAACAGTCGGGTAATACCGGCTTCAGTCTGGGGAACTTTCGTGGTACTGGTATAAAGCAGGTTATAGAGGTTGGTCTGCACATAATTCTGTAACCAGTCCAGGCCGTGGCGTTCATCAAAGAAATCGCCGTTAGCCATCACTCCCTGCTGGAGGATAGCCGTATCATTCTGGTAGTACACGAACACATTGCAGTTTTTTGCATCAAGTGCCGATGCCTGGCTGACTGTCAGTGTTTCATACCCGACACCCGGCTCCTGCTTAAACTTGAGCGTAATCGCGGTATTACTGCCATTGAAATTAACCGTGAATGCCCGGCCAAATGCAGATAACGCAACGTATTTATTACCCGATGAATACTGAATAAAACTGCGTGAATATCCGGCGGTTTTCAGTTTTGATGCCAAATCATCGCTGGATGCAGTCTGCAGGCATTTCTCATCGCTTGTCGTAATCGCCAGAATACGGCTTACAGAAGAGGATTCGATCGCCGCAGCCACTTTCAGCCAGTCTGCATCCGGAATATCTTCATCGTCTGCAATCCCCAGCCCATACCATGAAGTATAATCGAGCATGGCATTCACAGCCTGCTCCAGCGTCTCAGGCGTGGCCTGTTCGCTGTCTCCCTTCGTTTTCACCCAACGACCAACAAAAACCTCCTGAGGTTTCGGTGATTGTGAGAAAAACACCTGCGCAGCCTTATATTCTGGTGATTCCACGCCAAAATCTTTTCCAATATCTTCCGCGGCAGAATAACGGCGAATGCGCTCACTTACCGGAATGATTGTGGACGGGCCGAGAATGAGTAATGCACCAAAATTTCGCCCTGATGCTGCACGCGGCGACATGATCACATCAACATTAACAACGTTTGATACAGGCAAGCCCTGTGCCATAGCTTAATCTCCGAAAAAGATGACTGGTGCTTCCACCAGCGATTTAATACCGTACTCGCGCACAACCTTCCGGCGCAGACGCACCGTCATATCGTAGCGGCGGACCCATTGCTGATTAATAAGTTCAGGGAAGGGAGTCAGACCTGTGTAATCGCCAAGAGACAGCCCCAGCGCATTCAGTGCTGCGTTGTTCTGCGGTACAGATATACCGTCACGAAACCGGGACGCATACACCATCCCCGCCGGACCATAAAACGAAGCCATACACTCAATCGTTTCATGCCGCCAGAGCTGAGAGCCATCATCGGTCTGTCTGGTGAATGCCGGGCTGTCATCACCTGACCATCCGATAACCCCAAACGCACACCAGTTCGTTTCAGCTGGTAGCAGTGGCGGTTGCTCTTTCTGCCAGCGCGGACGAACCATCCCGGCAGACAGACCGGAAACGTTACGCATCCACTGGCTTAACAGCCTGTCGAGCGCTTCGTCATAATCCGGATCGCCACTGGTTGGTATCAGCCATCCGCGCTCTGTGCTGGTGTTATTGCTCAACCGGAATTCCCCCATCAAACGGCAGCAACTCACAATGCGCCTGAACGAATCCGGCACCATAAGCTGTATACGGGTCGACGAAGGTCACACGGTAATCACGGCCCTGATACGTCACGATATCGGAATCACGGCCAGTCTGTCCCTGCGTCAGTCGCTCAGTCGTCACAATCAGAATTGCACCACTGATTACCTGCCCTGCCTGCATACGGCGGTTTTCCAGAGAGCGATCAACAGTTACGACTCCGGCAAACTGCTTTTTAACTTCACTGTCGCTGCCGATCCCGTCCTCATCCACCGTTTGCACTCGGCGTGTTACCCACAAATTGAAGTCGCAAAAATCGGGGTCAAAAAGCACATCTGTTACATCAAGAGTCGGCATCTTTATCCCTCACAACATGGGTAATGGCTCTGCGATATTGCCCGGTGTCAATTAATGGTTTCGCCAGATCGGTTCCCGGAGATTCGCCAGCAGCACGCCGGGCAAGTTCCAGTGTTGCCCCCTTGCGCCCCCGACGAGCCCGGGCTTCAACAGTACTGTCAGCAAGCGGCGTAAAGCCGGTAATGGTCATGTAACGCCTGACGCCATTAGCGGCCAGCGTTCCGGCACGGTTGAGTGCACTTTCTGCTCCCGCAGCATTACCATCAAGTGCAGCCTGCGCCGCGGCTTTGAGCTGCGGCACCGTCTGCTCTTCTGCCGATTTAACGCCGGGGACCAGGTGAGGTCGTGGCGGGATATTCTGCTCTGGTGAGCCGTATTCGTTGAGGTAACCGATGCCCGCATTACCAAACGGAACATCATCCCGCCCGCTGTCTTCCGAAGGGATGCCGACCAGCACATCCTTTTTGGTTAGCGACCTGAGCGCATCCAGAATGGCCTGAGCGTTATCCACCCTCGTTGTTACACCGCTTTTGAAGCTCATAGCTGGCGACCACCTGCACCGAACATCGTGATCAACTGATAAAATTCAGCGCCATGTCGGGTGTTATTCCAGAAACCTGCATCAGGATTCAGCGTCGCGCTGGTGTCATAACTGACGCTTACCTTGTCAACAGACTTTGAGGATTGAACACCATTGGTTGAACCGCCCGGGCCGCCAACCAGCATTGCCCGACTATCTGCCGCCCATAGCGTCATGTAGTGAGCCACGAACAACTCGGCAAAGTACGGAAACAACTTTTTTCCGGTGACGTTTTCGCTCAGCAGTTCATCGGCCAGATTCAGACGAAACTGGATTTGCGCTTCGGGATATTTGGCAGGGTCAGCAAACTGCGGGAAGTCGCGGCGAAAATCACTTACCGCTGGCAGACTTTGATTCTTTGGCATTTTTTACCTCGTTACGCGCGTCAGTGTCTTTGCCAACGGATACTTCCGCGTGCGCACGAGTGAACCAGTGCGTGGCAACGTCTTCCTCCACTGCATGACGGCCTTTAACAAACTCGCGCCGTGAACCGTCGGGAAGCGTGAGCACAAACGGGGTATGTACGTGTATTACTGCATTATTTTTTGCCATCTGGTCATCCTTAATGGCCCCGCCAGGGGGCCATGTGGCTGTTAAATGCCATCAACGTACGAAATGGTTTCTTTGTACACTGGCTCGACTGCACCCAGCTTGCCGTAGTAAGTGACGATCTGATACAGACCGCGATACTGCACCGGCACGCTCTGAAGCGGAACCAGCGGGTAGCGGACGTATTTTTTATCGTTGGTGTACGCAACCATGCGATCCTTATTCCCCACACCACGGCCTTTCAGCCATTTAACCGCGCGGATATTCAGCGGAACACCGTTCTGGTGATAGCTGATGGTGTTGGTCTGAAGGTACGTCAACAGGGACTGGTTACCCGCAGATGAAACGATGATGCTGGACAACAGAGCAAACTGCTCAGGTGGGATCAGCAAATCACGCGGAACCACAGAGTAACCAGAAGCGGCCCACGCATCAGACAGCACCTGGTTAATGCTTGCGCGGATTTCGTCCGGTGTTGAGGTTGCCCACGTTTTGGCAGCGTTGTTGACAGGAACACCGTTCAGGGTAACAAGGCCTTTCAGGTTTAATGCGGAATCGCCAACATATACCTGTTCATCGTTATCCATCTGCCATTTCAGTTGCATACCGTCATACTTCTGCGTATCAATCGGGCGGCCGACCTGCTGAGCAGCCTGCAATTCTATGACCGTCCAGCCAAGTTCCATCCCCCACAGGTTCAGCGGGTTACCGGATTTGCCGATATCCACGTTCACGCCAGCAATAGCGGTTGAGTCTTTGCCTACCCAGTTTTTGCCATTCGGATTTGCACCAGTACCCGCAGCGGCGAAGCTGGTATTCGTCCAGCTGGAACTGTCATCTGCAATGGAGACATCTTCACGCAACTGAATATCGCGGGTCCAGGTGTACCCCACCAGTGGCAGGTTCAGCGTCTGGTCGAGTCGCTCCAGCTCCCCGATGAGAAAGGCACCAGAGCTGTCAACGGTTGCCTGATCAAAAGTAATCATTCGTCTGTTCCTTAAATCTTCCAGGAAATTTCTGCATTGCCGTCAGCATCACCGGCACCTGTGAATTCAGCGTTGGTCAGCACCACGTTTTTGCCACTGACTGACGTGGCCATGAATCCACCCAGCGGCACTTTGATGGATTCATCAGTGGAGACGACAACGTATACCGGGTCGCCTTTTTTGATGGTGCTGGCATCAAAATCAGAACCGAGATTAACGGTCACGTAGCCACGCTTCATGGCGTCGCCCGGGAAGTTCTTGCCAGTCCCCACCTGGCGAACCATGTCCGGCTGCGAAGTGGTCGGATAAGGGCGCACGTAGATCCCCTTCACTTTGTCTGCGGTATCACCATCTGCCAGCGGCACGAAAAAACCGTCATCATCGTATTTACCAGCCAGGCCATAGGCAGCGAAGGCGTTATCGGATTTAAGGACCACCGGTTCGACGGTTAAGTCCTGCGGGCGAGAGACGGCCCCGGCAATGCCAACAGGCATCCGGTACAGAAATACATTATTCATTTTTTACCCTTTACGGTTTGCCCAGAATTCAGCGTTTTGTTTGTTCAGGGAAGCGATACTGGTCATGCCCATGTTTGGGCGCTGTGCATCGCCGGTGGTGGCGCGGGTGTTTCGCCCTTTGGCAATCTCAGACACGGCATTAAACGCCATGTTGACCGATTGTTTCGGTAATTTGCGGATATCCGCATCACCGACTATCTGGCGAACCAGCGTTTTGTCAGCAGAAGCCAGAACCTCACGTTTGAACGCGGTCGGTTTCATCTTACGGCTCAGATCGATACCCGGAACGATAACTTCGGCACGCCAGGCTGAGTCACCAGTAATCGTGGTTTCCTCTTCATCGTCCTCGCCGTCACCGGTCGGATTATCGTCAGGCTTATTGTCGTTATCGCCCGTCGCATTTCCTTCCAGCTTAGCCAGCAGGGCTTTCAGTAATGTTTTGAGGTCATCATCACTGTCGCCGGTTGGACCTCCGCCCATCTCTGGTGCTTTGTCCGGTAGCGGTTGCTGCGGGGACAGGTTGATGTTGAGATTAACGCCCTGCGGCAAATCCCCCTCATCTCCTGTAACCGATGCGGGAGCCGACTCCACCAGTTCGTTCATGGTGTCGGCATCTCCTGTCTTGATGGCTGCACGCATGCGGTTCCACCAGTTTTTCTTTTGATTTGCCATTGTGTCTCTGTCTCCAATTGCACAACGATTTCCGGCTCTGCCTTTGGGGACAAGAGCCACATGGTTTCCGGTAATATCGACCTGCTCGGCTTTACCTGGCTCGGTCTGCTCGTACTCCGCGTCATAGCCACACGACACTTCGCGCAGGCCATCTTCGATAAGCTGAATGGCGCTTTCGTCTTTGACGATAAGGTCAGCCAGCATCAAATCAGACTGGTCACCGGTCCCGCGCCGCACATTCTGAAGATGCCCGACAGCAAGCTCTTTCCAGTTCTCGGGATTTACCAGCCGCACATCCCCGTTTTCATCCTCGGGATGCAACACCGTGATACTCATTCCTTCGAATGAGGCAAGCGTGGCGGGATGGAATACCTGCTCAGGAGAACGCGTGACGACTATTTCACCGAACTTATCGGGTTTCAGTTTTGGCAGGTCATCAGCACCATAGAGCTGCTTACCTGTTCGTCCTATCG
The DNA here is from genome assembly GCF_002966045.1 of Escherichia sp. MOD1-EC5189. Taxonomy (NCBI): domain Bacteria; kingdom Pseudomonadati; phylum Pseudomonadota; class Gammaproteobacteria; order Enterobacterales; family Enterobacteriaceae; genus Escherichia; species Escherichia sp. MOD1-EC5189. The sequence continues at coordinate 12,135 of NZ_PTRX01000003.1, read as the reverse complement.
GCACGTCTTTGCACAGCAACGAGCCGTCAGCCAGCTGATAGCGGGTTTCCCCCAGCCGGGTATTGAAAAAATATTTCATGTGTTACCTGCGATTCAGGCGGGATAAGAATGGGAGGTGGGAAAAACGATTTCTTTATAACAGCGACAATTCGGGAGCTCGCCAGCGTGACCGGTCATGCCATCAAGCGTTGGAGGTTTGCCCCATTCGACAAACTTACCTTCCATCTCCCGATGAGAATGCCGGACGTCGCCATCTTCGGCTGTACGCCAGATATAACCATTCGAGCCGATTGACAGCGCACGCGCCTGATCCAGCGCGCCGGTTGCACGTCCAAGTTCAGTACGGGCGATAAGGTTCGCTCGTGAGCGTGACACGTCACCGGACGCAGCTATCTCTTTCGCGAATGGCTCAGCGCGGCCACCAGACACAACGGCCTCGATGGCCTTGTTCTGAATGTCATACACCCGATCGGCGGCCTCAAGAGGCAGTGACTTGATGTACTTAATTTGCTCGGCGACGATGGATTTCATCACCTGGCCTACCGGGGCGCGGTCGACCATGTTGCGCAGCTCTGCGCTGATGTTCCGGCTGTGTTGACGCCACTGCTTTTCATTCTGGCGCGCTATGTCTGCGGTAAAGTTCTCAGCTACCTTCGTCGCCCAGGGGGTGATGATTTCGCTGTAGCGCTCCAGCGCATCCATTATTTCGGTTACGCTATCGTTTGAACCATCGTAGCGCCCATTTACGATATCCCCGACCGCCCGCGCTATCTGCCGTAGGCTCGTTCGATATCGGATCTCCGCCTGGCGACTCTGGCGGTTTGTCGCCAAGTTCGCCGATGCCTGGCGGCGCTTCGTCTTCGGCATTCTCTATGTCCTCGTCGGTAATGGATGCCCCGATGCCGGTTACGTCAGAATTTTCGCGCAAATCGGTCATAGCGGCTTTCAGTGTCATCAGACCATCACCCAGCGCCGTACTGATTGCGTTGGTAGTGTTTAACGCCACCGTTGAGCGATCGACATCAGACATTTGCCAGAGCGGGTTAAACTCAAACGTGAAATCGTCCGGCAGCGGCTTACCGAGTTCCGAGCGGTGCATAATGTCCAGTATCCGGCGCATCGGCATCCGTAAGCGGCGCTCCTGCAATGAGCTCACCCGGTCGTAATAGTTGGCAAGATCTGCATCACCGGTAGAAAATCCTTTCGGGGACTGTCCGAACAACCGCACCAGTGGAATACCAACAGCGCCACTAATCTGTTCTGCAAACTGCGATAGGATGTCATCCAGACCACTGAAGCTGTACTGATGCGTTTCAAACTTATCCCGCGAGTCCATGAGCGTCATGCCTTCATTGCTCTGGAACTGGCGGATCAGGTCGATGTTCTTCAGCAACGCTTCGAAAGCTGGGCCACCAAGCGCGATAATCTCGCGCAGCTTCTCCACGCTGTAGGTGCGCAGATGCGCTTTGTAGACCAGCTGAGCCGCGCCGACAGTGGCGCTGTCGAACGCAGTAAGCCGATCCCAGATTCGCTCTACAACCGACATTCCCCATTCGTTCTCGGTCATCTTCTGCTGGAATGGCAGCGTGACGCCATCGAAGCGAATCAGGCGGCTGTGATGGATGCGCCAGGCCGGGATGCCCGTTGCAGTGGTCACCACATCGTAAAACTCAGGTTTGCCGAGATCCGGCCCCATCTCTTTAATGCGGCGGGTCAGCACCGGGTTAATCATCCAGCGGTCGAGCGGGAGAATGCCCTTAAACTTGCCTTCTCCAATGGTTTCGAGCCGCAGCGGGGTCATTGGTGCCTGCCCCTCGATCATGATGAAGCCAACCGCACCGCCATAGAGACGAGACCATTTCAGCACGTCATTCAGCGCATCCCAGATTTGCAACTCATCAAGTTGTGATTCGAGAATGCCGCGATCTTTTGCATCAATTTCCGAAGTGATGCGAATGCCTTTGCGGGTCATATCATCCGGGATAGCATCGACTGCTTCGCCGATGATCCAGGATGAACGATAGGACCATTCCACCAGCATGCGGTTACGACTGGTAAAATTAGCCCGGTAGGTGGATGCTGAGTGCTGGTTAGGTGTCTGCATCCCTACGCGGGCAATAAAATTCTCATAACCATCAGCTGTGGCCTGCGCAGTTCGCCGCAGGGCTTGTTTGTTTCGTGCCATCAGGCCTGTCTCCCCAGCTGTTCCCAGATATCCAGCGATGTATCAATTGGCGCGAAGGCCATAATGAATGCGTCAGCAACGTTTGGTGACGGTATCTCGCGTTTTGCGAGGTCTTTTTTACTTTCGACCATCACACGTCCGTTACGGTCGAAATCACGATGAGGTGTTGTCAGTTCCAGTTTCAGCTTTTCAAGCAACGGACAACGAGAATCTATGCTGATCAGCTCATCCACAGGATACTGTTCTCCGTTGTTAATGGCGTTAAACGTATTTCTGAAACGGTCAGCCACCAGCCACCATGCCTGAGCCTTAAGATTTGCGAAAAAGTCTTTGTTGGGGATGCCGTTGTATTCGTCATCTGGTTCATGCACACCAGCGCCGGCGTTAAACCTCTGGTAATTCACACGTCGCGCGTATGCATTCTCGCTCTTCCGGTCAGCGTTAATTTCAGAGAATTTAGCACCGGCAGAAGCACCAACACCGATAGAGTCGTAAACAATATCTGCTTCACGCTCCAGCGCCGCCTGATAAGTACGCTGGCAGCTCTTCAGTAATTCATCTTCTTTGGCCTTCCATTCGTCGGCCCAGAAAACAACGGATCCGTGACGGTAAACGTTAGCGCACTTATCTGTACCACTGTCAGCCACGTCAAAGCCAATACGCTTTCTTCCACTGGGTTCGAAATTTAACGTTTTGTGCGCATCCACTGCGGCTTCTATCCAGGACAGTTTGATGATTGCCGCATCATCATCAGACTCCGGAACGCCCTCATACACATGTTTAAAACCATCCGGATCACGGCGTCGCGCCGCGTCGATAACCTTAAGCATGGTGTCAGACAGAAACGGATTTTCGTCATAGTTAATTTTGCGGATGAGAGTGCCTTCAGGCGGATCAACAACGAAGTTACGCCAGACGAAATCAGTAACAAGTCCGGGGTTGAATATGAACCAGCATTCCGAACCCTCTTTACGGATCGTTGGCTCCAGAATTTTCCACTGGTATTCAGTCAGTGCGTGGGCTTCTTCCAGCCACAACACGTCGATCCCCTCCAGTGACTTAATTTCTTCGATGTTGCGCCATAATCCATAAAAAACAAATTCCGAGCCAGTAACCCGGTTAATGATTTTGTTGTTCAGAATCCGGAAACGGTGCCGCAGGCCAAACCTGTCTATCTGAATTTTGAGCAGGGTATACACCGACTCTTCGATTTTATTCTGGATCTGACGGGCACAACAAAAACGCAGGGTGTATTTATTCGACAGAAATATGGCAATGCCAGCGGCATCCCATGATTTTGACGATGACCGGCCACCATAAAGCACTTTGTTACGTGCCCGCGTAGTCCAGAAACTACGTAAAGCCGGATTAAGCGTCGGTTTGGATGTCAGAGTAGAAGTCATTGAGGTCACGCTCTCCATTGCCATCATCAATACCTGCATCACGGCGAAGACGATCAGCCTCCAGAGACACCTTATCAGTGGCGGCCTTGCGGTAGGCTGTATCAGCAAATATTTTTCCTACCGTCGCAAGCGTGCCAACGATGGACTCAATACGAACTGTATTGCGCATCATTGCTTTCTCGGCGGCGCTGATATTTTCCATCAGCATCTTCCTTTCCTGGTCCCCATTAGCATCTTCCAGCGACACCAACCACCGACCAATATTCTCTGCAGCGACAAGGTTGTTAGCACGAAGGCGAAATAATTCGTCCTCGAGCGTCAACGCTTTAGCATCCTCTATCACCTCATCTTTGAGCAGAAGGCGACGGGCATAACCACCGTGTTTTAATGCCTGCTGGTTACCGGGTTGGAATGGGTTAGTCGGGGGATCGGTACGCATTCCGCGTATCGGTTTCGTATCCGGTGTAGGTTCTGTTTTTGGTTGCGTACCTTTTTGTGTAAGGTCAGTAATGGCAGGCTTTCTGCTGGTACGCACTTTTCTTTTTTGCGTACCATTTTTGCAAACCTGCGTACCGCCACTGCGTACCCAACCAAGCTTTTTAGCCCTCTTCCTGATAGCCCCTTCTGTTACGCCGTATTTCTCGCCTATATCACGGAGGCTAAGGACTCCGGCCCGGTATGCCGATTCGATGGCCTCCCAGTCCGGTTTTGCCATGAATTTTTCCTCTTAGTGACATTATCGCAGCCCCTCACAGAAGAGCTGCTGTAATGCCTAACCATCCTGATGTTGTTGTGATTTCGCATTAACTAAGTCAATGAAGTCCTGGCACATTTCAAGACGATGACCATGATCATCGACAAAGTTATAACGCCGAAATATATCAATAATTTCATTGGGACTTTTCCCCACAATATGAGGATATTGTTTTGATTCGTAATTATGTTTCATCATCAAATCTCCAGTCAGTTGGGTATGATTCAGCAACTCTCACACTGGAAATAGCCTTTCACAATGGAGGTATCTATCAATACTCTGGTGTTCCATCCAGGATCTATCAGGGTCTTATGAATGCCAGTTCAAAAGGCCAGTATTTTCACCAATTCATTAAAAATGTGTATCCATACCGTAAGGTAGGCTAACCTTCAGTGGGGGAGAAGAGCATCCCCCACATTCATATATCAACCAGATTAGATAACAGAATTTCATGCCTCCTAGACAATGGCGCCCTTTCATTTTTCAGCGAAATATTCTGCTCTTACGGGCGATCAGTTCTGCATACACTGCCGAACACTGTCGACAATTTTGCAGACCTGAGAAGCTGTATCTAAAAGTTGGCGCGCCTTATCCAGGCTGACGCACCCCACCAATAAAAAAGGCACCAGTATCGCTACCAGTGCCCATTTCGCCGCCGTTCGCGGCATTCTGTGTGTCCAGTGTTTTCGGCTCATAACACACCTGGTTATCAGCGTTTCAACTGAAAGTGAGGTCCGTCTTTCAGTGTTTTCCAGTCCCCGCCCCATTCGATGGCAGTTCCCAGCTCTGCGGCAGCCTGCTTAAATGCCTGCGCGATTTTCTCGTACAGAGGCCAGTCCCATGACACCTGGCTGCCAATGTAGGCAACAACATCCACCGCATCACCGGTCAGGTGGCGGCTGTTCATGGTCTGGCTTTTCCCTTCCGCGACCAGCTGTTTCTGGCGTTCTTTCGTGCGCAGCCCTTCCGTAATACCGAAATCAACCTCCGTCAGCTCCAGCGCACGGCGAACGACAGCAACCAGCTGTGGTTTAACGCCCTCCAGATTTTTTTCACTGCGACGACTGAATCTGAATTTACCCGACATGCTCACCTCCGGAATGAAAGGATTTTTGAAACGTTCCCGCGTGCACGTATCACCAGCACGCAGAACAGCAGATTAAGCCCCACCGCCAGCCAGTTCGCCGCTAACGGGCGACCGCACAGATAGCTGAGTGGTGCAAAGGCATACAGCAGCATCAGCAGCCAGGCCAGCCATGACATCAGCGGCTTATGTCTGGAATCGCGACGACGATAAAAAAAGAGCGTCAGCACGATAACCGTGCATAACGCCACATTCAGCAATCCGGGAAGGTTACTTAACATTGCCGCCACCTCCGCCCCGCAGGCGGGAGAACACACCGGACACCAGCGATGCAATATCCTGCTGGTGGATGAACGACAGAATCTTCACCGACACCACCGATACCAGCACCGCACACAGCGCATCTGCCGATGTACCGTCATACCCTGTTTTTGATGCAATCCAGGCTGACAGCACGCGCGCCCCCAGCACGCCGACGATAAACGACACCAAAAAATGCGCCACCACACGCCAGACTGAAAGCGCCTGCGGCATCGTTGCCACAAATAACGCCCCGGCGAACGCACCAAACACAATCCCGAAATCCGTTCCGGTAAACAGCCCGAATACCGTCGCCCCGCCGAGCGCCGCAGCCGTGCCGGAACCAGATAAGGGTTCAGACATACGTTTTTCTCCTGTAAATAAAAAAGGGCCACCAGCGGCCCGTAAAAACACCCCGTCAAAGGCACCCGCAGATGCCTTTTGCGCGGCGTTATTTGATGTGATATGCGCCGGGTGTGGCGAGGATATGAAAAAGGCCCGCCGTAGCGAGCCATGAAAAAAATGAATAAAAAAACCGCCTGGTGCGGCGGTTAAGGATGTATTTCCAGGTTTTGCTTAGTACGCGATTAATCTCAACGTTATTCTGAGCGATGCTTACAACATCGGAATGATGCATTACCGACCCTGCCAGGAAATACAAAATCTCCACCGATAATGCACCATTCTGCTGCCGTAAAAAATAAGCACTGAGGCTACACCCGGCCTCAAATCATAGCCAGAGAACAGAACGCTTTTTCAAAACAACCTGCTCCCACGTAATAAAAAATACGCCAGTGCTGCAATACAATAAGGCTTGTTCCTCTGGAGCGGGTAGCGGGAATCGAACCCGCATCATCAGCTTGGAAGGCTGAGGTAATAGCCATTATACGATACCCGCATATGGTGCCGACCACCGGAATCGAACTGGTGACCTACTGATTACAAGTCAGTTGCTCTACCTACTGAGCTAAGTCGGCAATGGTTCTTCGGGGGAGCGATATCACCGATCAAAGAAGAGTTCCCCCTCAGAACCGCTTTCGATGATACGATTTAATATTCCAATCGCAACAATACTTTGCGTCAAGTTATGTAAATTTATTTATATGTTTTTATTTTATGTGAATAATTCACTTCCACTTAAAATATAAATGACAATATATAAACAAATTTATTTTGAAGGCGATTATTAAATGTCGTTTCTTATGCCACACCACAAAAACAACAAAACCCGCACAATGGCGGGTTCTGGTAAAGTTCATGCGCTTGGTTCGCCTCGCGATACAGCTTTGCGAAGCGTACCGGAATTGAAGCAGTTTATGTGCAAAAATGCAAGAACTTTTTTAAAGCTGCATCAACCTTTCCACCAGTTTATCTCTGCGAACAACAAACCAACCATTGGCTCTCGCCAGTTCCAGCCATGACTCAAGGGAAATAACAATATCATCATCCCGTAACTGAATTGTGGAAACAGTGACACCGCCTCTCTGATAACAGAGAACTCGCGTGTCGTAACTTTTCTGGCATGAAACTGGCGTTGACGGATCCTTTTGACTGAAATAGCAGTCTTCCAGTTTTTCGAACACATCCCACGCCTGATCGGTTTCGAGCATTTTGGCGTGGCGTGCTGCGCCTCGTTCTGTCCAGAGGATGAGGGAGCGGGCTTTGGGTGAAACTGGATTTTGTGAGTAGTTTAAAGCGACCCGCAATTCTTTAAGGTCATTACCAACAACTTTGAAAAAGTGTTTCCCTTCAACGAAGCGTACTTTGTTCTCATGATGATTCTGGCGAATACGCACCGACTCAGTGCCGTAAAGCTGCGCCAAAAGTTCGGTGGTAATAACAGGAATCTGGTTATGGGTGATCGGGGAGAGAGTTTCAACAGAGATTTGGGTAATGACTCCAACTTATTGATAGTGTTTTATGTTCAGATAATGCCCGATGACTTTGTCATGCAGCTCCACCGATTTTGAGAACGACAGCGACTTCCGTCCCAGCCGTGCCAGGTGCTGCCTCAGATTCAGGTTATGCCGCTCAATTCGCTGCGTATATCGTTTGCTGATTACGTGCAGCTTTCCCTTCAGGCGGGATTCATACAGCGGCCAGCCATCCGTCATCCATATCACCACGTCAAAGGGTGACAGCAGGCTCATAAGACGCCCCAGCGTCGCCATAGTGCGTTCACCGAATACGTGCGCAACAACCGTCTTCCGGAGACTGTCATACGCGTAAAACAGCCAGCGCTGGCGCGATTTAGCCCCGACATAGCCCCACTGTTCGTCCATTTCCGCGCAGACGATGACGTCACTGCCCGGCTGTATGCGCGAGGTTACCGACTGCGGCCTGAGTTTTTTAAGTGACGTAAAATCGTGTTGAGGCCAACGCCCATAATGCGGGCAGTTGCCCGGCATCCAACGCCATTCATGGCCATATCAATGATTTTCTGGTGCGTACCGGGTTGAGAAGCGGTGTAAGTGAACTGCAGTTGCCATGTTTTACGGCAGTGAGAGCAGAGATAGCGCTGATGTCCGGCGGTGCTTTTGCCGTTACGCACCACCCCGTCAGTAGCTGAACAGGAGGGACAGCTGATAGAAACAGAAGCCACTGGAGCACCTCAAAAACACCATCATACACTAAATCAGTAAGTTGGCAGCATCACCGAGATTTGAGTGGTCATAACGATAACTCCGTACATTTGGAAATTATCGCCACCGACGACGCCAATCGAACTGGTGGCGAACTGTGCAGGGTTGGCGTAACCGGGTACGGAAACCGGCGAGCCTTTCGGCTCCCCCACACAGCCCGCCATAAATCGCGAATGTGACTGTGCAAACGATATGAAAAAAGACGCGGGCGCGTCTCATATCGCTCCGTAAACATCCGGGACGCCAATCCCGACGCCAGATTTTGCTGGCGCGTGAGGAATATAGCCCCGGATAACAGATTGAGTCAACAAACGGTTTTTAGATCCCCGGAAGAGAATGCATCACGCATCGGTAGATAGAGCATATATTCAGCAAGATTTAGCCATACATCTACCCGACTGCAGCACGTCCGGAAACACCACTCAGGGTGTGCGTCATTCAGCAATTCAGCCATTTTTCGCTTAGTCATCCCCCTCCCTTCATATCGTTGCCGGAGGATACAAATCAATCCTGGGTGTTCTACCAGCACTTCACTAATCACCCGATCAATGCATAACGCCTCTGCATCAGTACAATGCACCAGCCAGCTTTTTTGCTTGCCGTTGATCATATCCCGCAAAAAAGCCTCAAGTTCAGGTTTGTCCAGACCTGCTTTTTTCATCCTCCGGAGCGCCTCGTTAATTGCCGTTTTTGTCAGCTTTTTAGAGGTCAGCAACTGGTTGAACATATTTCCCGTCTTACCGCCGCCAATATACGACCAGCGCCCCCACATGCGCAGTTTTCCCTGAATCCAGACACTTTCCAGCGTGGTGAGACGAAGGTGTTCCCCGCTTTTGCCTGTATTTGTTGGGTAAATCATAAATAACCTTCCTTTCTCCAGATTTCTTGCGTACGAAAAACACCTTCTGCATGCATCAGGCGTAATTCTTCTTTGGTGTAATCGCTGGTTTTTACCCGCCCGTCGATTAAATCGTGGCATGAGCTGCAGGCAATCGCTGCCTGCATATCGTGTGGTTTTGTCGCTGTTCCGCACGTCCCCGCCAGCCTGTAATGCGCCAGCACAGATGTTTCGGGATTGTGATTGCAGTAGCCAGGAATTCTGACGGTGCACATCTGCCCCCGCGCCGCTTTACGTAAATCCACCATTACGCAAACTCCAGTAACTGTGCGGCCACATTTTCGACTTCCTCCGGAGAGGAAAATTTACGGAACAGGATCCAGTTCCACAGCACATTCAGTACAGATTTATAAACCTGCTGAAACTCGGTTTCGTCCATGTTCGCAAATGCGATAGATTTTGCCCTGCGCCCACGACTACCATCAGGATAAATATGCTCGGTGTAAAATCCTGCCTGAATGGTTACCCACTCGCGGAAAGCGTCAAACGACTTTAGCAATGCCGTATCCCGGGTTCTGCATGTCGCAACGGTATTAAGGTATTGCTCTGCGGCATCACTCAGGGCTGGAGTGTGTTCCCGACCTACTGATTCGCACAGGTAATCAACGAAGCCCGATACCAGTTCTCGTTCTCGAGGCGTGATCACCCCACCGCTCGGAGTCCAGTAATCGAATCCCAGTTGCAGGAGTTTGAAAAAACGCTTGTGAAATGCGTAGTTACGCACACGCTTAAAGTCTGCGTGTATCCACTCGCCTATTTTTATTTGATGCAAAAAATCACAACTCTCCGGCGTCGCCGGGAGAAGTAATCCGGAAGAGGTTTGTTTGACCAGTTGTATATGCGCCATTGCTGTCTCCAATGGCGCTGTAGGTTGCCAGTTGTTCAGGCTGGCTTACGAATTATAACTCATTCGCGAACCACCTTGAAACCGAGCCTTTCAAGGTATTCAATGAATGCCTCGATAGATAAAATTACATGATCATCAGGGATTAACGTTGTGTAGACAACTTTCCCATTCTCAACGCGCACAGCATAGAGGCCATTTTCACTAAAAATTTTACGCAGTTCTTCGATGTTCATCATCAGAGTCCTTCCGGATAATTCGCACTCCCCTTCAGGGGACCATCCCTCTTATCCCTGCGCGCTACTTAAGTATTTTTGATTCTATTCCGGCACCGTCCAAAACTTCAAATGCGTTGAAAATAAAAACAAAAACCCGCCGAAGCGGGTTAAGTGCGGGTGCGTTGAGGATGCCTGACACATCAGAGGTGGCGGGAGAGTAATCTCCCGCCTGGTCACTATTACTCTCTAGATTCGTAGTCTACGAAGACAGCGACCTCCGTCTGGCCGGTACGGATTCGTACCTCGCAGAGGTCTTTCCTCGTTGCCAGTGCCGTCACTATGACGGTTAAACAGATGACGATCAGGGCGATTAACATCGCCTTTTGCTGCTTCATAGCCTGCTTCTCCTTGCCTTTCGGCACGTAAGAGGCTAACCTACATGTGTCTAGCATGAAATTGGCCTCAGATTAATGTTAAGCGTCTTGCAGGACGCGTAATGTTAACTGGGGCTTTTCTCTATCTGCCGTTGGTGTTCATGCCCGAGGTAGATAGCCTCAAGCACCCGCAGCAATTCTATTTAACTCCCGTCACTTCGCCAATATGAAATCAATCAGAAAGGCGATCCATAAGAACAACAGCAAGACAATAAATTGCCATTACAGCCGCAATAGCCAGCGCACATTTCAGAACCAGCACGATGACCTCCCATATTTGACGTACACGCGCATGATTCAATATGCAGCAACCTATTTCCTGCTTCAATATAAAATCAGGTATTGTTGTATAACTATTTAACTAACTCCCTATCCCCACATCTCAGGCGCTCAACGTCTGTGTGCGGGGCGTTTTTTAATACCTTACCCCCAGCGGCAAATCGCATACACCACCAGCGCCACCGCCATTGTAATTCCTACCGTTGTGAATGCTTCAGGCCAAGTCATCGCAAAACATCCTCCGCGCTTATCAGTTCGTTCCGCTTCAGGTAGTCCATCGCCATCTCCGGTAATTTGCAGTCTGGATTAGCTTTTTTCAGTTGACTGACCAGTCGTTTAACCCACATTGTTAATTCCCGTACCTGAACATCCCCTTTGGTATCCTCATTGGTGAGGATACCATCGTCTTTCCCCTGAAGCATGGCGGCGCAGCAGGCGTTCCATGAAATTTCCTGAAGGGAACGACGAATCTGTGTGCTGCATATACTCCTCCCTGACTCCTGGCTGTTAAACCATGTTTCAAATTCCGGCACTACTGGTGCTGGTTGGGTGGTGACATTGGCAAAGGCTGCACGCAACCCGGCCTTAATTTCCTCTACCTCATCAGCACCTGGAGATGAATCTGACAGTGCGTGATGGAATGCGTAAGCCATGTCGTCGCTTACTGCTATCGGCTCTGCTTCCAGTGATACCAGTGCAATCTGCGTCCTGACCCACGCCACCCGCGCCGGATTCATATGGCACATGTTGTTCCCTTTTTCTTCATAGTAATGCCCTTTACTCTCGTTAAATGGCAACACCTCATACAGCCCGGCACTTCTGAAATCAGCGTGTAATTGTTCCAGTGCCGCTTCGCTGGAGGTACCGATTGATGTGAGATAATCGAAAAGATTGGCGCATAAACCATAATTTCGAGAAAACACCCCACCTGGTTTCGCCCCATTACTCAGCCACAAATCATAAGCAATATAAAACCCGTAAAGCTGTTTTCTGATATTTTCTTTGGTTTCTTGCATTATTTATTACCGCCCTTTCTGGCGGCCTCCTGATGTTCTGAGGGTGCAGAAATCCCTCCGGTTAAGGATTAAATTGTA
>NZ_PTRX01000039.1:0-33052 GCF_002966045.1 Escherichia sp. MOD1-EC5189 | reverse complement strand
TCTGCATACCCGAAACTTGCAGCCGCTTATCCGTCAGGCGTGATCCCTGATATGCGTGGCTGGACGATTAAGGGCAAACCTGCCAGTGGTCGGGCCGTATTGTCTCAGGAACAGGACGGCATTAAATCGCACACCCACAGCGCCAGCGCATCCAGTACGGATTTGGGGACGAAAACCACATCATCGTTTGATTACGGCACTAAATCCACGAATAACACTGGTGCACATACCCATAGTATTAGCGGGACAGCAAATAGTGCCGGTGCGCACCAACACAAGAGTTCCGGTGCATTTGGTGGCACGAACACGAGCATTTTCCCTAATGGTTATACCGCGATTTCAAATCTAAGCGCGGGGATTATGAGCACAACAAGCGGTAGTGGCCAGACTCGTAATGCAGGGAAGACATCATCAGATGGTGCTCATACCCACTCGCTGTCCGGCACTGCTGCAAGCGCAGGCGCACATGCACATACTGTCGGTATTGGTGCTCATACGCACTCCGTTGCGATTGGTTCACATGGACACACCATCACCGTTAACGCTGCTGGTAACGCGGAAAACACCGTCAAAAACATCGCATTTAACTATATTGTGAGGCTTGCATAATGGCATTCAGAATGAGTGAACAACCACGGACCATAACAATTTATAATCTGCTGGCCGGAACTAATGAATTTATTGGTGAAGGTGATGCATATATTCCGCCTCATACAGGTCTGCCAGCAAACAGTACCGATATTGCACCGCCAGATATTCCGGCAGGTTTCGTGGCTGTTTTCAACAGTGATGAGGCATCGTGGCATCTCGTTGAAGATCATCGGGGTAAAACGGTTTATGACGTAGCGTCAGGGGACGCGTTATTTATTTCTGAACTCGGTCCGTTACCGGAAAATGTTACCTGGTTATCGCCAGAAGGGGAGTTTCAGAAGTGGAACGGCACAGCCTGGGTGAAAGATGTAGAAGCAGAAAAACTGTTCCGCATCCGGGAGGCGGAAGAAACAAAAAACAGCCTGATGCAGGTAGCCAGTGAGCATATTGCGCCACTTCAGGATGCTGTAGATCTGGAAATCGCAACGGAGGAAGAAACCTCATTGCTGGAAGCCTGGAAGAAGTATCGGGTGTTGCTGAACCGTGTTGATACATCAACTGCACCTGATATTGAGTGGCCGACTTCACCTGCAGAGTAATCAACGGCGCAGGGATGATATTTTGTGCTTGAAGTGCCTCCCCGACCATTCAGATAGTCGGGGAGGGGGTATTGGGATTATACGCAATCAGTTTTAGTAAAAGACCGAAGCTCTCGAAAAATCTTTCTCCAAAACCAGAATGCAATTGATTGATTTTGATAGGATCTATAACGCCGTTACCTTAAACGGCAAAACCACTCAAAAACAAACCTAATATATTGAATATAAAGGATTAATCATCTAATTCGCTCACCTTCTTATTCAGCAAACGAGAAGCGCGCCAGTAAACCAGCAACATCAGGCCCATTACGATAGTCAGCGTAATGCTGGTGGCAGCACCAAACGGCCAGTCACGAATATTGAGGAACTGGACCTTGATGACGTTACCAATCAGCAGGTTTTTCGCACCGCCCATCAGGTCAGACACGTAGAACAGGCCCATCGCTGGCAGCATCACCAGCAGACATCCGGCAATAATTCCCGGCATCGTCAGTGGTATAATGATGCGGATAAAGGTCTGCAACTTGCTGGCACCGAGATCGCGCGCCGCCTCCAGCAACGGCTTATCCAGTTTTTCGATACTGGAGTACAGCGGCATCACCATAAACGGCAGCAGAATGTAAACCAGACCGATAATCACCGCACTAGGCGTGAACATGATGCGAATTGGTGTATCGATAACGCCCAGCCAGAGCAAAAACTCGTTGAGATAGCCTTTGGTACTGAGGAAAATTTTCAGCCCATAGATACGAATCAATGAGTTGGTCCAGAACGGAACAATCAGCAGAAACAGCAGCAGCGGACGCACCTTGTGTGGCAGCTTTGCCAGAAACCAGGCAAACGGGTAGCCCAGCACCAGGCAGGCTAGGGTGGCGATCAGCGCCATATTCAACGAGTGCAATAGCACTTCAAAATAAAGCGGATCGAGCAGTCGCGTGTAGTTATCCAGCGTAAAGACCATTTTGACGAAACTGGCGTCGTCGCGGGTCAAAAAGCTGGTGCCGATGATCATCAGGTTGGGCAGAAAGACAAACAACACAAGCCAACCGACAATAGTGACAATCACTACATTCTGGAACTTACTTGTGTTCTTCATCAGCCAGTACGACCTCCCAGCTTTCTACCCAATTAATGGCCATTTTTTGGTCGAGAGAGTGGTCAAAGTCAGGATCGTCTTCATTGAAGAATTCGCTGACCATCACCATCTTGCCATTTTCCAGTTCAACAACCGACTCCAGCGTCATGCCTTTGTAGTTACGCTCGCGAACATAACCAATCAGGCCTTCAGCGTGGTTATCGTCGTTAATCTCTTCAACGCGTAAGTCTTCAGGACGTAGCAGAACATGCAGTTTTTGCCCTGGCTCAACGGCGAAGTTAACGTAGATATTACATTCGCGGCCTTCAACGTTGGCGCGTACGCGCTGCTCGTCGAGACGTTCGATGACCGTGGCATTAAACATATTGATTTCACCGATAAACCCAGCAACAAACAGGTTTTTCGGCTCTTCGTAGATTTCACGCGGCGTGCCGTCTTGCTCAATGCGACCATCGCGCATCACCACAATCCTGTCCGACATGGTAAGTGCTTCTTCCTGGTCGTGAGTTACGAACACGAATGTAATGCCAAGCTTACGCTGTAACGCTTTCAGCTCGTTCTGCATTTGCTTGCGCAGTTTGTAATCCAGCGCTGAGAGCGACTCATCCAGCAACAACAGACGAGGCTTGTTAACCACCGCGCGGGCAATGGCAACGCGTTGCTGTTGACCGCCAGAGAGCTGATGCGGTTTGCGTTGAGCGAAGGTTTCCAGCTGCACCATCCGCAGGGCTTCCATCACGCGGGGCGTAATTTCAGCTGCGGGGGTTTTTTGCATGCGCAACCCAAAGGCCACATTTTCGAACACGGTCATGTGGGGGAAAAGTGCGTAGCTTTGGAAAACAGTGTTCACATAGCGGTTTTCCGCCGGAACGTGGGTGATGTCCTCGTTATCCAGCATGATGCGTCCGGAATCAACAGTTTCCAGACCTGCGATCAGGCGAAGAACGGTTGTTTTACCGCAGCCAGAAGGGCCAAGCAGCGTGAGGAACTCGCCATTATTGATAGTGAGATCAAGCTGGGGAATGACCTCTTTACCATCAAAGCATTTGCGAATTCCCGCCAATTGCACCAGCGGTGAAAGCGAACTCGATTGTTTATTCAATTTTTTACTCTGTCCCATGTAAACGCAACGGATGGCTTACCGATGCGGGGTTTGTGGTTAACCACCTTGGTGACTCTTAATGAGGGCGGTAATTCTACGGCAAACCGCTTGAATCGCCAATCTTTGTTGTGAATTACTGGCTTAGCTTTATATTAATTAAGGTAATGCTGATAAATATTCCCGCTTGCAGGGGTAAAAGTGACCTGACGCAATATTTGTCTTTTCTTGCTTCTTAATAATGTTGTCACAAAAAGTGAGGGTGACTACATGGATAAACTACTTGAGCGATTTTTGAACTACGTGTCTCTGGATACCCAATCAAAGGCAGGGGTGAGACAGGTTCCCAGCACGGAAGGCCAATGGAAGTTATTGCATCTGCTGAAAGAGCAGCTCGAAGAGATGGGGCTTATCAATGTGACCTTAAGTGAGAAGGGCACGTTGATGGCGACGTTACCGGCTAACGTCCCTGGCGATATCCCCGCGATTGGCTTTATTTCTCATGTGGATACCTCACCGGATTGCAGCGGCAAAAATGTGAATCCGCAAATCGTTGAAAACTATCGCGGTGGCGATATTGCGCTGGGTATCGGCGATGAAGTTTTATCACCGGTTATGTTCCCGGTGCTGCATCAGCTACTGGGTCAGACGCTGATTACCACCGATGGTAAAACCTTGTTAGGTGCCGATGACAAAGCAGGTATTGCAGAAATCATGACCGCGCTGGCGGTATTGCAACAAAAAAACATTCCGCATGGTGATATTCGCGTCGCCTTTACCCCGGATGAAGAAGTGGGCAAAGGGGCGAAGCATTTTGATGTTGACGCCTTCGATGCCCGCTGGGCTTACACCGTTGATGGTGGTGGCGTAGGCGAACTGGAGTTTGAAAACTTCAACGCCGCGTCGGTCAATATCAAAATTGTCGGTAACAATGTTCACCCGGGCACGGCGAAAGGAGTGATGGTAAATGCGCTTTCGCTGGCGGCACGTATTCATGCGGAAGTTCCGGCAAATGAAAGCCCGGAAATGACAGAAGGCTATGAAGGTTTCTATCACCTGGCGAGCATGAAAGGCACCGTTGAACGGGCCGATATGCACTACATCATTCGTGATTTCGACCGTAAACAGTTTGAAGCGCGTAAACGTAAAATGATGGAGATCGCCAAAAAAGTGGGCAAAGGGTTACATCCTGATTGCTACATTGAACTGGTGATTGAAGACAGTTACTACAATATGCGCGAGAAAGTGGTTGAGCATCCGCATATTCTCGATATCGCCCAGCAGGCGATGCGTGACTGCGATATTGAACCGGAACTGAAACCGATCCGCGGCGGTACCGACGGCGCGCAGTTGTCGTTTATGGGATTACCGTGCCCGAACCTGTTCACTGGCGGTTACAACTATCATGGTAAGCATGAGTTTGTGACTCTGGAAGGTATGGAAAAAGCGGTGCAGGTGATCGTCCGTATTGCCGAGTTGACGGCGCAACGGAAGTAAGCGAAAAGGGATGCGGCATGTGATGCCGCATCCGGCTTAAATCCAAACTTACCCTTCGAAGAACCAGTATCCGCTATTGACCAGCGCCGCGAGCATCGCGAGGAATGACGGATCTTCCAGCGCATCGCCAAAATTCTCCGCGGTCAGCGCAATGTTGCTGGCGAGCGCATCCAGTGCCGGACGGTGCGGGGAATCGATCTTCTCACCATTGGCATACACGTCGTCGCCAATGCGCAATACGCGCAGACCACCCAGGCGCACTAGCACATCACCTTGTTTCAGCGCATCGTAGATTTCATCCGGCTGATAAGGCGGCTCTGGCGGCGCGATATCCAGTTCATGGCGTGACTGGGATATAAACTCCCCAAACCACTGTTTAAAGTGTTCCGGCTGGTTGATCAATTCAAGCATCATCTCCCGCAGTTTATCCATCTCTTGCGGCAGAACGTCCGCAGGATGAGCGCGAGGTGGAACATCAGGATCGCTGTAGTAGTTGCCGCCCAGTTCACGTTGCAGCACATAATCGGCAAATCCGCTAATCAGTTCCCGCGTATTTGGCGCGCGAAAACCCACGGAATAGTTCATCGCATTTTCCAGCGCGTAGCCTTCATGGGGGAATCCTGGCGGAATATAAAGAATATCGCCTGGCTCCAGTTCTTCATCAATGATGGCTTCGAACGGATCGACCTGTAACAGATCCGGGTGCGGGCAGTGCTGTTTCATTTGCAGCTTTTCGCCCACTCGCCAGCGACGACGTCCGGTACCCTGAATGATAAACACGTCGTACTGATCGAGATGTGGGCCGACGCCGCCGCCAGGTACGGAAAAAGAGATCATCAGGTCATCAATACGCCAGTCCGGCAGTTCACGGAACGGCCGCATCAGCGAGGCGCTCGGCTCATGCCAGTGGTTCACTGCCTGTACCAGTAACGACCAGTTGGTTTCACCGAGATGATCGTAGCTTTCGAACGGGCCGTGGCTGACCTGCCATTTGCCATCCTGGTGACTGACCAGTCGACTGTCGACTTCGCTTTCCATCGCCAGACCCGCCAACTCGTCTGGAGAGATCGGGTCAATAAAATTATTAAAGCCGCGTTTTAACACCACCGGGCGTTTCTGCCAGTGACGTTCAAGAAAATCGGGCCAGTTAAGAGTGAGTTGGTATTCCATGTTAAGCATCCACAGGCTGGTATCTGCAACCGATTATAACGGATGCTTAACGTAATGCGTGAAGTATGGACATATTTATTCATCTTTCGGCGCAGAATGCTGGCGACCAAAAATCACCTCCATCCGCGCACCGCCCAGCATGCTCTCTCCGGCGACGATTTTACCCTCATATTGCTCGGTGATTTCGCGGGCTACCGCCAGCCCCACACCTTGCCCTGGGCGTAAAGTATCAACCCGTTGACCACGGTCGAAAATGACCTCTCGCTTGCTTAATGGAATACCGGGGCCATCATCCTCGACCACAATATAGAGATGATCGTCGGTTTGCCTTGCAGAAATTTCGACAAACTCGAGGCAATATTTACAGGCGTTATCCAGCACGTTGCCCATCACCTCGACAAAATCGTTCTGCTCACCAACAAAGCTGATCTCTGGTGAAATATCGAGAGAGATATTGACCCCTTTGCGTTGATACACTTTGTTCAGCGCCGAGGTGAGATTGTCCAACAGAGGGGCGACCGGATGCAGCTCGCGGCTAAGCAATGTCCCACCGCGCATACTGGCACGATGCAGGTAGTAGCCAATTTGCTGTGAAATGCGGCTGATTTGCTCCAGCATCACCGGCTCTGCATCACTGACGCTCATCTTCTCACTACGCAGAGAACGCAGCGTACTTTGCAGCACCGCCAGTGGCGTTTTCAGACTATGGGTCAGGTCGGTGAGCGTAGTGCGGTATTTGTCGTAACGTTCGCGTTCACTTTTTAACAGTCGGTTCAGGTTTCGTACCAGACTGGTCAGTTCTCGTGTTGTGGCAGGATTGAGCAATTCACGGTTATGCTCTTCCAGTTCGCGGACTTCTTTTGCCAGGGCCTCGATGGGACGTAAACTCCACCAGGCGGCTACCCACAGCAGCGGGATCACTAACAGCAGATTGGCTGAGAGCACATAGATAAACCAGCTCCAGACCATATAGGAACTTTTTAGCTCCACCGGAATGGTATCCACCACCACAATGGTTAACTTTGGCATCCGCGATGTTGCCGGATAGACGTTTACCGCCACCGAGTGGGTCATCTCCGCGTCGTCATCATCTTCCCGCACTTCCTGCAACTGTTGCTGTATCGAATGATCTCCACTCAGCAAGAGGCTGGTATCGTTAACATCCGCTTCAATTTCATGAAAACCATTCGATTTCAGCCAGTCAGGCTGGATCATTTTCATCAGCCAGGGAACGTCACGTTGCGCCCATAAAAGCTGCCCGTTCTCATCATAAATTAGCGTCATGGTGGGGCTTTGCTTGTCGATATTTTCGGGTAACTCGACATGCAATTTATTATTTTCCCACTTCGCAAGGGTATAGAACAGATTGCTCTCGCCACGTAACAGCCGAAACGTGGTTTTATCGAAACTGACGCTATAACCGATCAGCGCAACCATTCCGTAGGCAAGCGAAAGCACCAGTACAACCGCTGCCGTTGCCAATAGAAAACGTACCCGCAGCGAGAGCGGGAAAAAAAGACGCAGTAATTTTTTCATCAGCGCAATTCGAACAGATAGCCCTGGCCGCGAACGGTGGTAATCACTTCTTGCGGATATTGTGCCTGAATTTTTTTGCGCAGACGTCCCATTAGTACATCTATGGTATGACTTTCCCGCAGCTCCGCATCCGGGTAGAGTTGTAGCATTAACGAATCTTTGCTGACCACTTTGCCATTATTGCGTATCAACGTTTCCATAATGGTGTATTCGAACGCGGTCAGTTTGATCACTTCGTCATTAATGGATAACTCACGGCGGGAGAGATCAACCTGAAACGGTGGCAGCGAAATTACCTGGGAAGCCAGACCGCTATTACGCCGCATTAATGCCTGCATTCGCGCCATCACCTCTTCAATATGAAACGGTTTAGTCACGTAATCATCAGCGCCAGCACTTAATACTTCGACTTTGTCCTGCCAGCTTTCACGGGCGGTTAATACCAGAATCGGCAGTGAAACATCATTACTGCGCCAGCGGCGAATCAGTGACAGACCGTCCTCGTCAGGCAAACCGAGATCGACAATCGCAATATCCGGTAAATGCTCATTGAGATAATAATCGGCTTCTTTGGCATCTTCTGCGTCATCGACCTGATGACCAGCATCCTGAATCTGAACTTTAAGATGGTGACGTAACAACGCATTGTCTTCAACAACCAGTACGCGCATTTTTCATTCTCCCTGTTTTAATTATTAAAATAGTGTAACGCGATTATGTCGTTATGGGGGTAAACATTAAATAAACCAGCGGGGAGGGGAGGTAAAGAGAAAAAATAAAAAGCGGATAATCTTAATAAGCAGGCCGGACAGCATCGCCATCCGGCACTGATTTGAGGCTTATTTCAGCTCATCAACCATGGTGATGGCGCGGCCAATGTAGTTTGCCGGCGTCATCGCTTTCAGGCGGGCTTTTTCTTCTTCTGGCAGTGCCAGACCGTCGATAAATTGCTTCATGCCTTCGGCGTCAACGCGCTTACCGCGAGTCAGCTCTTTCAGCTTTTCGTACGGTTTTTCGATGCCATAGCGACGCATAACTGTCTGGATTGGCTCAGCCAGCACTTCCCAGTTGTGATCCAGTTCCTCCAGCAGATGGTCACGGTTCACTTCCAGTTTGCTCACGCCTTTCAGGGTGGATTGATACGCAATCAGCGCATAACCGATACCCACGCCGAGGTTACGCAGCACGGTGGAGTCGGTCAGGTCACGCTGCCAGCGGGAAACTGGCAGTTTGCTTGCCAGGTGCTGCAATACCGCGTTGGAAAGGCCCAGATTCCCTTCGGAGTTTTCGAAGTCGATCGGGTTAACTTTATGCGGCATGGTGGAAGAACCAATCTCACCAGCAATGGTTTTCTGTTTGAAGTGGTTAAGGGCGATATAACCCCAGACGTCACGGTCAAAGTCGATCAGAATGGTGTTGAAGCGCGCAACGCAATCAAACAATTCGGCAATGTAGTCGTGCGGTTCAATCTGGGTAGTGTACGGGTTCCACTGAATACCCAGCGAGGTGACGAACTCTTCGCTGAACTGATGCCAGTCAACTTCCGGGTAAGCTGCGATGTGGGCATTATAGTTGCCGACAGCGCCGTTGATTTTGCCGAGGATCTCCACCTGATTAAGCTGGCGGTACTGGCGCTCCATACGGTAGGCGACGTTAGCCATCTCTTTACCGATGGTTGACGGCGTGGCTGGCTGACCGTGGGTACGAGACAGCAGCGGGATATCGCGATACTGAACGGCGAGATCTTTAATGCCATCAATCAGTTGACGCCAGTATGGCAGGATCACTTCATCACGCGCGGTTTTCAGCATCAACGCGTGGGAGAGGTTATTGATATCTTCCGAAGTACAGGCAAAGTGGATGAATTCAGAAACTGCGTGCAGTTCCGGGATATCGGCCACTTTTTCTTTCAGGAAATACTCAACCGCTTTAACGTCGTGGTTAGTGGTACGCTCGATGGTTTTGATGCGTGCTGCATCTTCTTCGCTGAAACTGGCGACAATTGTATCAAGGTAACCGATTGCGTCGGCAGCAAAAGCAGGAACTTCCTTGATCGCTGCGTGCGCGGCCAGTTTTTGCAGCCAACGTACTTCAACTTGTACACGGAATTTCAGCAAACCATATTCGCTGAAAATCCCGCGCAGCGCGCTGACTTTATCGCCGTAGCGTCCATCGACAGGGGAAACGGCGGTCAGTGAGGATAATTCCATAGATCACAACTCCGGGGTTAAATGAGCAAGAATTTGTTTTGCCTGAGTGGTCAGGCGATTACGAGAAAACATCAGTTGTAGACGTCCGCCGCCGACCTGGTGCCAGAGCACGGCGGCGCGAATGCCTGCCAGCAGGGTGGCGCGGACTTTCGCCTGCACCTGTGGGCTTTGCAGTACAGCAGGGGAACCGGTGACCTGAATGCGCGGGCCTAGCGGGCTGATAACATCAACATAAATAGCGGCCATCGCGCTCATCAGCGTTTCGGACTGTAGATCGAAGTGTTCGAGCTGACGTTGCAGGCCGTTGATGCGGTTGCCCAGAGTGTCGAGCGCACCTTTCGCTGAGGAAAGTTTGCGCTCAAGTACCATCAGGCTAAGGGTGTAGCGGGTTAACTCAGCATTTAAGCCCTGGCGACTGCTGGCGTTGAGCACGCCGAGCAATGTTTCCAGCCCGACGCGCAGGTTAGCTTCGCTGCCACCAAAAACCGCCAGCGTGGAGCTGGGGTTCATATCGATAATACTGTTGAGTGAGACGTGTAGCGCATCGGCATCACAATGCCCCTGGTGAGCGAGTTGTTGCACCAGGCGTGCCGACTGACAAATTCCGGCCAGGGCGAGGGTGATGTCATAGTAATTCTTTGCCACGTTCACTGCTTCCTTGTTGTAATTAAAGACAATAATCAGACCGGCAGCGGCAGACGCTGCTCAATAATACCGCCACCGAGGCACACTTCACCGTTATAGAAGACGGCAGACTGGCCCGGCGTCACGGCGGCAACGGGTTCATCAAAAATCACTTCAATGCGATCGTCGTCCAGCGCCTTGACGGTGCAAGGGATGTCGGTCTGGCGATAGCGGGTTTTTACCGTGCAACGCATAGTGCCGGTGAAGGGTTCGCGATCGACCCAGTGCAACTGCTGGGCAATCAGACCGACAGACATCAGACGCGGGTGTTCATGGCCCTGCGCAACAATCAGAATGTTGTTTTCGACGTCTTTATCGACCACATACCACGGTTCTTCAGTGCCTTCTTTGGTGCCACCGATACCCAGACCTTTACGCTGACCGAGGGTGTGATACATCAGCCCCTGGTGCTCGCCAATTTCATCGCCGTCAACGGTAATGATTTTGCCCGGTTGCGCCGGGAGATAACGGCCCAGGAACTCGCGGAATTTACGCTCGCCAATAAAGCAGATCCCGGTAGAGTCTTTTTTCTTCGCGGTAACCAGACCGAGATCTTCAGCAATCTTGCGCACCTGCGGCTTTTCCAGTTCGCCGACCGGGAACAGGCTTTGCGCAATCTGCTCATGGCTGAGCGTATAAAGGAAGTAGCTCTGGTCTTTATTGCTATCCAGACCACGCAGCAGGCGGCTTTTACCATCGACATCGGCACGACGAACGTAATGACCGGTAGCGATATAATCGGCACCTAAATCTTCCGCGGCAAATTCGAGGAACGCTTTAAATTTGATCTCTTTGTTGCACAGAATATCCGGGTTTGGCGTGCGACCGGCTTTATATTCGGCAAGGAACAGTTCGAAGACGTTGTCCCAGTACTCGGCAGCAAAGTTAACGGTGTGCAGTTCAATGCCGAGCTTATCGCAGACAGCCTGGGCATCAGCCAGATCCGCTGCCGCCGTGCAATATTCCTCACCGTCGTCTTCTTCCCAGTTCTTCATAAACAGGCCTTCGACCTGATATCCCTGTTGTTGCAACAGCCAGGCAGAAACGGAGGAATCGACACCGCCGGACATGCCGACGATTACTTTTTTTGCGGTTTCAGACATTGGATCACTCACGACATTGAACTTCAAGGCGGCGTATTCTATCACGCAGCCTTTTAGATGACACCCTTTGTAAAAGGCCAGTTAAAATCGCCAATCATCTCCAGCGGATAGCGTTGCCCGCTTTGATAACAACGAATACTTTCCGCCACCAGCGGCGAACGAAGATTTGACGCCTGTAAAATTTCTTCGGCGCTGACCCAACGGCAGCAGTCGATATCGCTGTCATGAGGCTGCGTCGGGCATATTTGCTCAAGCTCAATGGCAAAGAGGAAACGCAAAAACGGCGTTTTATCAGGCGCAATCCACTGATGCATACGAATAAAGTGTTGCGGCTGCGCGCTAATGCCAGTTTCTTCCCACAGCTCACGGGCGGCGGCTTCCACTAAGGTTTCATCTGCTTCCAGATGCCCGGCGGGCTGGTTCCATAACGCTTTACCATTAATCGTCTCTTCAACGACTAAAAATTTGCCTTCTGCGTGCACCACGCAGGCAACGGTAACGTGCGGTTTAAACATTTTGCGTCCTTAATCTGTCTCTTCTCGCCATTCGCCATTGGCAAGATTATCCAAAGAGTAATCACCCATCGCATAGCGAATCAGTCGCAGCGTGGGAAAACCAACATGGGCGGTCATGCGGCGCACCTGGCGATTACGTCCTTCATATAAGGTGATCTTAAGCCAGCTGGTGGGAATACTTTTTCGTTCACGAATTGGCGGATTACGGGGCCATAACCATTCCGGCTCCTCA
The DNA here is from genome assembly GCF_002966045.1 of Escherichia sp. MOD1-EC5189. Classification (NCBI taxonomy): domain Bacteria; kingdom Pseudomonadati; phylum Pseudomonadota; class Gammaproteobacteria; order Enterobacterales; family Enterobacteriaceae; genus Escherichia; species Escherichia sp. MOD1-EC5189. The sequence goes on along the minus strand of NZ_PTRX01000039.1, from coordinate 20,720 downwards.
ACCATCTCCGCACCTGCGGGCAGGGTAGGGCCATCATTTAAGGTTACGCCATTGCGCAAGGCTTCAAGTGCGTCTTGTGTGGGAATACCTTCCACCTGCACATAATAGATTTTTCCGGTGCGTTTGCCCGGCTGGGTTAAACGCGCCTGCAATGCGCCGTTATTGGTCAGCACCAGTAACCCTTCGCTATCGCGGTCAAGACGACCTGCTGCATAAACGCCCTGAACCGGGATGAATTCTTTTAATGTTTTGCGCCCGGCTTCATCGGTGAACTGCGGAAGAACATCGTAGGGTTTATTGAACAGGATCACTCGCGTGGGCTGGTTTTCGGGTTTACGCTTAGTGGAGTGTTGCGAGTTTAGTCGACTAACCTGTTTTTTTCTAAAAGAAGATTTAGAATCGCTAAAGTATTTCATGGTAAATTCCAAATAGAGCTATACGCAGAGGGTAGCACAGTGTCGGATTGCATTGGACTTTTAAGGTACTCGTTAGAGGTTCAGGGTTCAGGCTCTTCAGCGCGGTTTCATCAATACCTGGGTTAGTGAGCAGCGGTTGTGTGGCCGCATGGTGATAAATATGGCCCAATGAACACATTTTACATTGATGAATTGAATAAATACTGGTATGAAAAATAGTGTTTCTGTATTACTGATGGGTGACAGCACTTCACTGTTCAAGTTCAGGATGATGCTTTACCACTACCATCATCAGCAGTAATAAGAGGGGCATCGCAGCCTTCTTTTTTATTCTACTGATACAGCCATTTTCCCGCTTCTGCTGATTCTGCAAACATCCGTACAGTTAACGGTAAACGTGTTGTTTCTACCTCTTCCCGCTTGAGTTTGAACCATCGTTGAAGCAATGGTGCAGACTCCCACGGAAGGTAAAAAGACCAGTCCAGATTATCCAGGTTAATCCCAAACCTCTCTTTGTATTTCCGTATAGCGTCCTCTAAATCATCTCGTGGATAGTCGAACAAATCAGAGTCCAGTTCTAACGGAATTTCCTTCCCGTGGTCATCCTGATAACCTGGAATCTCATCACGGAACAGTGCTAAAACTTCGTCTGTGATTGTTGTCGCCATTAGAAGGAAGTCCACTTAATACGGTCTTGAGGTTTGGCAATCAGATTGTATTTTTCCTGGGTACGAGTCGAAACCCTGTAAAGACTCATCGACAGTGAAGCCCAACCAATCCACGGGACCCAACGAGCGATAATTGCAGCAAGCTTATTAGATTTCTGCATCCTTACACCCACTGGTGTATGAACAGAAATACCAAAAGGCATGCGTGCATCTCTCATCAGTATACGCGCATACTTTGAGACAACACTTGTTCCCAGGGTTGCCCCTTGCGGCTTCGCTCTTGTACCCAGCCACGGTTGACCAGATAAGATTGCTGCACCTGATACCGAATCAATCCCCAATTCCTTACAGAATTCTTCAAGGAATATGACGTTGAGTAGTTCTATTTTGGACAGGTTCGGGTGTCCTCTGTAGAAATATGTTCCATTGCGTTCTTCGGTAGTATCCATTTTTCAACACTCCATTGTTATATGGTGTTTCTGTTACTTGAAGTTGATTTCTTCGGTTGCAGCAGAACCAGTAAAGGCAACGAGTGTCACAGCTATCAGTGCAAAGCGTTTCATGTGAACCTCAAAAAGGGTGGATGCCATAATTTACTCGTTGCTTGTCGCTTCAACCATGACTTTTGATAATTTTCCCAATAGTGCTCAAAGTGAGTTAGTCGCTGAATCGAGTAATGTCAAATTTTGACCAAATAGCACCCTGTTAGTTATCTCTGGTGGTTTTGTTATTGCTTAAAATCTGGTGTAAATAATTGATATTTAATATTTTATTTGAAGGCCGGTAAAATACTGTCTTTGGTCTAAAAGAAGTTTTTTGCATGGTATTTTCAGAGATTATGAATTGCCGCATTATAGCCTAATAACGCGCATCTTTCATGACGGCAAACAATAGGGTAGTATTGACAAGCCAATTACAAATCATTAACAAAAAATTGCTCTAACGCATCCGTATCGCAGGACGCAAACGCATATGCAACGTGGTGGCAGACGAGCAAACCAGTAGCGCTCGAAGGAGAGGTGAATGGAAAGTAAAGTAGTTGTTCCGGCACAAGGCAAGAAGATCACCCTGCAAAACGGCAAACTCAACGTTCCTGAAAATCCGATTATCCCTTACATTGAAGGTGATGGAATCGGTGTAGATGTAACCCCAGCCATGCTGAAAGTGGTCGACGCTGCAGTCGAGAAAGCCTATAAAGGCGAGCGTAAAATCTCCTGGATGGAAATTTACACCGGTGAAAAATCCACACAGGTTTATGGTCAGGACGTCTGGCTGCCTGCTGAAACCCTTGATCTGATTCGTGAATATCGCGTTGCCATTAAAGGCCCTCTGACCACTCCGGTTGGCGGCGGTATTCGTTCTCTCAACGTAGCTCTGCGCCAGGAACTGGATCTCTACATCTGCCTGCGTCCGGTACGTTACTATCAGGGCACCCCAAGCCCGGTTAAACATCCTGAACTGACCGATATGGTTATCTTCCGTGAAAACTCGGAAGACATTTATGCGGGTATCGAATGGAAAGCTGATTCTGCCGACGCTGAGAAAGTGATTAAATTCCTGCGTGAAGAGATGGGTGTGAAGAAAATTCGCTTCCCGGAACATTGCGGTATCGGTATTAAGCCGTGTTCTGAAGAGGGCACCAAACGTCTGGTTCGTGCCGCGATCGAATACGCAATTGCTAACGACCGTGACTCTGTGACCTTGGTGCACAAAGGTAACATCATGAAGTTCACCGAAGGCGCGTTTAAAGACTGGGGTTACCAGCTGGCGCGTGAAGAGTTTGGCGGTGAACTGATCGACGGCGGCCCGTGGCTGAAAGTCAAAAACCCGAACACCGGCAAAGAGATCGTTATTAAAGACGTGATTGCTGACGCATTCCTGCAACAGATCCTGCTGCGTCCGGCTGAATACGACGTTATCGCCTGTATGAACCTCAACGGTGACTACATTTCTGATGCTCTGGCAGCGCAGGTTGGCGGTATCGGTATCGCCCCAGGCGCAAACATCGGTGACGAATGCGCGCTGTTTGAAGCCACCCACGGTACTGCGCCGAAGTATGCTGGTCAGGACAAAGTTAACCCAGGCTCTATCATCCTCTCCGCTGAGATGATGCTGCGCCACATGGGCTGGACTGAAGCCGCAGACCTGATTGTTAAAGGTATGGAAGGCGCAATCAATGCGAAGACCGTAACCTATGACTTCGAACGTCTGATGGAAGGCGCTAAACTGCTGAAATGTTCAGAGTTTGGTGACGCGATCATCAAGAATATGTAATCACTACATGTGTTAAATATTGAAACGGGCGTATAACACGCCCGTTGTTTTTTGTTAGCATGCTAACGGTTATCAAAATTTTATCAAAACTCCCCTGCTAGTTTGGGGTAGTGTGGTCTGTCCAATGACTGCTCTACTGCCTAAGTCCCTATTCTCTTTTCTTTTAAACTGCGGTAAAGACCGGAATGCAACGGATCTGTATTAATAAAATAATAATGATCTCCCGTCTGGCGTTTAATGGCACGACGGTTATGCTCCCTGTTTGCTGACAGGCCCCGGCGCTGTGCGAGTTAAATAAACAGGTCTGCAGCTCTCCAGGGGGAGCCGTGGGCAAACACGGCATGATCCGGAATATCAACCCCCCTGAGAAAAAGGATTGTATTATATGGTAACACCATGCCGCATTAACGCGGCTGTGACACTGTCCCAGCTCCTGCAGAGCCAGGAAAGTTGCAGGACTCATCTGCGGGAGATGATAAATTTAATTCACAGAAATACGGACTGTAGCACGATGAGTTCTGACCAGATTAACGAACTGGCGGCTGTCATGGCGACCGCACTGCAGCCAAATCAGATGGCTAAACTGCCGGATAATCCAGACATGCCTAGGGCGCGTGGTCTGCAAATTCCTGAGTCGTTCAGTTTTAGTTTTTCCGACCACACCATTACCTTCACCAACACGCATATGGATTTTAATGGGGACAATTGCGTGAATATTATGGTCAGCAAGGATGGGTGGAGTGCCTGTGACTATGCTGATTGTTATCTGTTTAACGCCTTTGTCACAACACTGGTCTCACGCAGTCGCCAGCCCGGAATAGATGATTTCAGCCCTTCTATCACAGAAGAAAAACAACGGGAAGGAGTGAATTACATGCTAACGCCATGCTACTCCAACCTCGCCATGGGCGCGACATTGCCCCGGCCCCCGCTGCTGCTCCAGAGCAGCGAGAAAATTCTGAATCAGATGAAAAATTTAATCATCGAGAATACGGACGAGGCTAACGAACTGGTAGTTGCCATGACGAATGCACTGTTTACGTACCGGGCGGAGGTGGGGGCTGACCCGCAACTCACTAAGCTTTTCACTGAGCCGTTCAAGTTTAGTTTCTGTTTTTCCGGCCACACCATCACCTTCACGAAAACTATTAGTAATAGCAAATTAGTGAATATTGATGTCAGTGATGGCAGTGTGAAGGTCTGTGGAAGTGTGGATAGTGCCCGATTTCACGCCATTGCCGCGACACTGTTGTCACATAACCAGCCAGAATCACTTGATTTCAGGTCCTCCCTCTCCGCACTGTCGGAAGAAAACCTGAGTGCGAAACATGAGACAGTCCCGCAACGTCGCGTCAGGGTAAGGTCGAAAGTTGCCATAAAGCTCCCCATTCCCTACGAGGTTATCCGGAAATGGTCGATGATGACCTCGGATGAGCGGCGCAACGTCGATTTCAATAAGTGGTGTGAGAGCCACAACATCCGGCCGTGCACAGCACATCATTACCTGAATTTGAGCAAGGACGGATTAACCTGGGTGGGCCGAGCGAAGCTGAACAAACCAGAGAAATGGAACAGAGTTACCAAAAATCTCGTCCGGGAATGGTCGAAGATGCCCCAGGCTCAGCGGGAAAAGATCAAGGGTGTTAAGGGGTTTTGTACTGACCACAGCATTAATATATTCACTGCCAGAAAATACATGACAGAGAATGGGCTTACCGAAAGGGGCAAGAGCAGGATAAAGAAAGGTTCGTAAGGATCCGGTAAATTCGCGTTACATAATCATCAGCCCCTTAAATCGAAATCATAGTGGAGGGGCTTTTTTGAATAAATCGTACTTTTACTGAGTTTAAGGATCAGACCACACATCATCTGCCAACACGGCTCGTCCCGTTACAAAGCAAAAGTTAGAATCACCAACTGGCACATCAATAACAGAGCTCTTATCAACCGAGGCCCCTCCCTGTCTGGTTGCACGAGGAGGTGATTTCGGATTGGTATAAGTCAGCAATGCCTTCTTCCCAAGGGCGACCTCAGCATTCAGCGTAACGGATGTAGAGGTGTAGCCGGATTAATCCGGCAAACCCATCAAAAAATCAGGACAGCAGCAGACGGAGTTTACGCCTCTCGGCTCTGTTACGAGCAGCTGCGCCGTGTGAAAATCAGCGCGCTCATCCCACCCCAAAAAGGAGCGGGTTACTGGTCCGGTGAGTATGCCGACCGTAACTGTGCAGTCGCGTATCAGCGATTGACCGAGGGTAATTCCCGGTGAAAATGGACAAAAGATTACAATCGTTGCTCAATAGCGGAAACGGCAATGTACAGGGTAAAACAGTTATTCTGAGGTTCTCTGATGTTGCTAGATTATGATCGGCCGGTTGCAGAGGCTTTGGTCATGGTGCAAACGCTGAACATAATGACGAAGGTAGGTATGCCAGAAAGTGTTCATACTGCCTGAAGATACAACCTGCTCAGGGGATACTTACCGAAAAATTATTTATTCGACAAAGCCCCATAGGGAGCGACTTGTAATGATGCAGGCCCAGCGGGAAGGCTCAACAATACATAACCGAACAGTGTTATAATAAGATTCATTTTGCTGATTGTTTCATAAGGACCAGTGAAGTAAGATCTAAGAAGAGTTAAAATTTATACAGTATAATCATGACATTGCAGTAAGGTGGTTATAATTGAAAGAACATTTGGATATGAATACATCTCATGTAAGAGTTGTAACTCATATGTGTGGGTTCTTGGTCTGGCTCTATAGTCTTTCAATGTTACCACCAATGGTTGTAGCATTGTTTTATAAAGAAAAAAGCTTGTTCGTTTTTTTTATTACTTTTGTTATATTTTTTTGTATTGGTGGCGGAGCGTGGTATACCACTAAAAAATCTGGCATTCAATTACGCACCCGTGATGGGTTTATTATAATTGTAATGTTTTGGATTTTATTTTCTATTATTAGCGCATTTCCATTATGGATTGATTCAGAGCTTAATTTAACGTTTGCTGACGCGCTGTTTGAAGGGGTTTCCGGAATAACAACAACAGGAGCAACAGTAATTGATGATGTCAGTTCATTATCTCGGGCATATTTGTTCTACCGGTCACAATTAAATTTTATAGGCGGTTTGGGGGTTATTGTTCTGGCAGTTGCTGTGTTGCCATTATTGGGTATTGGTGGTGCAAAACTTTATCAGTCAGAAATGCCAGGACCATTTAAGGATGATAAACTGACTCCACGCTTGGCTGATACGTCGCGGACACTTTGGATAACATATTCTTTATTAGGCATTGCTTGTATTGTTTGTTATCGACTTGCAGGAATGCCTTTGTTTGATGCTATTTGTCATGGACTTTCTACAGTTTCTCTTGGCGGTTTTTCAACTCATAGTGAGAGTATCGGCTATTTCAATAATTATTTGATTGAATTGGTGGCGGGCTCTTTTTCTCTGTTATCGGCTTTCAACTTCACTCTTTGGTATGTTGTTATAAGCAGGAAAACAATAAAACCCTTACTCAGAGATGTTGAACTTCGTTTCTTTTTGTTAATAGCTTCAGGTGTTATCATTGTTACCTCTTTCCAGGTCTGGCATATAGGTATGTATGACTTAACTGGAAGTGTTGTTCATTCGTTTTTTCTTGCTAGCTCCATGCTCACTGATAATGGTTTAGCTACGCAGGATTATTCAAACTGGCCCACACATACGATAGTTTTTTTGCTGCTGTCAAGTTTTTTTGGAGGATGTATAGGCTCAACGTGCGGCGGAATTAAATCACTTAGATTTCTTATACTTTTTAAACAAAGTAAACACGAAATAAATCAGCTTTCTCATCCCAGAGCATTGCTTAGTGTAAATGTAGGAGGGAAGATTGTTACAGACCGCGTAATGAGGTCTGTATGGAGTTTCTTTTTTCTTTATACTTTCTTTACAGTGTTTTTTATACTGGTGCTAAATGGTATGGGATATGATTTCCTTACATCATTTGCGACAGTCGCTGCATGCATTAATAATATGGGGCTGGGTTTTGGGGCTACCGCATCCTCATTCGGTGTTCTTAATGATATTGCAAAATATCTCATGTGTATTGCTATGATTCTTGGTCGACTTGAAATTTACCCTGTTATTATACTATTTTCAGGATTTTTTTGGCGTTCTTGATATATAGTTAATTTATGATTGTGAATTTTATAGTATGTTGCCCCCCTCATATGGACTGGACCCATAGGATTATTACCATCTCCGATGTGAAGTTGATAAAAAAATGCCTCTTTCTTACGCGAAATATCATCATTTCATCTGCGTGAATGCTGATAGTATCCAGGATTGAGAAGCAAGCAGGCTACTCACTTAGCCTCGATGCCTCCTATTTACCATAAGAGACATCGAAATAACATTACAGTACAGTTTTTGCCCATCGCCTTCTGCGAAGTTTAGGAATGCAAGATGTTGCAGTGAGTCTTGTTCCACAGCGGGAACAGACAGCACCATGAGGTTGATTTAACTCAGGTTTATAGGTTGTAAAATTAAAACTTTGGCTTGAGCAAGTCGGGCAGCAAAATTTAAGATTGGGGATAGCCCCTCCTGCCGGATACGTTGAAACCTAAGGTTAGTTCAGAAGTTAGAAAAAAGATAGGTAACTACGTTAAATTAATAGTATTAAACACTAAAAAAATAAACTCTGACGTCACATACATATCATTGTTTGACCACTCGGTAGAGGAACCAGAAACAAGTATTATGGGGTAAGTGCAGCTTCAGGTGTTGAATCTGGATTCAATGAATACATTCAGCACCATGCCTTCAAATAAAACAAAATCATAGCGCCCCTCTACGAAGGGGCAGTTTTTGGTAGATTTATCTATAGCATATAGGGAAGGTTAAATAACCCCCATTACTTGAGACCATGTGGACATATTTGCATAATGCAATGCTTATGCAGGCATTTATTCGTAATTTTGTTTGATTCTGTAGGACACTCTTGACTATTTTTGATTAAATTCCATAAATTTTTGTTGAATAACGCCACGTTAAAAATACTGATCGGATATTCTTTATCCTCGAGTATAATACCTGACTTAATAACTGTAAATATGCTGCCAGGTGGGAGAAATATATTTGAACGATACCAAATAATCATTTTCATATCGCTCCATATGACTGAAAAATATATACCACACGAAGGTTGTATTACAGTATCAATTACTATACACTTCATTTCTTCGCCTTATTCTTCTGTTCCAATGATGTTGATAAAGAATATCAATATAATTTGTACTATAGTCAGCTCAGATGAGGTTGAATGCAAAGGTGGTTTGTTCTTTATTTATATTTAAAGTTTTTTTCTATCACGGACGTTAGAGAAATATGCCAATGCATAATCTCTTTCCCCGCACTAATAATTAAATATGAATATAATCGCTAGTATCTGGGCACTCTTCGTGTATTAAAACTCCTGAGATGACTTAAATATCGTCTAATGTAAAAAGAAGCACCACTTCCAAAGCATTCCTGATAATATCTTTTTCAACAATGTCATCAGCAGATGATAAAAATGAGAGCAATTTCAGTATAATGCTCTTGTTATCCACGTGTTCGTTGCAAAGATATAAATCTCTAACTGCCTTATCAATTGCAAGTTTTTCTTCTGAAAGCCGACTATCATATTTATTCAAATATGCGTATAGGTTCATTTCAAAGTACATTCCTTGACTTTGCATAGAGATAATTGACTCCCAAGGATTTAATTAAGAATTTTATCTAAATGAAATTTAAAACAAGGGATCTCAACAGAGGCTAAACAAAATGAAATTTAGTAATATGATTAAATAATTCATTCCGTTTTAGTTCTGTTTAGTCAGGACGATATATATTTAATTCAAAGAAGATTTGTAAACAAAGCATAGCTTTTATGCTGGTTTGTGCCACTTTGCCAACCCCATGGTTGGCTTTTTTATATAAAGATCATAAGGATGACTATCTTCCTGACATGATGAAAAGGTTTCAATTATTGGGCTTTATAGTATCGGTTTGACCGTTATGAGCAGCGTTAACTCGTTCCTGATAATATTAAGGTAACGTGATAATAACTAAGCCAAAACGCATAAAAAGCGCTTACTTTGCGTCCTTCATAATGGCCAGTATCGAATAGGTCGAATAAGGTAGGATGATTAAGAAACAGTTCCAGCAGCGGTATGATATCCAGATGCGCGCAAGCGTTCTTATCTGGCTGTGTTCAGCCATGTTTGGTGGAGTTAGCCGGAGATAATTCTAAGGCAGGAGGTATGCAGTACATGCTATCAAGAATATGTTAACGCTATACCTATTAAGTATTAAACGGGCATATAACACGCCCGTTGTATTTGTGGATTTGATAACGGCAAAAAAAGTAACGTATCAGAACGGCAAGGGGGCATGTCAAATGTCAGATTTATAGTATTGGTCGGCTGAACAATTATGGATAACAATAAAAAGGGAGTTCTGATAAGTCATAGAAAGACCTCTTTTTTGTTATTTCACTGAATTATGATAGAACCCTTATGTGTTAAAATTTTGCTAGATTAATGGCTTGTTATTTTCCACATCTTCAACATACAACAGCGTATTATCAATAGCGTAGTAGCCGCGTTTATTGTTATTAACATCGGTTACCCAGCGGAAAACGCCAGCACTTGCCAGTGTTGTACAATACTCCCAAAATGTAGAGTTCCCAGAAATATGAAGCAATGCCGCCTCTTTAATTTTTTCTGGGTTTTTGGTTGTACTGACTTTTAACAGGCTACGGTTTCCTCTTAATAACAAAACTGTTTCATCGTGAGTAATAATTCTGATGTTATCCGTAGCCAGATAATAAATGTAATGCACAATACGGTGATGTTTTAACTCTGAATAAAACCAGGAAAAGTTTTGCTCTTTTCTCACTTTTTCAAACATCTTTTGAAAAACAACGACCTGATCCATCAGGATAATAACCTTTTGTTAGTTGTGAGAGTGCGTAGTGTGCACGATCGGTTTTCTCACTTCAAGCTGGTCTGTCCTTTGGCTGTGATATGTACAAAGTGTGAAAGGGGGGTTACCTGAATTCTCCCGGTGAGCATTTTGCAACGGATCAGCTCCGGTACAAACGCTGTTGTGGGTTCAGATTATAAGATTCTGTCTAAGGGGCGGGATAAAGGTGAAATTAGGGGGCATGAAAGATGACGTTATAACCTTGCTCACCCCAGTGTTGTAAAAGTTCGTTTTGCCTTCTCGTTGGTGCCATGCCTGTCCAGACAATCAATGTTTGCGTCGGGAACAGTTCCGGGCGCGGCGATTCAATGGGATCAGCAAGGACAGAAATATGCCATCCTGACAATGATAAACGCCATGCTTCCAGCCACAATCGTGCTCTCTCTTCAACATTCCACGCCATTAGAATGGCTTCTTTACCGGGCTTACGGCGCATTTCGAAAAGTGAGGCTGCTGCGTATTCAATTAATGCGCCGTCAAATATACTGCTCATAATGCGGGAGGTGTTGTGATCAAGCACGAGACGCTGACGAACAGGAAGGTAAACATGATTAATCAATTGATCTACCGGGTACTCTCGACCCAGTGAAATAATTCTCGCGCGTAGTTTGGCAGGATTAGCCATACGAAGAATTGACATCATCTCTTCTTGCAGGCGGCTCCAGTCATCTTCCGTATCCTGGCTGGTGGTTTCCAGTAATGCTTTAACTTTGCCTACAGGGACGCCATTACTTATCCAACGCTTGATCTCTTCGATGCGTTGTATGTCTTCTTCATCAAAGAGTCGGTGTCCGCCTTCACTGCGCTGTGGTTTTAACAAACCGTAGCGGCGTTGCCAGGCCCGGAGAGTGACAGGATTAATCCCGCAACGTTCAGCAACATCACCAATGCTGTAATAAGCCACAATTCCTCCTTGCGGTCATAAATCTCCGTCGCCTGTACACGACCCAATAATACTTTGTACAATATACGCTAAAATTGTACAAAGTATAAATTAGATTTCAGCTAAATTGGATAAAACATTATTTTTAATGTGGATTAAATTAAAACATAACGTATTCATTTTCACGATGATTTCCAGAAATCATGTGAAATAATGTGCTGAAAATTATTTTTTCTCCGGCCACGCAACTGAAGGGATACCATTCAATTTAGCTTTGGCAAACAGATCTCCCTGAAACATCTCAATTCCTGCAGATTCAAGCCACATCCACTCTTCTGGTGTTGCCACACCCATAGCAGAGACTTGAATTTCAAGTGATGTACAGCATTTTATGATCGCCTGAATAATTGCCTGCCGAGGCCCGCTTTTATGAACATTGGTAATCAATTCCTGACTGATTTTAATTCTGTCAGGCTGGAAGCGTGACAGGAGTAACAAACCGGCAAAACCTGTGCCAAAATGGTCAATTGCTACACTCATACCGGTAGCCTTAAGTGATTTAACCGCTTCGGCAAACTCATCAAACCGAGATATGACTTCACTTTCAGTAAATTCAACGATGATTTGCTCCGGCACCAGACCATTGGCCTTTATTTCATCAAGTAAAAAAGAGACTGCGTCAGGTTCGTTAACCAGGGTCATAGGTAATAGATTGATTGAAATCATTTTATCACCGAGCTCAAGTGCGTGTGCCATCGCGAATGCAAGTGCCTTACTTTTGAGATCCGCTTTGTAGATTTCCCCGTCTTTACGCTGCCCAACCGCTATAGCTGATGGGCTATCTTCATTTTTTTGCACAATGGCTTCAAAAGCGATTATTCGCCGCGATAAGGGATCGACAATAGGATGAAAGGCAAAGTGGTCGTTTATAGTTGGTGAAAGGGTACAGGAATCAAGTTCTTTATCAGAACCGTCAGCGATAAAAAGCTAGGAGTCTTCGGCAGGGATCTCGAAATAGGTTGCTTGTTCGGTTGCAAGGACAAAAGTACGAAAAAATTGTAGCGCTCTGTCATCATAAGTTAGCTGAAATTTTGATGTACCCTTGTCGAATACGGCCTGTAAAACGTCATCTCGCTCGTGCAGGCGTAAATCAAATAATTCCATTCCTGCTTTGCCAAAACGGCGAGCAGGCGCGTAATCGCACAACAGTTCAACAATATTATAATGCCGTGGATCCTGGCATATGGCCCGATATATCAGTTGAACCTGTTCTTCCGGACCTTCCAGAAGCTGGAAAAAATGAGAACCATTAAACAGTAAGATCCCTGTTACGTCAGACTGCATGTTCCTGCGATTTGCTATCGAAACCATTTCTTCGATTTTTTTGACAGGTTCGTCGTCACGTATATGGCTACGATAAATAAGGGTGGTAAGCATTAACAATCCAGGGTAATGGGCGAGGCGAGAGTAAGACGGTAACAGACATATCTGCTTGTGTCTTTCTTTTAATACCAAAACATAACTGTTTCTTTACATTTATAAAAAGTGGAAAAAGTTGAAGATGAGTTCGTTTGGAATCTTGTATAGGTTGTCAGTCAAATGATGCAAATAATTTTTACGTATCTCATTGTTTTATAGGTGTTAGCACTAATTGCAAAAAAATAATTTATCATTCTGTACACATATTTCGTACAAGTTTGCTATTGTTACTGCACTTAACAACGTTTAACATTTTTAATAGAGGCGTAGCATGCAGCAAAATTCAGTGATTTCAGATTCTGCGGGGGCAATTACTCGTTACTTTGCAAAAGCTAACTTGCCTACTCAGCAGGAAACCCTCGGGGAAATTGTGACTGAAATTTTGAAAGATGGACGTAATCTGAGTCGAAAGTCGCTTTGTACCAAACTTCTTTGTCGACTGGAGCAAGCGACAGGGGAAGAGGAACAGAAACACTACAATTCACTAATTGGGTTGCTTTTTGAATAATGTGACAGCCTGATTATTTGACAGATTAACTATGAAGTCGTTATGAAGACATCTGATAATGAAAGTATAAAACATGAAATTACTGGCCAGGCGGTGCTCCAGATATTACGCATGAAGATAAATTTTTCGTTGCAGACTCTTATTAAGCAATTACTCGTAATGAAATCGGCTGAGGAAAATGCTTTCCGACGAGATTTAATTGACAGCATAATTCGTGATTTTAGCAACAGTGATACAGGAGGGCCAAACAGAAGAACAGCGATAGCTGACAATAAAAGTATGTTCAATGGTAAGAAAATAAACAGAATACATTAAAATTTCATAAGTAAGATGAGAGGTTACCATGCTTGAAGATACTACAATTCATAATGCAATAACTGATAAAGCGTTATCAAGCTACTTTCGCAGTTCGGGTAATTTGTTAGAAGAAGAGTCAGCTGTGTTAGGGCAGGCTGTGACCAATTTAATGCTTTCAGGCGATAATGTTAATAATAAAAATATTATCTTAAGTCTGATACACTCTCTGGAAACAACAAGTGATATTCTCAAAGCTGATGTGATTAGAAAAACACTGGAAATCGTGTTGCGATACACAGCTGATGATATGTAACTTTCAATTATTAAGTATAAGTTTATAGAAAACTCAGTCATCTTATTTTTGTCTGTCGCTTTAGACTATACACAGCATAATTTTATTGGGTCACTATTCCTACGAGGCTGACATGAATAATTCAATCCCAGAGAGATTTATTTTTCAATGTGCTTTGTTTAAAAATCTCGAGAGGGAGGTGTTCATGACGCATGGATATGTTGATAGTCATATTATTGATCAGGCTTTACGCTTGCGTTTAAAAGATGAAACGAGTGTGATTCTTTCTGATCTCTACCTGCAAATTTTGCAGTACATTGAATTGCATAAGACAACACTAACGGATGTCATTATTAATGACAGGGAATCCGTGCTCTCTTAGAACTGAGTAAGGTTTTAAAATTACCATCAGCTGTATCATATGCTGGTGCAAAGTAATAATTTAAGTCGTTATGTTTCTTAATATATCCGGAATATCAGGGTTTAAACAAGAATGGAGAACTATTGTTCTCCATTCTTGCGTCTGACATCCTGCCAGATTTGCTTAATTTTACCCACATTAAGCACAATAATTAATAGGTTAGATGACGATGGAGAAAATTTTATCTTCGGCGTGGATATTTCTTATGCTCTCTACCATGCTCTCTTTAGACGCCAGCACGAGCGAATGAACGTCATTTTCATGTATTAAAATCCTTAGTCCGGGACAAGCGAATGCGCAATACACTCATACCCATCCTCGTTGCGATATGCTTGTTTATAACCGGTGTCGCTATTTTGAATATCCAGCTCTGGTATTCCGCAAAAGCAGCATATATGGCGGGAGCGAGATATGCTGTCAACAATATCAATCACATACTTGAAGAAGCGTCACAGGCGACTCAAGCGGCGGTTAACATTGCCGGGAAGGAATGCGACCTCGAGGAGCAATATCAGCTTGGCACTGAAGCAGCTCTGAAACCTCACTTGCGCACAATCATCATTCTCAAACGCGGAATGGTCTGGTGTACATCCTTGCCGGGGAATCGAGTCCTGCTGTCTCGTATTCCTGCTTTCCCTGACAGTAATTTACTGTTGGCTCCGGCAATCGACACCGTCAATAGATTGCCTATCCTGCTCTATCAGAGCCAATTTGCAGACACGCGTATTTTGGTCACGATAAGTGATCAGCATATTCGTGGAGCGCTTAATGTGCCCTTGAAAGGAGTAAGGTATGCATTACGCGTAGCGGATGACATTATTGGACCTACCGGTGACGTGATGACGCTTAATGGACACTATCCTTATACTGAGAAGGTTCACTCCACAAGATATCATTTCACTATTATCTTTAACCCACCACCATTCTTTAGCTTCTACAGACTTATCGATAATGGCGTAGGGGTTTTGATATTCATTCTGTTAATTGCCTGCGCCGCAGCCTACCTGCTTGATAAGTATTTTAATAAAAGCGCAACGCCTGAAGAGGTCCTGCGACGGGCAATAAGTAATGGTGAGATTGTCCCTTTTTACCAACCTGTGGTAAATGGTCGGGAAGGGACATTGCGGGGAGTTGAGGTATTAGCCCGCTGGAAACAACCTCACGGCAAATATATCTCACCCGCGGCATTTATTCCACTTGCTGAAAAATCTGGATTAATTGTTCCGCTTACACAAAGTCTGATGAATCAGGTTGTCACACAGATGAACGCTATCGCGAGTAAATTGCCGGAAGGTTTTCATATCGGAATTAATTTTAGTGCCTCGCATATTATTTCGCCGACGTTTGTCGACGAGTGCTTAATTTTCCGTGACAGTTTTACCCGCCGCGATTTAAACCTCGTTCTGGAAGTGACCGAGCGTGAATCATTAGATGTTGATGAAAGTCTGGTTCAGCGGTTGAACAATCTGCATGAAAATGGTTTTGTCATCGCACTGGATGATTTTGGTACTGGCTATTCAGGGCTTTCTTATCTGCATGATCTGCATATTGATTATATTAAAATTGATCACAGTTTTGTTGGTCGTGTCAATGCAGACCCAGAATCAACCAGGATTCTGGATTGTGTACTGGATCTGGCGCGTAAACTTTCGATCAGTATCGTCGCTGAAGGTGTCGAAACAAAAGAACAGCTTGATTATCTGAATCAAAACAACATCACATTTCAGCAGGGTTATTATTTCTATAAACCGGTAACCTACATCGACCTGGTTAAAATTATCCTTTCTAAACCGAAGGTGAAGGTTATGATTGAGTAAAAATTGATCATTAAGACCATGGTGCGGTGTAATTATAGACAGCTAATTAGCTCGTTGCGTCTTGTTACTATTGTTCATTATTTTGTTTGCTATAATTGTTTGAAAGTTTTGACAGGATCGCCATTAGTAGCATGAACAATAGTAATAATCTGGATTATTTCACTCTCTATATCATCTTTTCCATTGCATTTATGCTGATCACCTGGCTGGTCATCCTTATCGCAAAACCCAGTACTGGGCTTGGAGAAGTGCTTGTGACGATAAATTTGCTGAATGCCCTTGTTTGGCTGGCGATCAATCTGGTTAATCGAGTAAGGGAAAAACTCGTTAGCCACAGGGATCAGCACTAATCTTTCTTTATGCTATAGCCGCTATATAGTAATAAGTATTGTTGTATTTGTGGTTTAATGCCGATTAAATTGCTTTGCTTGTTGTTGTGAGGGCGTATTGGCGGGTGTGATGTTTCATTGTAGAACTATATACAACCACCGCGTCGAATCAATCGACGCGGTAACAGACGAAATATTATTTTTTGCCGATAGCACGCATGGTGTCATCAATTGCCGTGATCAACAGCATTTGCGGGTCTTTAGCGCAAACCTGGTTCAGTTTTTCTACCACTTTGGCGCTCAGTTCCGGAGATTGCTCAATTTTTAAATCACGGCTGGCAACGCTGGCATTACCCATTACCGCAACAATTTCTGCAACCTGTGCGCTGTCAGTTTTTGCCATTTCGTTGGCTTCTGCGCAAGTAATATAGGTTTCTGACGGCAAACCGTTCTTAATATTGTAGTCCTGCGCCCAGGTCATTGGTGCGAAAACAAACAGACCCGCCAGTAAAGCAAATTTTTTCATCATCATTCCTTATTTCATTTTACCCAGAATTGCACCACCCGTACCGCCAATTACGGCACCTTTAATCGCCCCTTCAAGGCCATTGCCGGTCAGAACGCCAGTGACAGCACCAACGGCGGCACCAACTTTTGCACCTTTGCGCGCATTTTTGCCGTCGCGGCCTTTTTCTGTTACTGCACCAACGCCAGCGCCAACAGCTGCACCTTTCAGTACACCATTAACGCCATTGCCAGTAAGTAAACCAACGCCTGCACCAAGTAGTGCACCTTTTGTGGTGCGATTCATATCCGCCATCGCTGGCGCGGAGCAGAGCAATGCTGAGATAAGCCCGAAGGCGAGTATTTTTTTCTTCAACTTAGATGTCCGGTATTAAGTAAGTTGCACACACAATAATTTCGTCTTCAATTAAGACCTGCTTAACTAAAGAACGCTCGCTATTATTCAGATAATTCAAAATGAGCGTGGCTGTGATGATAGGAATTATGTCTTTTACTTGAATGAGAATAATCTTAAATAAAAAATAACTCTTTGATTGATAATATTTTTATTCAAGAAGTGTCATTGGCTGTTAACGTGATGTTGTAAAGGTAAGATAATCTGATGCATCAATATTATTGTGTAATATTCATGTGAGTAGAAGATATTCATCAGAAACAATTATGTGAGTCATTTTACTTTGCCGACGGCCTTATTTTCGCAGAATAAGCGTACGACAGTCTTATCTGAAAAGATTGATTTTTATTCAACCACACTTCAGCGCGATGCGTCTAAAAATGCCTCTTTCTTATGCGGAATATCATCATTTCATCATGATGTCTTTGATGAGCGGTGAACACAATACACTTGCGCTGTCTCTTAAGGATGAATCCCCTGGTCTGGTGCCTGTGGGCCGATGTTGCAGCAGAGCTAAGGTCGCTTACCCGCTACTCAGTATTCACTTTTCAGAGGATGAAATTTATGAACAGGACCAGTCGCTATTATTTTCGCCGTTCAGTACTTTCCTTATTGATATCTGCCTTGATATATGCCCAGCCTGGAGAGGCTGCTTTCACATCAATCGTTACTGGTATCGTAAATGGTGAAACTGTGGATGGCGAGCAAATAGTAGATGAACGGGGGACAACTAATGATACTCATATCATTAATCACGGCCACCAGACTGTATTTGGTGGGGTGTCTAATGGAAGTATTATTGAAATGGGTGGACAACAAGATGTAGCAAACCATAACAATTATCAGGGGCAAGCTAATAATACAATCCTTCATGGGGGTACACAGGTAATTTATAATGGTGGGAATTCTAGCGGTACGATAATCGCGAGTGGCAATCAGCAAGTTTATAACGGTGGTACCAGCAATGGCACGTTAATCGAGGGTGGCAATCAGTACATTTATAAGGATGGTACCAGCAATGGCACGATAATTAAGAATGGTAATTCATACGTCGAAGGAGGGAGAGCAAACGGGACTGTCATTGATGGTGGTAAACAAACAGTAACAGCTCAGGGGCATGTTGACGGTACGACGATAAATACATCTGGTTCTCAGAACATCACACAAGGAAGTCTGGCAACGAACACAACAATAGATGGGGGCCGACAGTATGTAGATTCGAGTATTGTAGAAAACACTATCATTAAAAATGGAGGTGACCAAAGAACAATTAAGAGCCATGCGCTGGACACCACAATAGATGGTGGTCGACAGGATGTTGATTCAAGCACTGCACAAATAACCACCATTAAAAATGGAGGAATGCAGACGCTGCAAAACACGTCAACGGCGCACACTACCACGATCTATTCTGGTGGGACGCAAATTGTTGATAGCAGGAGCACCTCGAATGTTATTGAAATATATTCCGGTGGCGTGCTTGATGTTAGAGAGGGCACGGCAACGAATGTTACCCAGCACGATGGCGCGGCTTTAAAAGCAATGACTGACAGGTCGACGGTGAGCGGTACGAATAGTGAAGGGGCATTCTCTATTCACAATAACGTGGCAGACAATGTGTTGCTGGAAAACGGTGGTCATTTAGACGTATATGGTTCGGCAAATAAGACGATTATTAAAGATAAAGGAACAATGTCAGTTTTAACGAATGCTAAAGCTGATGCGACCCGAATAGATAATGGCGGCGTTATGGATGTTGCCGGAAACGCGACAAATACCATAATTAATGGTGGCACACAGAATATAAATAATCATGGTATTGCCACGGGAACCAATATCAACAGCGGAACACAAAATATCAAGAGCGGCGGGAAAGCTGACACGACAAATATCTCCTCCGGGAGCCGGCAGGTTGTTGAGAAAGATGGTACGGCAACTGGCAGCAATATTAGCGCCGGAGGCTCGCTGATTGTCTATACCGGTGGTATCGCACATGGGGTTAACCAGGAGACGGGCAGTGCTTTAGTTGCCAACACGGGCGCAGGGACTGATATTGAAGGATACAACAAGCTCTCTCACTTCACTATTACCGGAGGGGAGGCTAATTATGTTGTGCTGGAAAATACCGGCGAACTGACGGTAGTGGCTAAAACCACGGCGAAAAATACTACCGTTGATGCTGGCGGTAAGCTGATTGTCCAGAAGGAGGCTAAAACAGATACCACCAGACTTAATAATGGTGGCGTTCTGGAGGTTCAGGACGGTGGTGAGGCTAAGCATGTTGAGCAACAATCCGGCGGCGCATTAATTGCTTCCACGACTTCCGGAACACTTATCGAAGGAACCAACAGTTTTGGTGATGCTTTCTACATCAGGAATTCAGAAGCTAAAAATGTAGTGCTGGAAAACGCTGGCTCATTAACAGTCGTTACTGGTTCCCGGGCAGTTGATACGATTATTAATGCCAACGGCAAAATGGATGTTTATGGAAAAGATGTTGGCACTGTACTCAATAGTGCGGGCACCCAAACAATATATGCCAGTGCCACTTCTGATAAAGCAAATATCAAAGGTGGCAAGCAAACGGTATATGGTTTAGCCACTGAGGCAAATATCGAAAGTGGTGAACAAATTGTTGATGGTGGGTCAACAGATAAAACGCACATCAAAGGCGGCACGCAAACCGTTCAGAATTATGGTAAGGCGATCAATACCGATATCGTCTCTGGCCTACAACAAATTATGGCAAACGGGACAGCGGAAGGTTCCATTATTAATGGCGGTTCACAGGTAGTTAATGAGGGCGGTCTGGCTGAAAACTCGGTACTTAATGACGGCGGCACACTCGATGTGCGGGAGAAAGGCAGCGCTACGGGGATACAGCAGAGTAGCCAGGGCGCGCTGGTGGCAACCACCAGGGCGACGCGGGTCACAGGGACACGCGCTGATGGCGTCGCGTTCAGCATCGAGCAGGATGCGGCGAACAATATCCTGCTGGCAAATGGCGGCGTGTTAACCGTGGAGTCAGACACCACTTCCGCCAAAACACAGGTCAATGCGGGCGGACGGGAGATCGTCAAAACAAAAGCCACTGCGACTGGCACGATGCTTACCGGCGGTGAACAAATCGTCGAGGGTGTGGCGACTGAGACAACGATTAACGACGGCGGAATACAAACAGTTTCGGCTAACGGTGAGGCAGTAAAAACAACGATTAATGAAGGCGGTACGCTGACAGTCAACGATAATGGCAAAGCGACAGATATCATCCAGAACAGCGGTGCCGCTCTCCAGACGAGCACGGCTAACGGTATTGAAATCAGCGGTACTCACCAGTACGGCACCTTTTCCATTGCCGGAAATTTAGCGACCAATGTGCTGCTGGAAAATGGCGGTAATTTATTGGT
>NZ_PTRX01000038.1:0-34053 GCF_002966045.1 Escherichia sp. MOD1-EC5189 | reverse complement strand
ACCAGGCGATTATGAGTCGCCTGCTCTAACCACTGAGCTAAAGGGCCTTGAGTATGCAATAACAATACTTATAAACCACGCAATAAACATGATGATCTTATGATGTAAATAACAGATTTTTATGCGTTCTCATTCATCCTGGGTCGTCATTACCTGCGACATAAAACCCGACACCGCTTCCATTCACAAAGTCGATACTCTCAGTCAACAAGCAAATGCTAATACTTAGCACTATTTATAGTTACCATCGATTCAATAATAGTTTGTAATGATTTTGTATCTAATAATATAACTTTATTACATTAGCTGAAGAGTTTTCGCATCATTATGATATCTGTTACTTTTCACCCCATAAAAATAAACTTCATATAGCAATATATTCTTTCATAGATCTTATTCTGCTAATCATTAGTTTCGTATGAGCGATTTTTGACAGTTGCCTCTCCAGACCACATCGATAATTAAAAAAACAGATTTAAGCATTATCCTTTTCCATATAAATATTGGATAAAAGTAGGACATCTGTTTGCAATTACTTTCACAACAATTAAACATTTTTATGTTTCCGTATACACCATATTACTCTACCATTAGAGGAACTTTATTATGTTTTCTATAAAACCAGGACCAAGAAATTTACCTATCGACAACCCCACATTGTTATCATGGAACATTACTGACGGGAATTTAAATTCCAAATTAAATACATTAGAATATCTAAACTGTATAACAAATATTATTAATTCTTGTGGAGTTTATCCTCAGGATTTAAAAGACAGAGAAATTATATCAACTTTTCACGCAGAAAAAGTCATTAATGATCTGTTAAAAAACGATTATAAAATTTCCCTTTTTCCAGATACAACTTACCGAGAGTTGAACAAAGCAGCACAGCGTAGCATTACAGCGCCAGACAGGATAGGAGAAGGAAAAACATGGATTTATCAACGAGATACAATGATTGAAAGAGGTGATAACAGCGGTGTTCATCAGTATGGTCCAGCTGAACATTTCACTCACATTATATCTGACAAACCGTCTCCAAAAGATAAGTATGTTGCATATGCTATTAACATTCCTGACTATGAGCTGGCAGCCGATGTATATAATATTAACGTAACTTCACCTTCCGGAGCTCAAGAAACATTTAAAATATTAATCAATCCAGAACATCTACGGCAAACACTTGAGCGTAAATCTCTTACTGCTGATCAGAAATCACAATGTGAAATCATCACACCCAAAAAACCTGGCGAGGCGATTCTTCATGCTTTTAATGCCACCTACCAGCAAATCAGGAAAAATATGGCCGAGTTTGCACGTTGCCATTATGGTTATATACAAATCCCTCCCGTAACAACTTTCCGCGCCGACGGACCAGAAACACCTGAAGAAGAAAAAGGTTACTGGTATCACGCTTATCAACCCGAAGATCTTTGTACCATCCATAATCCAATGGGAGATTTGCAGGATTTTATCGCATTGGTTAAAGATGCCAAAAAATTTGGCATCGATATCATTCCTGATTATACATTTAACTTTATGGGGATCGGAGGAAGTGGTAAAAATGATCTGGATTATCCCTCTGCCGATATACGAGCGAAGATTAGTAAAGATATAGAAAGTGGTATCCCTGGCTATTGGCAAGGTCAGGTCTTGATTCCCTTTATTATAGATCCAGTAACAAAAGAACGTGACCAAATCCATCCAGAAGATATACATCTCACTGCAAAAGACTTCGAAGCAAGTAAAGATAATATTTCTAAGGATGAATGGGAAAACCTCCATGCATTAAAAGAAAAGCGTTTAAATGGAATGCCTAAAACAACACCCAAAAGTGACCAGGTTATTATGTTGCAAAATCAATACGTTCGTGAAATGCGAAAATATGGCGTACGAGGTTTACGTTATGATGCAGCAAAACACTCAAAACATGAACAAATAGAGAGGTCGATAACCCCACCGCTTAAAAATTATAATGAGCGGTTGCACAATACAAATTTATTTAATCCAAAATATCAAAAAAAAGCTGTTATGAATTACATGGAATACCTGGTAACTTGTCCGTTAGATGAACAACAAATGTCATCGCTGCTTTATGAAAGAGATGATTTAAGCGCCATTGATTTTTCATTGCTCATGAAGACGATACAAGCCTTTTCATTCGGTGGAGATCTCCAAACCCTTGCATCAAAACCGGGTTCCGCAATCTCAAGCATCCCATCAGAAAGACGGATATTGATTAACATCAACCACGATTTCCCTAACAATGGTAATCTTTTCAATGACTTTTTATTTAACCATCAGCAAGATGAACAATTAGCAATGGCATATATGGCCGCTCTCCCGTTCAGCAGGCCTTTAGTTTACTGGGATGGTCAGGTATTAAAATCAACGACTGAGATTAAAAATGATGATGGGTCCACTCGTGTCGGCGGTGAGGCGTGGCTTAATAAAGGTTGCTCTACCTATCAGCAGCTCTACAATGAATTCCACGCATTATATATAGATAAAGAAGGAATATGGAGCGCATTTGAGGGTGTATTTGCAACTAAAAATGTTCTGGCCTTTAGTCGTGGGGATTCTGTGAACATTAATCACTCTCCTCATGATGGACTAGTTATAATAAATAAAGGAAACGAAGAAGTTGAAGGTACCTGGCCTAACAAATTGCAACCAGGAATATATAAAAACATGGGGAGTAATAGCGTTACCATTAATAATAATAATACACGCAAAAGTATTCCCCCTGGTAAAGTATTTACGCTTAGAGGCGGAGCTCTAAATATCAATATTCCTGGGCGCAGCGCTCTTCTTTTAGGGAAAACAGGAGAACCGCCGAACTATTTCTATTTGTAATTTAATGTTATATCTGCCCCGCTAAAACGGGGCAGATGATATGTTTAGTTTACTAACGGTCATTTTGCAGTGAAGCCATTTACTGTTTTTTATCGACCAGATAATCTGTTCTCTGATGGTAGCTCTCCCTAACCTGTTGCTTTAGTTATTCATTTCCTGTCTCCTTTGCCTTAATACCCTACATTAAATGTTACTAATTTGTTGCTTTTAATCACAATAAGAAAACAATATGTCGCTTTTGTGCGCATTTTTCAGAAATGTAGATATTTTTAGATTATGGCTACGAAATGAGCATCGCCATGTCACCCTACATCTCATAAGAGGATCGCTTCTGATGAATGCACTGACCGCCGTACAAAATAACGCTGTCGATTCAGGCCAGGACTATAGCGGATTCACTCTCATCCCATCGGCGCAATCCCCGCGTCTGCTGGAACTCACCTTCACCGAACAGACGACCAAACGGTTTCTCGAGCAGGTTGCCGAATGGCCCGTGCAGGCACTGGAGTACAAATCGTTTCTGCGCTTTCGGGTAGGCAAAATTCTTGATGATTTGTGTGCGAATCAGCTGCAACCGTTGCTGTTGAAGACGCTGCTAAACCGTGCTGAAGGTGCGCTGTTAATTAATGCGCTAGGTGTCGATGATGTCGCGCAGGCAGATGAGATGGTGAAGCTCGCAACGGCGGTGGCGCATCTGATTGGTCGCTCAAATTTCGACGCCATGAGCGGTCAGTATTACGCGCGTTTTGTAGTGAAAAATGTCGATAACTCAGACAGCTATCTGCGTCAGCCGCATCGTGTGATGGAGCTGCACAACGACGGCACCTACGTCGAAGAAATCACTGATTACGTGCTGATGATGAAAATCGACGAGCAAAACATGCAGGGCGGAAATTCGCTGCTGCTGCATCTCGATGACTGGGAACATCTGGAGCACTATTTCCGCCACCCGCTGGCGCGTCGCCCAATGCGTTTCGCCGCGCCGCCGAGCAAAAACGTCAGCAAAGATGTTTTCCATCCGGTGTTCGACGTCGATCAGCAGGGCCGCCCGGTGATGCGCTATATCGACCAGTTCGTCCAGCCGAAGGATTTCGAGGAAGGCGTGTGGTTGAGCGAGCTTTCAGACGCCATTGAAACCAGCAAAGGCATTTTGTCTGTACCCGTTCCCGTTGGCAAATTCCTGTTGATAAACAATCTGTTCTGGCTACATGGACGCGACCGCTTTACTCCGCATCCGGATCTGCGTCGCGAACTGATGCGCCAGCGCGGCTATTTCGCTTACGCCACTCACCACTACCAGACGCATCAGTAAGCGCAAAGGAATCGAGCGGATGTATGATTTTGTGATTATTGGCGGCGGCATCATTGGCATGTCGACCGCCATGCAACTGATTGATGTCTATCCGGATGCACGCATTGCGTTGCTGGAAAAAGAGTCCGGCCCGGCCTGTCACCAGACGGGCCACAACAGCGGCGTGATCCATGCCGGGGTCTATTACACGCCCGGCAGCCTGAAGGCGCAGTTTTGCCTGGCGGGAAACCGCGCCACCAAAGCCTTTTGCGATCAAAACGGCATTCGCTACGACAACTGCGGCAAGATGCTGGTCGCCACGTCCGATCTCGAAATGGAGCGGATGCGGGCGTTATGGGAACGCACAGCGGCGAACGGTATTGAGCGCGAGTGGTTAAACGCCGAGGAGCTACGCGAGCGCGAACCGAATATCACCGGACTGGGCGGCATTTTTGTGCCGTCCAGCGGTATTGTCAGCTACCGCGAAGTGACAGCGGCAATGGCAAAAATCTTCCAGGCCAGAGGCGGTGAGATTATTTATAACGCCGAAGTCAGCGCCCTCAGTGAGCATAAAAACGGCGTGGTGATACGGACCCGTCAGGGCGGTGAATATGAAGCATCGACGCTGATTAGCTGTTCCGGGCTGATGGCTGACCGGCTGGTGAAAATGCTCGGCCTCGAGCCGGGCTTTATCATTTGCCCGTTCCGTGGCGAATATTTCCGCCTTGGCCCGGCGCATAACCAGATTGTTAACCACCTGATTTACCCCATTCCCGACCCGGCAATGCCATTTTTAGGCGTTCATCTCACCCGGATGATCGACGGCAGCGTGACCGTCGGGCCAAACGCGGTGCTGGCGTTCAAACGCGAAGGCTATCGCAAGCGCGACTTCTCATTTAGCGACACGCTGGAGATTTTGGGCTCGTCGGGGATTCGCCGGGTGCTGCAAAACCATCTACGCTCAGGACTGGGCGAGATGAAAAACTCGCTGTGCAAAAGCGGCTATCTGCGGCTGGTGCAAAAGTATTGTCCCGGGCTTTCGTTAAGCGATCTCCAGCCCTGGCCCGCCGGTGTGCGGGCGCAGGCAGTATCGCCGGACGGCAAGCTGATTGACGATTTTCTGTTTGTCACCACCCCGCGCACGATCCACACCTGCAATGCGCCCTCCCCAGCAGCGACATCAGCAATTCCTATTGGTGCGCATATTGTCAGCAAGGTACAAACGCTGTTGGCAAGCCAGAGTAACCCCGGACGCACGCTGCGAGCGGCACGTAGTGTGGATGCCTTACACGCCGCCTTTAATCAATAACCTTTGAAAACAGGATGTAGCGATGAAACTGAACGACAGTAACTTATTCCGCCAGCAGGCGTTAATTAACGGGGAGTGGCTGGACGCCAACAATGGCGAAGTCATCGAGGTCACTAATCCGGCAAACGGCGACAAGCTGGGTAGCGTACCCAAAATGGGCGCAGATGAAACCCGCGCCGCTATCGACGCCGCCAACCGCGCCCTGCCCGCCTGGCGTGCCCTTACCGCCAAAGAACGCGCCAACATTCTGCGCAACTGGTTCAATTTGATGATGGAGCATCAGGACGATTTAGCGCGCCTGATGACCCTCGAACAGGGCAAACCGCTGGCGGAAGCGAAAGGCGAAATCAGCTACGCCGCCTCCTTTATTGAGTGGTTTGCCGAAGAAGGCAAGCGTATTTATGGCGACACCATTCCCGGTCATCAGGCCGATAAACGCCTGATTGTTATCAAGCAGCCGATTGGCGTTACCGCCGCTATCACGCCGTGGAACTTCCCGGCAGCGATGATTACCCGTAAAGCCGGTCCGGCGCTGGCGGCAGGCTGCACGATGGTGCTGAAACCCGCCAGTCAGACACCGTTCTCTGCGCTGGCGCTGGCAGAGCTGGCGATCCGCGCGGGCATTCCGGCTGGCGTATTTAACGTGGTCACCGGTTCGGCGGGCGCGGTCGGTAACGAACTGACCAGCAATCCGCTGGTGCGCAAGCTGTCGTTTACTGGTTCGACCGAAATTGGTCGCCAGTTAATGGAACAGTGCGCGAAAGACATCAAAAAAGTGTCGCTGGAGCTGGGCGGCAACGCACCGTTTATTGTCTTTGACGATGCCGCTCTCGATAAAGCCGTGGAAGGCGCGCTGGCCTCGAAATTCCGTAACGCCGGGCAAACCTGCGTCTGCGCCAACCGCCTGTATGTGCAGGACGGCGTGTATGACCGCTTTGCCGAAAAATTGCAGCAGGCGGTGAGCAAACTGCACATCGGTGATGGGCTGGAAAAAGGCGTCACCATTGGGCCACTGATCGATGAAAAAGCGGTAGCAAAAGTGGAAGAGCATATCGCCGATGCGCTGGAGAAAGGCGCGCGCGTGGTTTGCGGAGGCAAAGCGCATGAACGCGGCGGCAACTTCTTCCAGCCGACCATTCTGGTGGATGTTCCGGCCAACGCCAAAGTGTCGAAAGAAGAGACGTTCGGCCCCCTCGCCCCGCTGTTCCGCTTTAAAGATGAAACCGATGTGATTGCGCAGGCCAATGACACCGAGTTTGGCCTTGCCGCCTATTTTTACGCCCGTGATTTAAGCCGCGTCTTCCGCGTGGGCGAGGCGCTGGAATACGGCATCGTCGGCATCAATACCGGCATTATTTCCAATGAAGTGGCCCCGTTCGGCGGCATAAAAGCCTCGGGGCTGGGTCGTGAAGGTTCGAAGTATGGCATCGAAGATTATTTAGAAATCAAATACATGTGCATCGGTCTTTAACTGGAGAACGCGAATGAGCAGCAATAAAGAGTTAATGCAGCGCCGCAGTCAGGCGATTCCCCGTGGCGTTGGGCAAATTCACCCGATTTTCGCTGACCGCGCGGAAAACTGCCGGGTGTGGGACGTTGAAGGCCGTGAGTATCTTGATTTTGCGGGCGGGATTGCGGTGCTCAATACCGGGCACCTGCATCCGAAGGTGGTGGCGGCGGTGGAAGCGCAGTTGAAAAAATTGTCGCACACCTGCTTCCAGGTGCTGGCCTACGAGCCGTATCTGGAGCTGTGCGAGATTATGAATCAAAAGGTGCCGGGCGATTTCGCCAAGAAAACGCTGCTGGTCACCACGGGTTCCGAAGCGGTGGAAAACGCGGTGAAAATCGCCCGCGCCGCCACCAAACGTAGCGGGACCATCGCCTTTAGCGGCGCCTATCACGGGCGCACGCACTACACGCTGGCGCTGACTGGTAAGGTGAACCCGTACTCTGCGGGTATGGGGCTGATGCCGGGCCATGTTTATCGCGCGCTTTATCCTTGTCCGCTGCACGGGATCAGTGAAGATGACGCTATCGCCAGTATTCACCGGATCTTCAAAAATGACGCTGCGCCGGAAGATATCGCCGCCATCGTGATTGAGCCGGTTCAGGGCGAAGGCGGTTTCTACGCCGCGACGCCAGCCTTTATGCAGCGTTTACGCGCACTGTGTGACGAGCACGGGATCATGTTGATTGCCGATGAAGTGCAAAGCGGCGCGGGGCGTACCGGCACGCTGTTTGCGATGGAGCAAATGGGCGTCGCGCCGGATCTCACCACGTTCGCGAAATCGATCGCAGGCGGTTTCCCGCTGGCGGGCGTCACCGGGCGCGCCGAAGTGATGGACGCTGTCGCTCCGGGCGGCTTAGGCGGCACTTATGCGGGTAACCCGATTGCCTGCGTGGCAGCGCTGGAAGTGTTGAAGGTGTTTGAACAGGAAAATCTGCTGCAAAAAGCCAACGATCTGGGGCAAAAGCTGAAAGACGGATTGCTGGCGATCGCCGAAAAACACACCGAGATCGGCGATGTACGTGGTCTGGGAGCGATGATCGCCATCGAGCTGTTTGAAGGTGGAGATCATAGCAAACCGGACGCCAAACTCACCACCGAGATCGTGGCGCGCGCCCGCGATAAAGGCCTGATTCTTCTCTCCTGCGGCCCGTATTACAACGTGCTGCGCATCCTTGTACCGCTCACCATTGAAGACGCTCAGATCCGTCAGGGTCTGGAGATCATCAGCCAATGTTTTGATGAGGCGAAGCAGTAGCACCGCACCATGCCGGAGGCGACGCTTCGCGTCTTGTCCGGCCTACGAGAATCCAGGTCGGATAAGGCGTTTACGCCGCATCCAACAATCTGTACGTGAACAGGAATAAATCTATGTCGGCCGGATAAGGCGGAGCCGCTCTCCGGCAAAAAGAACCAATAACAATTAAACGCGTGACCCGACGCGGGAAATGTCGGGCCGCTCTCCCAAGTGTCACACTTTCGAGAGGATTCAGGATGGGGCAATCATCGCAACCACATGAGTTAGGCGGCGGGCTGAAATCACGCCACGTCACCATGTTGTCTATTGCCGGTGTTATCGGCGCAAGTCTGTTTGTCGGTTCCAGCGTCGCCATCGCCGAAGCGGGTCCAGCGGTATTACTGGCCTATCTGTTCGCCGGATTACTGGTGGTTATGATTATGCGGATGTTGGCGGAAATGGCGGTTGCCACGCCCGACACGGGTTCGTTTTCCACCTATGCCGATAAAGCTATTGGTCGTTGGGCGGGTTATACCATCGGCTGGCTGTACTGGTGGTTTTGGGTACTGGTTATCCCGCTGGAAGCCAATATCGCAGCCATGATCCTGCACTCGTGGGTTCCAGGTATTCCTATCTGGTTATTTTCCCTCGTCATTACCCTCGCCTTAACCGGCAGTAATTTATTAAGCGTTAAAAACTACGGCGAATTTGAATTCTGGCTGGCGCTTTGCAAAGTCATTGCCATTCTGGCGTTTATATTCCTTGGTGCAGTCGCAATTAGCGGTTTTTACCCTTATGCCGAAGTGAGCGGGATCTCAAGATTGTGGGATAGCGGCGGCTTTATGCCCAATGGCTTCGGTGCGGTATTAAGCGCGATGTTGATCACCATGTTCTCGTTTATGGGCGCAGAAATTGTCACCATTGCCGCCGCGGAATCCGACACGCCGGAAAAACATATTGTCCGCGCCACCAACTCGGTTATCTGGCGTATTTCTATCTTCTATTTGTGCTCTATTTTTGTCGTCGTGGCATTAATACCGTGGAATATGCCGGGGCTGAAAGCCGTTGGATCTTATCGCTCGGTTCTGGAATTGCTCAATATTCCCCATGCGAAATTAATCATGGACTGCGTGATATTACTTTCCGTAACCAGTTGCCTGAACTCGGCGCTGTATACCGCTTCCAGAATGCTCTACTCCTTAAGCCGTCGCGGTGATGCTCCCGCGGTAATGGGTAAAATCAACCGCAGTAAAACCCCGTATGTGGCGGTATTACTCTCCACCGGCGCGGCATTTTTAACGGTGGTGGTGAATTATTACGCGCCTGCGAAAGTGTTTAAATTTCTGATCGACAGCTCCGGCGCTATCGCCCTGCTGGTTTATTTAGTCATCGCCGTTTCACAATTGCGGATGCGCAAAATTCTGCGAGCAGAAGGAAGCGAAATTCGCCTGCGGATGTGGCTTTATCCGTGGCTCACCTGGCTGGTAATCGGCTTTATTACCTTTGTGTTGGTAGTGATGCTATTCCGCCCGGCGCAACAGTTAGAAGTGATCTCCACCGGTTTATTAGCGATAGGGATAATCTGTACCGTGCCGATTATGGCGCGCTGGAAAAAACTGGTATTGTGGCAAAAAACACCCGTTCATAATACGCGCTAATAATGATCAGGAGTCACACCATGACCATTACGTCTCTGGATGGCTATCGCTGGCTGAAGAACGATATTATTCGCGGTAATTTTCAACCGGATGAAAAATTACGGATGAGTTTGCTGACATCGCGTTATGCACTTGGCGTTGGGCCGTTGCGGGAAGCGCTTTCGCAACTGGTAGCAGAACGACTGGTCACGGTGGTGAATCAAAAAGGGTATCGGGTGGCGTCTATGTCAGAGCAGGAGCTGCTCGATATTTTCGACGCCCGCGCCAATATGGAAGCGATGCTGGTCAGTCTGGCGATTGCCCGCGGTGGCGATGAATGGGAGGCAGACGTTCTCGCAAAAGCGCATCTGCTGAGTAAGCTGGAGGCCTGTGACGCCAGTGAGAAAATGCTTGATGAGTGGGATCTGCGTCATCAGGCGTTTCATACTGCAATTGTGGCGGGCTGTGGTTCTCACTATTTGCTGCAAATGCGTGAACGGTTGTTTGATCTGGCGGCGCGCTATCGATTTATCTGGCTGCGGCGAACAGTGCTTTCGGTGGAAATGCTGGAGGATAAACGCGATCAGCACCAGACCCTGACTGCGGCGGTACTGGCGCGAGATACCGCGCGCGCCAGTGAGTTAATGCGCCAGCATTTACTGACGCCAATTCCCATTATCCAGCAGGCAATGGCTGGCAATTAACTACTCTTCAGGAATACGCAACACTTGCCCCGGGTAAATTTTATCCGGGCTTTTTAGCATCGGTTTATTCGCTTCGAAGATTTTATTGTACAGATTGGCGTTACCGTAGACCTGTTTGGAAATGGCACTCAGAGTGTCGCCAGACTTAACGGTATAAAACTGGCTGGCAGTGGCTGGTGTCGCCGTTTTCACCTGATCATCGACACTGGCAATACCGGAAATATTCCCCACCGCAACAAGGATTTTCTCCTTCGCCTCCTGACTTAAGCCGTCACCAGTGACCGTCGCTTTGCCGTCGGCAATTTGAATATTCACTTTATCGGCATCAGGTATACCGGTTTTGTTCAAATGCTCCTGCACCTTCTTCGCCTGATCGTCTTTATCGTGCTGACCTGTAACCGCGTCCCAGAGTTTTTCTCCGGCATCTTTCACAAAATTGAACAGACCCATAGCTACCTCATTCGTTAACGGAAACACTCAGAAAGTGTAGCAGAGGAACGCGGCGCGTTAACGCCGCGGGGGTGAGGACAGGTTTAATCGCGGGTTTGCACCCAGAACGCGTGAATCAAACCGGGGATATACCCAAGCAGTGTCAGCAGAATATTAATAATGAACGCCCAACCGAACCCTTTACCGAGCAGCACGCCGAGCGGCGGCAGAATGATGGTGATGACGATTCTCCAGAAACCCATATTTACTCCCTATAAGAAAATTACTCATTGTTTAAAAAGAGATTTTATCTCTTAAGCGTAGTAATTTTAGCGGAGCCTGCCAGTTTCAGCTTACGCTTTTACTCTCATTTACGCGGCTGATGCTGGCATATGTTGTATTTTTAGTTTAGAGTTTACTTAATTTAGAAAACACTTAAATAACTATGACTGAACTCGCGCAATTACAGGCCAGTGCCGAACAGGCAGCAGCCTTATTGAAAGCAATGAGCCACCCCAAACGGTTGCTGATTCTGTGCATGCTTAGCGGTTCACCCGGCACCAGCGCGGGAGAGCTGACGCGCATTACCGGATTGAGTGCCTCTGCGACATCACAGCATCTCGCTCGTATGCGGGACGAAGGGCTTATCGACAGCCAACGGGATGCCCAACGCATTCTATATTCCATTAAAAATGAGGCGGTAAATGCCATTATCGCCACCCTGAAAAATGTCTATTGTCCGTAAGGAGTCACTATGGCTTTGACAACCATTTCGCCGCATGATGCACAAGAATTAATCGCACGCGGCGCAAAGTTAATCGATATTCGTGATGCTGATGAATATCTTCGTGAACATATTCCTGAAGCAGATTTGGCTCCATTATCCGTGCTCGAACAGTCAGGTCTTCCGGCTAAATTACGTCGCGAGCAAATTATATTCCACTGCCAGGCAGGTAAACGCACCAGTAATAACGCCGATAAATTAGCAGCGATTGCCGCCCCCGCAGAAATCTTTTTACTCGAAGATGGGATTGATGGCTGGAAAAAAGCAGGATTGCCAGTAGCGGTAAATAAATCTCAACCCTTGCCGTTAATGCGCCAGGTGCAGATCGCCGCGGGTGGTTTAATATTAATCGGTGTTGTACTGGGTTATACCGTAAATAGCGGTTTCTTCTTATTAAGCGGCTTTGTTGGTGCCGGGTTACTGTTTGCAGGAATTAGCGGTTTTTGTGGGATGGCAAGGTTGTTAGATAAGATGCCGTGGAACCAACAAGCTTGAGAAGCGACGCCGGACGCGCCATAGCAGCGACATCCGGCCTCAGTAATTAGATCAGGAAATCGTCGAGAGATTTACCTTCTGCCAGCGCCTGAGCGATTGGCTTCGGTG
This sequence comes from Escherichia sp. MOD1-EC5189, assembly GCF_002966045.1. Lineage (NCBI taxonomy): Bacteria > Pseudomonadati > Pseudomonadota > Gammaproteobacteria > Enterobacterales > Enterobacteriaceae > Escherichia > Escherichia sp. MOD1-EC5189. Next base: position 21,693 of record NZ_PTRX01000038.1, on the reverse strand, counting down.
TACGGCCCTGACCGGTCCAGGTTTTAGTTTCACCGTTAACATCGGTGAATTTATATTTTGCCGGACGCGGCTGGCGTTTTTTACCAGCGCGTGGTGCAGCAGCAGAGCTATTACCCAATAACTCTTCCGGGTTAATTCCGTCAGCTTTCATCAGCTCCAGCCAGGTACTAATTTTTTCCTGGCGCTCTGCCAGTTCACGCTGCTGCTGTTCTTCTTCTTCACGTCTTTCTTTAGTGACAACCCTGAATTTTTCGAGCATTTCTTCAAGAACGTCAATGGAGAATTCGCGAGCCATCGCACGGAGAGTGCGAATGTTATTTAAACTTTGTAACATTACGGACATAATAAAGAAAACCTTTTAACGCCAAAACAAAAAAGTATTTCGTCGCGTAGTGTAAGCGATCACTTATTATATTTCCACAAAATTTAATCTATTTACAGTCCTGCACGAGATTATTTCAGCTGTTATTTTCTGAAACTCTCAGAATAATTTCAAGATTATATATTAGCCATTTTGATGAGTAATTTCGGTTATCGATAAACAGACCGGCGCTCGCCGCTCACCACCCCCTCAAGCCCAACAAAACAAAAATGAATAAAAATGCAATCAAACTGAATAGTAAAAAGTATATCTCACTGGTGTTTTCTGCTGGCATTGTGCATTATCTGGCATAAAAAATGCTGAAAATGACCAAATCATTACATTCACCGAATTCTCTACGCTTATGGCGTAACCTCCTCCCAAACCTCCATTAGCGAAAATAAAGTCACATGCATATATATTTGATTTAATTGAAAATTAAGTATATCGGCACGTAAAAATCCACAACGTACAAAAAACGCGCCGCTACGGAATATTTTATCTACAAAAACAGATTAAATAAAAATTTTTCACTAATTGATTAGTCATAGCCAGCGATATACGCTATGCGAAAATGCAGATGACAATGAGATCCACTGCTTTCATCTCTATTAACGTCCCATTACGCTTTTATTAAGGAGCATTAGCATGTTCTCACCGCAGTCACGCTTGCGTCATGCAGTTGCAGATACGTTCGCGATGGTTGTTTACTGTTCTGTCGTGAACATGTGTATTGAAGTTTTCCTCTCCGGAATGAGCTTCGAACAGTCTATTTATTCCAGATTGGTAGCGATTCCGGTGAACATCTTAATTGCATGGCCATACGGTATGTACCGCGATCTGTTTATGCGCGCGGCACGCAAAGTTAGTCCGTCGGGCTGGGTAAAAAATCTGGCGGATATCCTGGCGTATGTGACGTTCCAGTCACCGGTGTATGTGGCGATCTTGTTAGTGGTGGGCGCAGACTGGCATCAGATTATGGCGGCGGTCAGTTCAAACATCGTTGTTTCGATGTTGATGGGGGCGGTTTATGGCTACTTCCTCGATTATTGCCGCCGACTGTTCAAAGTCAGCCGTTACCAGCAGGTAAAAGCCTGACCCTTCTTTTCGCGACTGGCATCGCCAGTCGCGTCTTTAACTGGCTTCGCCAAATAAACCATTCAAATAACGTTCAAGCGCAACACGCGAACTAAAGCCATGTGGGATACCGTAATGCTCATGACGTTCACCCGCTAAATAGAGCGGAAATTGCTGGTAATGGTCGCACGTTTTAATATCGGAAGCGGGTTCAGCCAGTGTTGAACTGCGTTCTTTTAATGTTGGATGAATTACCAGAGCGGTACGTCCCATTCGCGCTTCGCGATTAACATAGACATAATTTTCCCCACGGCGGTAACCATAAGCTTTCTGAGTTACCACATCGACAGTAAAACCGACTTTTTCAAGTACGCGCGCCACCTCGTCTGGTCGTAAATACATATTTGATCCTCGTTATTATCAACCGCGGGCCTACCTTACCTGATTGCGCATTCACAACGCTTTCAGAAAAGTCCATAAAGCCGCGATGAACCTCAGTTAAGAAAATTATGGTCTACACTGAAAATTACATCGAATTCTAATGGGGGATCATATGTTTAACCGACCGAACCGCAACGACGTCGATGATGGCGTGCAGGATATCCAGAATGATGTCAATCAATTGGCTGACAGTCTCGAGTCTGTATTGAAGTCCTGGGGCAGCGACGCCAAAGGGGAAGCCGAAGCCGCTCGTAGTAAAGCGCAGGCTCTACTGAAAGAAACCAGAGCGCGAATGCATGGTCGTACTCGCGTCCAGCAAGCCGCGCGCGATGCCGTTGGCTGCGCGGATTCTTTTGTTCGTGAAAGACCCTGGTGTAGCGTGGGTACAGCAGCTGCGGTAGGTATTTTTATCGGCGCACTGTTAAGCATGCGCAAATCGTAGTGCAACAATGATAATAAATACGCGTCTTTGACCCCGGAACCTGATTTCGGGGTTTTTTAGCTTAAGGCTTTACGTAATTGTTGTGCTACCTGTCGCGCCATACCTTCGTTAACGATATTGGTAAAAGAGAGAAGTAATCCACCTTCCCCACTTGAGCGGATACGCCAGTCGCTAAGTGCCTGCACCGCAAGGCCTGCAGCATTGGCTTTACGCGCATGGGCAATATCATCGCCCATCATTCTGATCACCATCTGGATACCACCTTTCTGCGGCACAACCTGAAATCCCTGCTGCGTCAACGCTTGCTCAATCCATTGCCGACGTTGAGCATAATGCTGACGCATTTTCTTCAGATGCCGCCAGAAATGCCCCTCGCGAAGAAAGTCTGCCAGTGTGTTCTGCCATAGAACAGGTACCGCACATGGAGCCAGTGACGCCTGGTGGCGGAATTGTGCAATTTGCTTCACCGGCACCACCAGCCACGCACAGCGCAATGCAGGAAATAGTGCTTTGCTGAATGTTCCGGCATAAATTACCCGCTGCGGTGCATCGAGACTTTTTAACGCCGGTAACGGCTTACCGTGATAGCGAAACTCACTGTCATAATCATCTTCAATAATCCATGCCTGACTACGCTCTGCCCATTCCAGTATCTGATGCCTGCGCGCTAAAGAGAGCGCCACACCCAGCGGGCTTTGGTGTGCTGGTGTTATCAGGGCAAAACACGCATCAGGATAATTATGTATTCCGCTTGTGATATCCAGTCCGTTGTCATCAACCGGCACAGGCAAAATTTCCACACCGTGGCGAGTGACAATCGGGCGAATCAGTGGAAAGCCGGGATCTTCCATCCACATCCCGTTTCCCGGTTTCGCCAGCGCGTGCAGAATTAAAGCCATTGAGGCCGCATAACCGTGAGTGATAAAGACCTGCTCTGGCTGACAATCAATCCCACGTGAAACGCGTAAGTAATCAACTATTGCCTCACGCAACGCCGCCTCACCGCAGACATCGCCTAACGCCAAATCAAAGCGCGTCTGGGTACGAAGGCGACGCCCCATCACCCGCGCCCACAGCTCTCGCGGAAAGAGATCGAGTGCGGGTAATCCCATTTGAAATGGCAACGGTTGCTGACTTTCACCGGCAAAAGCCACAACTTGTACAGTAGATTGTTGCGGATATATCTGCTCACTGACAAATGTGCCAGCCTGTCCCCGCCTGATCAGCCATCCTTGCGCCACCAGCTCAGCATACGCATTTTCGACAGTGGATCGAGACACCCCCAGTTCCTGCGACCAGGTACGACTTGAAGGTAGCCTTGCGCCGGGTTTCAGTTCCCCTTGCTCAATAGCCGTTTTTAACTGACGGGCGATATCCTGATAGCGCGGCATATGGTCTGCTTTTTTAGGTAATTTATGGCTCTCTTTAGCAGTCCATTATAGTGCTACATTGCGGGCGTTAATAAGAGGAGAAACTGTATGACTACATTACGTCAGCCTTACTACGAACTTAGCCCAACGGTATATAACGCGCTGGTGCAGGCCAAAACGGCGCTGGAAAATAGCACGCTGGAAACTACGCTGATGGAGTTAGTTTATTTGCGCGTCTCGCAAATCAATGGTTGCGCATTTTGTCTGGAGATGCACAGCAAAGCATTACGCAAATCCGGTGTGCCGCAGCATAAGCTGGATGCCCTGGCAGGCTGGCGCGTAAGCCATCATTTTGACGATCGCGAGCGGGCGGCGCTGGCATGGGCGGAATCGGTGACCGATATTGCCCGAACCCATGCGGAGGACGACGTTTATCAGCCTTTGCTTGAGCATTTCAGCGCAGCAGAAATCAGCGACTTAACATTTGCCATCGGGCTGATGAATTGCTTTAACCGCCTGGCCGTTTCCATGCGGATGTAACTTCCTGATGCCGGGCAATCGCCCGGCAAAAAAACACAAAATCCCCTACCCCGTTGAGCCATTCATCGGTGGTGTAATCAATCTAAAATTCCCATATCTTGTATGGTTGAATCTTTTTTCAACTACATCTAGTATCTCTGTATCAACAGAGAGACAACCCGACGCGTATCATCGCGCCGTATCTTCATTTTAAACGGAAATACGAATCATGCGCATTATTATTTACACTCGTAACGATTGCGTTCAGTGCCACGCCACCAAACGGGCGATGGAAAACCGGGGCTTTGATTTTGAAATGATTAATGTCGATCGCGTTCCTGAAGCGGCGGAAGCGTTACGTGCTCAGGGCTTTCGTCAGTTGCCGGTAGTGATTGCAGGCGATCTTAGCTGGTCTGGTTTCCGCCCGGACATGATCAATCGTCTGCATCCAGCGCCACACGCGGCCAGTGCATGAGCCAACTCGTCTACTTTTCCAGCAGCTCCGAAAATACGCAGCGTTTTATCGAACGTTTAGGACTGCCCGCGGTGCGCATCCCGCTCAATGAGCGGGAACGGATTCAGGTAGACGAGCCTTACATCCTGATCGTGCCCTCTTACGGCGGCGGCGGTACGGCTGGCGCGGTGCCACGACAGGTAATTCGCTTTTTAAACGACGAGCACAACCGGGCGTTGCTTCGCGGCGTTATTGCTTCGGGTAATCGCAACTTTGGTGAGGCGTATGGCCGCGCCGGAGATGTGATAGCCCGGAAATGCGGCGTGCCGTGGCTGTACCGCTTTGAACTCATGGGTACGCAAAGCGATATCGAAAACGTTCGTAAAGGAGTAACCGAATTTTGGCAACGACAACCGCAGAACGCCTGACGCAGGAAACGATGGATTACCACGCTCTGAATGCGATGCTTAACCTTTACGATAGCGCAGGTCGCATTCAGTTCGATAAAGATCGCCAGGCCGTTGACGCCTTTATGGCGACGCATGTACGCCCGAACAGTGTGACCTTCAGTAGCCAGCAGCAGCGCCTGAACTGGCTGGTCAACGAAGGTTACTATGATGAAAACGTCCTCAACCGCTACTCTCGCGATTTTGTCATTACACTGTTTGCCCACGCACACGCCAGCGGTTTTCGTTTTCAGACATTCCTCGGAGCATGGAAGTTTTACACCAGCTATACGTTGAAGACATTCGACGGTAAGCGTTATCTGGAAGATTTTGCCGATCGAGTCACGATGGTGGCGCTGACGCTGGCACAAGGCGATGAAACACTGGCGACGCAACTGACCGATGAGATGCTGTCAGGACGCTTTCAGCCTGCAACACCGACATTCCTCAACTGCGGTAAACAGCAGCGTGGCGAACTGGTTTCCTGTTTTTTGCTGCGTATTGAAGACAATATGGAGTCGATTGGCCGGGCAGTAAATTCCGCACTACAACTGTCGAAACGCGGCGGCGGCGTGGCATTTTTGCTGTCGAATCTGCGGGAAGCGGGCGCGCCAATTAAACGTATTGAAAATCAATCTTCTGGCGTGATTCCGGTGATGAAAATGCTGGAGGACGCATTTTCCTATGCCAACCAGCTCGGCGCGCGTCAGGGTGCTGGCGCAGTCTATTTACATGCCCATCATCCCGATATTCTGCGTTTTCTCGATACAAAGCGGGAAAATGCCGACGAGAAAATCCGCATTAAAACACTGTCGCTGGGCGTGGTTATCCCGGATATCACCTTCCATCTGGCAAAAGAGAATGCGCAGATGGCACTGTTTTCGCCCTATGACATTGAGCGTGTTTATGGCAAGCCGTTTGCCGATATCGCCATCAGCGAACACTATGCCGAACTGGTAGCCGATGAACGCATCCGTAAAAAATACATCAACGCCCGTGATTTCTTCCAGCGGCTGGCGGAGATCCAGTTTGAATCCGGCTATCCCTACATCATGTATGAAGACACGGTTAACCGTGCTAACCCTATTGCCGGGCGTATAAATATGAGCAATCTCTGCTCAGAAATTTTACAGGTTAACAGCGCCTCAGAGTATGACGAGAATCTCGACTATGCCCGCACAGGCCATGATATTTCCTGCAATTTAGGTTCGTTGAATATTGCCCACACCATGGATTCCCCCGATTTTGCCCGCACGGTAGAGATCGCCGTACGCGGTTTAACTGCGGTGTCAGATATGAGTCATATTCGCAGCGTGCCGTCCATCGAAGCCGGAAATGCCGCCTCACACGCTATCGGTCTGGGGCAGATGAATTTACACGGTTATCTGGCGCGAGAAGGCATCGCCTATGGTTCGCCGGAAGCACTGGATTTCACCAATCTCTATTTCTACACCATCACCTGGCACGCGCTGCGTACCTCAATGTTGCTGGCGCGCGAACGCGGTGAAACCTTCGCCGGGTTCAAACAGTCACGCTATGCCAATGGTGAATATTTCAGCCAATATCTGCAAGGGAACTGGCAGCCGAAAACGGCGAAAGTTGGCGAGTTGTTTGCTCGCAGCGGTATTACGTTACCTACCCGCGAAATGTGGGCGCAACTGCGCGACGACGTGATGCGCTATGGCATATACAACCAAAATCTCCAGGCGGTGCCGCCAACCGGTTCCATCTCTTATATCAACCATGCCACGTCGAGTATTCATCCGATTGTGGCGAAAGTAGAGATACGCAAAGAGGGCAAAACAGGACGCGTTTACTACCCTGCCCCGTTTATGACTAACGAGAATCTGGCGCTGTATCAGGACGCTTACGAAATCGGCGCAGAAAAGATCATCGACACCTACGCCGAAGCGACTCGCCATGTCGATCAGGGGCTGTCGCTGACACTGTTTTTCCCCGATACCGCCACAACTCGCGATATCAACAAAGCGCAGATTTACGCCTGGCGCAAAGGTATCAAAACGCTCTACTACATCCGCCTGCGTCAGATGGCGCTGGAAGGCACTGAAATTGAAGGCTGCGTCTCCTGTGCACTTTAAGGAATATCTATGAAACTCTCACGTATCAGCGCCATCAACTGGAACAAGATAACAGACGATAAAGATCTGGAGGTGTGGAATCGCCTGACCAGCAATTTCTGGCTACCAGAAAAGGTGCCACTATCGAACGATATTCCCGCCTGGCAGACATTAAGTGTCGTAGAACAACAACTGACGATGCGCGTTTTTACTGGCCTGACGCTGCTCGACACGCTGCAAAATGTTATCGGCGCGCCTTCGCTGATGCCCGATGCACTCACGCCCCATGAAGAGGCGGTATTATCGAATATCAGCTTTATGGAAGCGGTTCATGCCCGCTCTTACAGTTCGATTTTCTCGACGCTGTGCCAGACCAAAGATGTCGATGCCGCCTACGCCTGGAGTGAAGAAAACGCGCCGTTGCAGCGAAAAGCACAGATTATTCAGCAACATTATCGCGGTGATAATCCGCTGAAAAAGAAAATCGCCAGTGTGTTTCTTGAATCATTTTTGTTCTATTCCGGTTTCTGGCTACCGATGTATTTCTCCAGCCGCGGAAAGCTAACTAATACCGCAGACCTGATCCGTCTGATTATCCGCGATGAAGCAGTGCACGGTTATTACATCGGCTATAAATATCAGAAAAACCTTGAAAAGATCTCCATGGCCCAACGTGAAGAGTTGAAGAGTTTCGCCTTCGATTTGCTACTGGAACTTTACGACAACGAGTTGCAATACACCGATGAGCTCTATGCCGAAACCACATGGGCTGACGATGTGAAAGCGTTTCTCTGTTACAACGCCAATAAGGCTTTGATGAATCTGGGCTACGAACCGCTATTTCCCGCAGAAATGGCGGAAGTAAATCCGGCAATCCTCGCCGCGCTTTCGCCGAATGCCGATGAAAATCACGATTTCTTTTCCGGTTCAGGCTCTTCATATGTGATGGGAAAAGCGGTCGAAACAGAAGATGAAGACTGGAATTTCTGAGTGTGTTATTTTCAAAAATATCACCAACCACAGTAGGGAAATAATTCCTGCCAAATAGCTTTTTATCACGCAAATATTTTGTGGTGATCTACACTGATACTCTGTTGCATTATTCGCCTGAAACTACAATATTCAGGCGTTTTTTCGCTATCTATTACAAAAAATATCAACTTTTCTCGATTCGCTCTCAGCCCTTATATCACGGGAAATTCCGGCGATTTGCTCGCATCAATATTCATGCCACAGTTACCCTAAGGGGTTGCCTCAGATTCTCAGTATGTTAGGGTAGAAAAAAGTGACTATTTCCATTGGGTAATATATCGACATAAACAAATAAAGGAATCTTTCTATTGCATGGCAATTAAATTAGAAATTAAAAATCTTTATAAAATATTTGGCGAGCATCCACAGCGAGCGTTCAAATATATCGAACAAGGACTTTCAAAAGAACAAATTCTGGAAAAAACTGGGCTATCGCTTGGCGTAAAAGACGCCAGTCTGGCCATTGAAGAAGGCGAGATATTTGTCATCATGGGATTATCCGGTTCGGGTAAATCCACAATGGTACGCCTTCTCAATCGCCTGATTGAACCCACCCGCGGGCAAGTGCTGATTGATGGTGTGGATATTGCCAAAATATCCGACGCCGAACTCCGTGAGGTGCGCAGAAAAAAGATTGCGATGGTCTTCCAGTCCTTTGCCTTAATGCCGCATATGACCGTGCTGGACAATACTGCATTCGGTATGGCATTGGCCGGAATTAATGCCGAAGAACGCCGGGAAAAAGCCCTTGATGCACTGCGTCAGGTCGGGCTGGAAAATTATGCCCATAGCTACCCGGACGAGCTCTCTGGTGGGATGCGTCAACGCGTCGGATTAGCACGCGCATTAGCAATTAATCCGGATATATTATTAATGGACGAAGCCTTCTCGGCGCTCGATCCATTAATTCGCACCGAGATGCAGGATGAGCTGGTAAAATTACAGGCGAAACATCAGCGCACCATTGTCTTTATTTCCCACGATCTCGATGAAGCTATGCGTATTGGTGACCGAATTGCCATTATGCAAAATGGTGAAGTGGTGCAGGTTGGTACACCGGATGAAATTCTTAATAATCCGGCGAATGATTATGTTCGTACCTTCTTCCGTGGCGTCGATATTAGCCAGGTGTTCAGTGCGAAAGATATTGCCCGTCGTACACCGAACGGCTTAATTCGTAAAACCCCCGGCTTCGGCCCGCGTTCGGCACTGAAATTATTGCAGGATGAAGATCGCGAATATGGCTACGTCATCGAACGTGGTAATAAGTTTGTCGGCGCAGTGTCTATCGATTCGCTTAAAACCGCGTTAACGCAGCAGCAAGGTCTTGATGCGGCGCTGATTGATGCGCCGTTAGCGGTCGATGCGCAAACGCCTCTTAGCGAGTTGCTCTCTCATGTCGGACAAGCGCCCTGTGCGGTGCCCGTGGTCGACGAGGACCAACAGTATGTCGGCATTATTTCGAAAGGAATGCTGCTGCGCGCTTTAGATCGTGAGGGGGTAAATAATGGCTGATCAAAATAATCCGTGGGATACCACGCCAGCGGCGGACAGTGCCGCACAATCCGCAGACGCCTGGGGTACACCGGCGACTGCACCGACTGACGGCGGTGGCGCTGACTGGCTGACCAGTACGCCTGCACCAAACGTCGAGCATTTTAATATTCTCGATCCGTTCCATAAAACGCTGATCCCGCTCGACAGTTGGGTCACTGAAGGGATCGACTGGGTCGTTACCCATTTCCGTCCCGTCTTCCAGGGCGTTCGCGTTCCGGTCGATTACATCCTTAACGGTTTCCAGCAATTGCTGCTGGGTATGCCCGCACCGGTGGCGATTATCGTTTTCGCTCTCATCGCCTGGCAAATTTCCGGTGTCGGAATGGGCGTGGCGACGCTGGTTTCGCTGATTGCCATCGGCGCAATCGGTGCCTGGTCACAGGCAATGGTTACTCTGGCGCTGGTGTTAACCGCCCTGCTGTTCTGTATCGTCATCGGTTTGCCGTTGGGGATCTGGCTGGCGAGAAGTCCACGAGCGGCGAAAATTATTCGTCCACTGCTTGATGCCATGCAGACCACGCCAGCGTTTGTTTATCTGGTGCCAATTGTCATGCTGTTTGGTATCGGCAACGTGCCGGGCGTAGTGGTGACGATCATCTTTGCTCTGCCACCGATTATCCGTCTGACTATTCTTGGTATTAACCAGGTTCCGGCGGATTTAATTGAAGCCTCGCGCTCATTCGGTGCCAGCCCGCGGCAGATGCTGTTCAAAGTTCAGTTACCGCTGGCGATGCCGACCATTATGGCGGGTGTTAACCAGACGCTGATGCTGGCCCTTTCTATGGTGGTCATTGCCTCGATGATTGCCGTCGGTGGGCTGGGTCAGATGGTACTTCGCGGTATCGGTCGTCTGGATATGGGCCTTGCCACCGTTGGCGGCGTCGGGATTGTGATCCTCGCCATTATCCTCGACCGCCTGACGCAGGCCGTTGGGCGCGACTCACGCAGTCGCGGCAACCGTCGCTGGTACACCACTGGCCCTGTCGGTCTGCTGACCCGCCCATTCATTAAGTAACTCTGCACTTGCCCGGTGACGCCGGGCATTTTCACCCTGCCAAAAAAAGGAATAACAATGCGACATAGCGTACTTTTTGCGACAGCGTTTGCCACGCTTATCTCTACACAAACTTTTGCTGCCGATCTGCCGGGCAAAGGTATTACTGTTAATCCAGTTCAGAGCACCATCACTGAAGAAACCTTCCAGACGCTGCTGGTCAGTCGTGCACTGGAGAAATTAGGTTATACCGTCAATAAACCCAGCGAAGTGGATTACAACGTTGGCTACACCTCACTTGCTTCCGGCGATGCAACCTTCACCGCGGTGAACTGGACGCCACTGCATGACAACATGTACGAAGCTGCCGGTGGCGATAAGAAATTTTATCGTGAAGGGGTATTTGTTAACGGTGCGGCACAAGGTTACCTGATCGATAAGAAAACCGCTGACCAGTACAAAATCACCAACATCGCGCAACTGAAAGATCCGAAGATCGCCAAACTGTTCGATACCAACGGCGACGGTAAAGCGGATTTAACCGGTTGTAACCCAGGCTGGGGCTGCGAAGGTGCGATCAACCACCAGCTTGCCGCGTATGACCTGACCAACACCGTGACGCATAATCAGGGGAACTATGCGGCGATGATGGCTGACACCATCAGTCGTTACAAGGAGGGCAAACCGGTGTTTTACTACACCTGGACACCATACTGGGTGAGTAACGAACTGAAGCCGGGCAAAGATGTCGTCTGGTTGCAGGTGCCGTTCTCCGCACTGCCGGGCGATAAAAACGCCGACACTAAACTGCCGAATGGTGCGAATTATGGCTTCCCGGTAAGTACAATGCATATCGTTGCCAACAAAGCCTGGGCTGAGAAAAACCCGGCGGCAGCCAAACTATTTGCCATTATGCAGTTGCCGGTGGCAGACATTAACGCCCAGAACGCCATCATGCATGACGGCAAAGCCTCAGAAGGCGATATCCAGGGCCACGTTGATGGCTGGATCAAAGCCCACCAGCAGCAGTTCGATGGCTGGGTGAATGAGGCGCTGGCAGCGCAGAAGTAATTTTTATTCGGGCGGATAAGGCGCTTTTGCCTCATCCGCCGCTCTGTACACAATGCCTGATGCGACGCGGCCGCGTCTTATCATGCCTGCAAACCACACCGCACATTTCAACAATCTATCTTTCATCCCATATTCATCAACATCCGCCATTATTGATTTCCAGCTTAATCATCACCTGATGAACAAAAATAATGACTAAACCTAATCATGAGCTTAGCCCGGCACTGATCGTGCTGATGTCTATCGCCACCGGTCTGGCGGTAGCCAGTAACTATTACGCCCAGCCATTACTCGACACCATCGCGCGTAACTTTTCCCTTTCCGCCAGTTCGGCGGGCTTTATTGTTACCGCCGCGCAGTTGGGCTATGCCGCAGGTCTGCTGTTTCTTGTTCCCCTCGGTGATATGTTTGAACGCCGCCGCCTGATTGTCTCGATGACCTTACTGGCAGCGGGCGGTATGTTGATTACCGCCAGCAGTCAGTCGCTGGCGATGATGATCCTCGGTACGGCATTAACCGGTTTATTCTCGGTCGTGGCACAAATTCTGGTTCCGCTGGCAGCGACGCTGGCTTCACCGGACAAACGCGGCAAAGTGGTCGGCACCATTATGAGCGGGCTGCTGTTGGGGATCTTGCTGGCACGAACCGTTGCCGGGTTGCTGGCAAACCTCGGCGGCTGGCGCACCGTCTTTTGGGTTGCTTCGGTGTTAATGGCACTGATGGCGCTGGCATTATGGCGTGGTCTGCCACAAATGAAATCAGAAACCCACCTCAACTACCCACAGTTGCTTGGTTCCGTTTTCAGCATGTTTATCAGCGATAAAATTCTGCGCACCCGCGCGTTGCTGGGCTGCCTGACCTTTGCCAATTTCAGCATTCTCTGGACCTCAATGGCCTTTTTGCTCGCCGCTCCGCCTTTTAATTACAGCGATGGCGTCATTGGTCTGTTTGGACTTGCGGGAGCAGCCGGAGCGTTGGGCGCTCGTCCGGCGGGCGGATTTGCCGATAAGGGCAAATCGCACCACACCACAACTTTCGGTCTGCTGCTGCTGTTACTTTCATGGCTGGCGATCTGGTTTGGTCACACTTCCGTACTGGCGCTGATTATCGGCATCCTGGTGCTGGATCTCACCGTGCAGGGCGTGCATATCACTAACCAGACGGTAATTTATCGAATACACCCTGATGCGCGTAATCGCCTGACCGCAGGTTACATGACCAGCTACTTCATTGGCGGTGCCGCCGGTTCGCTAATTTCAGCCTCAGCCTGGCAACATGGCGGTTGGGCTGGCGTTTGTCTGGCTGGCGCGACGATTGCCCTGGTTAACTTACTGGTCTGGTGGCGAGGTTTTCATCGTCAGGAAGCCGCAATTTAAGCAATCAGCAACCGTTTTCGTGGCTTTACACTTATAAGGGTGTTAAGAAGCCCATCAGTCTGATAAGGTTAAGATATTCATTCAGTCTATTTATAATATTAACAATCGTTAAGCGTACACTCTATGGAAAGCCCTACTCCACAGCCTGCTCCTGGTTCGGCGACCTTCATGGAAGGATGCAAAGACAGTTTACCGATTGTTATTAGTTATATTCCGGTGGCCTTTGCGTTCGGTCTGAATGCGACCCGTCTGGGATTCTCTCCTCTCGAAAGCGTTTTTTTCTCCTGCATCATTTATGCAGGCGCGAGCCAGTTCGTCATTACCGCGATGCTGGCAGCCGGGAGTAGTTTGTGGGTTGCTGCACTGACCGTCATGGCAATGGATGTTCGCCATGTTTTGTATGGCCCGTCACTGCGTAGCCGTATTATTCAGCGTCTGCAAAAATCGAAAACCGCCCTGTGGGCGTTTGGCCTGACGGATGAGGTTTTTGCCGCCGCAACCGCAAAACTGGTACGCAATAATCGCCGCTGGAGCGAGAACTGGATGATCGGCATTGCCTTCAGTTCATGGTCATCGTGGGTATTTGGTACGGTAATAGGGGCATTCTCCGGCAGCGGCTTGCTGCAAGGATATCCCGCCGTTGAAGCAGCATTAGGTTTTATGCTTCCGGCACTCTTTATGAGTTTCCTGCTCGCCTCTTTCCAGCGCAAACAATCTCTTTGCGTTACCGCAGCGTTAGTTGGTGCCCTTGCAGGCGTAACGCTATTTTCTATTCCCGTCGCCATTCTGGCAGGCATTGTCTGTGGCTGCCTCACTGCGTTAATCCAGACATTCTGGCAAGGAGCGCCCGATGAGCTATGAGGTTCTGCTGCTTGGGTTACTGGTTGGCGCGGCGAATTATTGCTTCCGCTATTTGCCGCTGCGCCTGCGTGTGGGTAATGCCCGCCCAACCAAACGTGGCGCGGTAGGTATTTTGCTCGACACCATTGGCATCGCCTCGATATGCGCTCTGCTGGTTGTCTCTACCGCACCAGAAGTGATGCACGATACACGCCGTTTCGTGCCCACTCTGGTCGGCTTCGCGGTACTGGGTGCCAGTTTCTATAAAACACGCAGCATTATCATCCCAACACTGCTTAGTGCGCTGGCCTATGGGCTCGCCTGGAAAGTGATGGCGATTATATAACCCACAAGAATCATTTTTCTAAAACAATACATTTACTTTATTTGTCACTGTCGTTACTATATCGGCTGAAATTAATGAGGTCATACCCAAATGGATAGTTCGTTTACGCCCATTGAACAAATGCTAAAATTTCGCGCCAGCCGCCACGAAGATTTTCCTTATCAGGAGATCCTTCTGACCCGTCTTTGCATGCATATGCAAAGCAAGCTGCTGGAGAACCGCAATAAAATGCTGAAGGCTCAGGGGATTAACGAGACGTTGTTTATGGCGTTGATTACGCTGGAGTCTCAGGAAAACCACAGTATTCAGCCTTCTGAATTGAGTTGTGCTCTTGGATCATCCCGTACCAACGCGACGCGTATTGCCGATGAACTGGAAAAACGGGGTTGGATCGAACGTCGTGAAAGCGATAACGATCGTCGTTGCCTGCATCTGCAATTAACGGAAAAAGGTCACGAGTTTTTGCGCGAGGTTTTACCACCGCAGCATAATTGCCTGCATCAACTCTGGTCCGCGCTCAGCACAACAGAAAAAGATCAGCTCGAGCAAATCACCCGCAAATTGCTCTCCCGTCTCGACCAGATGGAACAAGACGGTGTGGTTCTCGAAGCGATGAGCTAACGCGTCATCTCGCTCAAAAATCCAGATTTATAAAAGAAAAAATGACTGGCCAGCATCGCAACATGCTGGCCTTTTTGGCAAGCAGGTCGGCTCAGCCGATGAGTTAAGAAGATCGTGGAGAACAATATGAGCGCAAATGCGGAGACTCAAACCCCGCAGCAACCGGTAAAGAAGAGCGGCAAACGTAAGCGTCTGCTCCTCCTTCTCACCTTGCTCTTTATAATTATTGCCGTAGCGATAGGGATTTATTGGTTTTTGGTACTGCGTCATTTCGAAGAAACCGATGACGCATATGTGGCAGGGAATCAGATTCAAATTATGTCTCAGGTGTCTGGCAGCGTGACGAAAGTCTGGGCCGATAACACCGATTTTGTAAAAGAAGGCGATGTGCTGGTCACTCTCGACCCGACAGATGCTCGCCAGGCGTTTGAAAAAGCCAAAACGGCACTGGCTTCCAGCGTGCGCCAAACCCACCAGCTGATGATTAACAGCAAACAGTTGCAGGCGAATATTGAGGTGCAGAAAATCGCCCTCGCGAAAGCACAAAGCGACTACAACCGTCGTGTGCCGCTGGGCAATGCCAACCTGATTGGTCGCGAAGAGCTGCAACATGCCCGCGACGCGGTGACCAGTGCCCAGGCGCAATTGGATGTCGCCATTCAACAATACAATGCCAATCAGGCGATGATTCTGGGGACTAAACTGGAAGATCAGCCTGCCGTGCAACAGGCTGCCACCGAAGTACGTAACGCCTGGCTGGCGCTGGAGCGTACCCGTATTGTCAGTCCGATGACCGGTTATGTCTCCCGCCGCGCAGTACAGCCTGGCGCGCAAATTAGCCCAACGACGCCGCTGATGGCGGTCGTTCCAGCCACCAATATGTGGGTGGATGCCAACTTTAAAGAAACGCAGATTGCCAATATGCGTATCGGTCAGCCGGTCACCATCACCACCGATATTTACGGCGATGATGTGAAATACACCGGTAAAGTAGTTGGTCTGGATATGGGCACAGGTAGCGCGTTCTCACTGCTTCCGGCGCAAAACGCCACCGGTAACTGGATCAAAGTCGTTCAGCGTCTGCCTGTTCGTATTGAACTGGACCAGAAACAGCTGGAGCAATATCCGCTGCGTATCGGTTTATCCACGCTGGTGAGCGTCAATACCACTAACCGTGACGGTCAGGTACTGGCAAATAAAGTACGTTCCACACCGGTCGCGGTAAGCACCGCGCGTGAAATCAGCCTGGCACCTGTCAATAAACTGATCGACGATATCGTAAAAGCTAACGCTGGCTAATCCAGAGGTGCGTGTGATGCAACAGCAAAAACCGCTGGAAGGCGCGCAACTGGTCATTATGACGATTGCGCTGTCACTAGCGACATTCATGCAGGTGCTGGACTCCACCATTGCTAACGTGGCGATCCCCACTATCGCCGGGAATCTGGGCTCATCGCTCAGCCAGGGAACGTGGGTAATCACTTCTTTCGGGGTGGCGAATGCCATCTCGATCCCGCTTACCGGCTGGCTGGCAAAGCGCGTTGGGGAAGTGAAGCTGTTCCTCTGGTCGACCATCGCCTTTGCTATTGCGTCGTGGGCGTGTGGTGTCTCCAGCAGCCTGAATATGCTGATCTTCTTCCGCGTGATTCAGGGAATTGTCGCCGGGCCGTTGATCCCGCTTTCGCAAAGTCTGTTACTGAATAACTACCCACCTGCCAAACGTTCTATCGCGCTGGCCTTGTGGTCGATGACGGTGATTGTCGCGCCTATCTGCGGGCCAATCCTCGGCGGCTATATCAGTGATAATTATCATTGGGGCTGGATATTCTTCATCAACGTACCAATTGGTGTAGCGGTGGTGTTGATGACATTGCAGACGCTGCGCGGACGCGAAACCCGTACCGAGCGTCGGCGGATTGATGCCGTGGGACTGGCGCTGCTGGTAATTGGTATCGGCAGCCTGCAGATTATGCTCGACCGGGGCAAAGAGCTGGACTGGTTCTCGTCACAGGAAATTATCATTCTCACCGTGGTAGCAGTGGTGGCTATTTGCTTCCTGATTGTCTGGGAGCTAACCGACGATAACCCGATAGTCGATCTCTCGCTGTTTAAGTCGCGAAATTTCACCATTGGCTGCTTATGTATCAGCCTCGCGTATATGCTCTACTTCGGTGCCATTGTTCTGCTGCCGCAGCTGTTGCAGGAAGTCTACGGCTACACGGCTACATGGGCGGGGCTGGCCTCTGCGCCGGTAGGGATTATTCCGGTGATCCTGTCGCCGATTATCGGCCGCTTCGCGCATAAACTGGATATGCGGCGACTGGTAACCTTCAGCTTTATCATGTATGCCGTCTGCTTCTACTGGCGTGCTTATACCTTTGAACCGGGTATGGATTTTGGCGCGTCGGCCTGGCCGCAGTTTATCCAGGGCTTCGCGGTGGCCTGCTTCTTTATGCCGCTGACCACCATTACGCTGTCCGGTTTGCCACCGGAACGACTGGCGGCGGCATCGAGTCTCTCCAACTTTACGCGAACGCTGGCGGGATCTATCGGCACGTCCATTACGACGACTATGTGGACCAACCGCGAGTCGATGCACCACGCACAGTTAACCGAGTCGGTAAACCCGTTTAACCCGAACGCTCAGGCGATGTACAGCCAACTTGAAGGGCTGGGGATGACGCAACAACAGGCATCAGGCTGGATTGCCCAGCAGATCACTAATCAGGGGCTGATTATTTCCGCCAATGAGATCTTCTGGATGTCAGCCGGGATATTCCTCGTCCTGCTGGGGCTGGTGTGGTTTGCTAAACCGCCATTTGGCGCAGGTGGCGGCGGAGGCGGTGCGCACTAAGTACAACTAAGCCAGTTCATTTGAACTGGCTTTTTTCAATTAATTGTGAAGATAGTTTACTGACTAGATGTGCAATTCCTGCAACTTCTCTTTCGGCAGCGCCAACTCTTCGTTGCTGTTGATGCGTACGTCACGTTCCAGGATATTACGCGCAATATCCTGCGCTTCCTGCAACGAATGCATCTGATAAGTACCACACTGGTAGACGTTCAGTTCCGGGATCTGATTCTGATCCTGCACTTTCAGCACGTCTTCCATTGCCGCTTTCCAGGCATCAGCAACACGCTGCTCATCTGGCGTACCAATCAGACTCATATAAAAACCGGTGCGGCAGCCCATTGGCGAGATATCGATAATCTCAACGCCATTACCGTTCAGATGGTTACGCATAAAACCAGCAAACAGATGCTCCAGGGTATGGATCCCTCTTTCTGGCATCACTTCTTTGTTCGGCACGCAGAAGCGCAGATCGAACACGGTGATTGCGTCGCCATGCGGGGTGTTCATTGTTTTCGCCACCCGAACTGCAGGCGCTTCCATCCGGGTATGATCGACTGTGAAGCTATCTAACAACGGCATTTAGCCACCTCCGGTAATTTTTTTAAAAATTTTCTGAACTCTTTCTTCCCAGGCGAGTCTGAGTATATGAAAGACGCGCATTTGTTATCATCATCCCTGAATTCAGAGATGAAATTTTGGCCACTCACGAGTGGCCTTTTTCTTTTCTGTCAGGCGTGTTTTTCCAGCCACACCGCAAACGGTTCGGTATCAGCGGCTTCCATTTCCTGCTGACGGCGTACAGACGCCTCGCACTCGGCTACAAAATCCTCTTCACGCAGAATTTCCAGCGGCTCTTCACGCAGCAGATTACGGTACGCTTCAGCAAACGCTTTACCTGTTCCGCCAATACCATTATCAATCATAGACCTTAAGATACGGGCAGAGAAAGTCAGATCGGGATTATCGAAGCAGGCGACCAGTTCATCACACACTTTCTGGTACGCTTCGCCGCCGTTAATGCTATCCAGCGTTTGCGCCACGCGTTTCAGATCGCGGAACAAATCTTTCCCCACCTGCGGCAACGGGAACTGCGCGGTTTCGCAGCCGATACCCAGCGTCAGGCCCGGTTTGCGACCTTCGAGGATCACCCGGTTCCAGTTAACGCGTGTACAGGCAAGCTCGCTACTGCTCATTTCCGGTGCATCAGCCAGCGCACACCAGACCATAAACAGGTCGAGGAATCGCACCTGTTGTTCATCTACACCAATCGGCGAGAACGGGTTGATGTCCAGCGAACGCACTTCAATATATTCAATGCCGCCACGTAACAGTGCATCAGAAGGCGACTCGCCGCTGCGGGTAACGCGTTTTGGACGAATCGGCGCGTACAGTTCGTTTTCAATCTGCAGCACATTGCTGTTGATTTGCAACCGCTTACCGTCTTTCTCAATACCAATCTTTGCGTACTCTTCCGATGGCGTTTTGATTGCCTGTTTAAGGCCCGCTACGTACTCGTAGAGATCGTTAAAGGTGATACCAAGATTGCTTTGCGATTTGTTGGTATAGCCAAGATCGCTCAAACGAAGAGAGGTCGCATACGGCAGGTAATACATACCGCACTCAGTTTTCTCAAACGGCAGCGACGTTGGTTTTCCTTGCAAGAAAGAAGAACAAATCGCCGGAGACGCGCCAAACAGATAAGGAATGACCCAACCGAAACGATAGTAATTGCGAATAACGCGGAAATAGCCCGCAGAAATTTTCTCTTTGGCATCAGCGCCCGAGATATCGCCGCACTTCGCTTGCCAGAATGCCATGGGCAAAGAGAAATTGTAGTGCACGCCGGAAATGGTTTGCATCAGCGCGCCGTAGCGATTTTTCAGCCCTTCACGGTACAGCGTTTTAAAGCGTCCGGTGTTAGAAGTGCCGTACTGTGCCAGTTCGATGTCCTGACCTTCTGCGATATAGCATGGCATACTTAACGGCCACATCCGCTCATCGCCCATATTGCGCGCCGTATAGCGATGCAGATCGCGCATAAAGGTCAGCATATGTTCAATATCACCATCCACTGGTGTAATAAATTCCAGCAATGCTTCCGCAAAATCGGTAGTAATCCATTTATGCGTCAGTGCGGAACCTAATGCTTCAGGATGACCTGTTGTTGCCAGTGTGCCATCAGCATTAACACGCAAAGTTTCGCGCTCCAGCCCACGCTGTATCCCCTTTAACGCCTGAGGATGTTTTTCCAGCCAGGCCAGCGCCTGTGATACGTCCGGGATCAAATTGACCTCCCGCCTGTCAAAATCGTTTTAATTAGCATAACTGTAATGGTGACCATGTGTGCAGGCCTACAATTAGTGCCACCACATCATGCCCTGAACGGTCGCTGCTGCAACTGCAACATAGCGTAACGCTTTACCAAGGCACAAAAAAAAGATTACTGGCCCCCAGGAGATGCGCATCCATCCCGCTAACAGACACAGTAAATCGCCAACCACGGGCATCCAGCTTAATAATAGCGTGACTGCACCATAGCGTTTCAGCCAGCCGGTAGCTTTCTCTTGCCAGCGCGATGTTTTACGCAATGGAAAGAAACGCCCAAGGATAACGTTAGTTAACCCTCCAAGGCTATTACCCATTGTTGCTGTTAAAACTAAAACCCAGGGATGACTTACCCCGGAAAGCAACATTGCAACCAGCACGACTTCGGAATTACCGGGTAATAGTGTAGCGCTGAGGAAACTACTGGCAAACAACGAGAAAAGCGATAAAGCTTCACTCACAGCAAGCGAACATCCACAGCGTCCATGCCTGCAGCACGGGCCGCCTGAATACCGAAATCGGCATCTTCAAAGACCACACACTGCGTTGGTTGCACGCCCATACGCTGCGCGCACAACAAAAATGTGTCTGGCGCAGGTTTATGATGTTTGACGTGATCGGCAGCAACGACGGCGTCAAAATAACGGCGTAATCCCAGGTGCGTTAGCAGTGCCTCAGCGATGGCGCTTTCACTCCCTGTTCCTACAGCCATTGGTCGACGTCCGTGCCAGCTTTTCACCACTTCAACAAGGGGGAGTGGTTCGACGCTATCGAGTAACATGCTTCTGACTGCTTCTGTTTTTTCACGCGCCAGCGCATGCGGGTCGAGATCGGCCTGATTCAGTTCAATAATCGCCTGAGCAATGCGCCACGTGGGCGAGCCATTAAGCGCAATCATCGCCTGAACATCGTACTGAAGACCGTAGTGCCCTAATACTTCGCGCCACGCTTTACGGTGCGTAGGCTCCGTATCCAGGATTGTGCCATCCATATCAAAAATTAAACCTGCATAACGCTCGTACATGGTCTTCTCGCAAGTCGAAAAATATGACGCTACTTTAGCGTAATTGCTTGATTTTGTCGCTGATGGCGAAGGAGAAGAATATTCAGGAAATGGATAAAATAGTTATTTAGAAATGAAATATTTTTGAAGGGGATTTTTTGCAGAAGATGGTGCCTGCGGTTAGTACCGCTACCTCTTCGATACGTTCATTGCTGAAGGTTACGGAGAATATGGTGCATCCGGGAGGATTCGAACCTCCGACCGCTCGGTTCGTAGCCGAGTACTCTATCCAGCTGAGCTACGGATGCATCGGGAGAACTTATTTTACTGCTGATATTGATACCGCTACTAAAGCCATATCAAATAAGAAAATCCATCTTAACCATCATCACTGATGATTACGGAGAATATGGTGCATCCGGGAGGATTCGAACCTCCGACCGCTCGGTTCGTAGCCGAGTACTCTATCCAGCTGAGCTACGGATG
>NZ_PTRX01000037.1:0-37665 GCF_002966045.1 Escherichia sp. MOD1-EC5189 | reverse complement strand
GGGCATCACCCTGCCTTGCCGCCCAGAATGCCTCTTCCATGTCCCGTTCCCTGTGTGATTAATTCGTCCCGGCTTCCCGCCGTATCCTGAAGCGCAGATTCTTTTTAATTTCAGCCCAGCGCGTCATATCTGCCGGGGTCAGCGGTGTGGTTCTGGCGTAGGTGAAGGCCATCATGACCCGCTCACCCGGCAACACAAATGCCACCTGACACTGGTACACCTGCTCGTTACCCCGGAGAAACTGGCTCTGTATTTCCAGCCCTTCTTCACCGTCATTAATCCCCACCCGTGTTACCTGAACGGGCGTGTAGTGAAGATCCTTTACCTGTTTCTCCAGTTTTTTCATTTGCTGTTCAATCTGGGAGGCTAATTCGTCTCCTTCCTGCATCTGGCCCCGGCTGATAATGAGTGCAGCGTCGGGATCGCTGAGACGCAGCATATTAATCGTACTGTCCTGAATAATATTCCCGGGGAAAGTTACAACAGTTTCATTGAGATAATACTCCGTCATAATGGTATGAGTCCTTTTTAATTAATAAATTGTTTAATGATGGTTTTTATTTATTTTTTAGTCATGAAGGTGACGTCTATTGCCAACTGAAGGGCTGTTTTCTCCGATGTTCCAGGCGGAGGTATATCTGCCGTTCTGTCATTCATATTTAAATCAAGCTGCCCTGATTGTGTATTTATCTTTCCATTTTCCGTTGCGGTAATATTAAAATTCTTACAGGTTATATTAAATATTCCGTCACTGGTCATTTGCAGGATAGTTTCTCCGCAGCTAAGAATAATGGAATCTCCCGCAGCAAGGCGTAAATTCTGTACGGCCTGAATCGTTTTATTTCGTCCGGCAAGGGAGGTATCATCCGTCTGGACTGTTAGAGAACGTTTCTCACCAATAATCGCAGTTTCTGTTTTATCAATGACTTTAAGGCGATTATTGCCCACCCAGTGGCTTTCATTATTATTTACTTCAATGCGTTGATCTTTCTCGGCATGCAACCAGATTTCTTCTCCGCCAGTTTTATCCTCAAAACGCAAGGCGTTAGCATTGCTCGGGCCGCCGCCGATAGTGTGACTGTAAAATCCGCTTTGCGTCGCTGCGCCCGGTAGTCCCCACGGTGGCATGGTGTCCTGGTTGTAGGTACGCCCAACGATTATCGGTAAATCCGGATCACCGTTTTTGAAATCCACCAGTACTTCCTGACCAATGCGCGGGATCTGAATGCCACCGAATCCTTTACCCGCCCACGGATAACTGACACGGACCCAGCAGGAACTATTTTCGTCATTCTTACCGTAACGATCCCAGCCAAACTGAACTTTCACCCGGCCATATTTATCTGTCCAGATTTCCTGCCCTGCCGGGCCGGTGACGATGGCGCTCTGCGGGCCTTTAGTGTGGGGTTTGCTCAGGGTTCGTTGTGGGCGGTAAACTTCGCTGGTGGGATGCAGTTCAAAGCTGGTTGAGTAAGAGAAATGCTGCTCCTGGCCGCTGTGTTGCGCATTGTCCTGTATAAATAGCGTGGTCTGTACCAGCAGATATTCCCGGTTCACTTCGGCTGTCGGATAGTTTTCCAGGGTGAAGGTAA
Organism: Escherichia sp. MOD1-EC5189; assembly: GCF_002966045.1. NCBI lineage: Bacteria > Pseudomonadati > Pseudomonadota > Gammaproteobacteria > Enterobacterales > Enterobacteriaceae > Escherichia > Escherichia sp. MOD1-EC5189. Next base: position 36,073 of record NZ_PTRX01000037.1, on the reverse strand, counting down.
AACCTGTCATCAGGGTACGAATATTGCCGCTGCCCTGTACCCGACTACCGGGGCTACGCTGTTCTTCCATGCGAATGCGTGTCAGCATTTCACCCTCACTCTTTGTGAAGTAGTCTCCCGGCCATTCGTAGTGCTCATATTCAGCAAGGCCAGTTTCACGCGGATTAGCCACGGTGCTCTTCAGCAGTGAACGCGGCTTCATAAAGTCGAAATCATTTAGTACCCACTGTCCGCTGCGCAGGCTTTCATTTGCTGTGATGGTATGGATAAATTCCTTGTCCAGTTTCAGCCCTTTCTGGTAATAACACACCAGTGGCGAATCTGCGCACGCCTTGTGGACATTAATGGCATCAGCCAGCACTAACGTGTGACTGTTCTCGTTGTGCTCAAACCACCAGTAGATACCCCACTCCTGCATCAGGCGCTGAATAAAATCGAAATCTGTTTCACCGTACTGCACCTGCCAGGCGCGAGTCGGATAATTTTCCACCAATCGTTTTTCCACTGGCCAGGGGTACTCATCCAGTACCTCATCCAGGATGTCCACCACGTTTTTATTCTGAAACGCTTTGTAGTCACTAGTGTGGGTCAGTATTTTTAACCACGGTTCGAGTCGCAGTTCATACACCACCGAACGTCCTTGATGACCAGCCACGCGTGCCGCCGTCACCAGCCCGCTGATATAACGTTTTCCGCCGCCATCCAATTCGATATTGACGCACAGATCTTTGCCCACCATCGGTTTGAGCTGCAGGTTGGCTGCGGGGGAAACATAGCCCAGGTTCAGGATGTCAGGAGTTTTTAATTTAATAGAATAAGTAAATAGTTCCCCTACTGTTTCTGTACCCCCTAAGCTTGCAAACAGTAACATTCCATCAGGAACTGCGCTGCCGCTCAAAGTCACGTTATGTGTACCCGATCCAGTTAGTGCGCCGGATGGATAATCTGTAGCTGCAAAACTCATAATTAATCCTTTTAACTAGAAATGGCTAAGTGCTAATAAGAAATCTTACAGAGAATAAAATATGCAATATATTCGTAGCTGGCATAAAACATCTCAATACTTATGCGTGCTACTGAAGATACTATCAACCATATATGCCTTGAAGAATGCACCATCATGTTAACCTGGTGGAAACATTCACCTAAAGTACATTAATAAAACCAATAAAATTATTTAATCTGTTATTTGATATGATTATCATCAAGTCTTAAAATACGTTCCCCGGTTCTAATTATGCTAAAACCATAATATTCTTTTGTACTTCCGGAAGAGAGCACATATTTCCCGATATACATAACATCTGAAGATAGCTCACTTATGTCAATACATACGGGATCGAACTGACCTGTCACTCTTTTCAATTTTATTGCATTGCCATATTTACCTTCATATAAAATATAATTTGAAATAATATTCCCATCGTCTGTTTTTGAACAAACCCGCCCGTCTTGTAAATATACATTACCGGGTAACAATGGGCGAACATAATCACCAACAGTGCATCCCGATAAAAAGAATAACAAAAAGAATCTCTTCATATGACACCAGCAGGAAATAAATTAAGCACCTTCTTGTATTTTTCCGATAGAGTATTCACTGATTCTGTTGTATCACTTACATAGTTAACATTTGCCAAATCAGCGACCAATCCATAGTTAATCAATAGCCAATAATCAGCAACTATAGATGCTTGTTGTTCCATAGAATAAGAAGAAATTGACTGTAAATTAAGATCGTAATGATAATTTGCCGCCCAGGAAAATAAACCACGCAACTTAACTGCATACCCTTTCTGATATTGCCAAACATGCATCGTTTCATGAATAAACAAGTGAGAAGCACCTGCAACTGTTTCACGATCACCAGGCATTGCTTGCGATGAAAAATCTGAACTATAAACAGCATCAGGATAATACATTTCCCCGTTTGGGGTCATCGCTGTTCTTTCCCCTTGACCAGGCAAATATTTTTCATTGTGGATCCATACCTTGCTATAATCAATTGTATTCTCAAAAATCGATCTGGCCAATGTTAATTCACCAGATGTCATTCTCCTTAATGATATATCCTTTCCCCTGGAAATAATATCTTTCAGATAAAACACAAACGCTCTTTGATGTTCAACATTTCCACTTTATGCAGTATTGATGGCATCATCTTCATAGAAAATGAAATCAAAGCAAGTTATCAACGTTTCCCGTTATGATTTTTTAACCTTAATTCTCAGCATTTTTATTAATCTATCTTCAATATCAATAACCGATGCAAATGATTACGCAGTTATCATAACTCCCATCAATTGATTAATATCTGTAAACGCTACCGCCCCACCCTGATATTTTAATCTGCACATAGCAATCTTAACGTTATGCCCCATACATTAGTAATGTAAATTAAGAATTCGGAATATATCAAATTCACTTCATAAATTAATATCGAGAATGATATACACATTAATTATATTGAAGTCATGTTTTAAGCGTTGTAATGACCATGGAACAGGACTAATTCCAGAAACTCCTGTCAGGCAATAGCGCGTTTATCACCCTACATGCCTTTTACATTTTTTAGCCTTTTCTGTAACGTCGGCAACTGGCTCATTTAATCAGCAATTGTATCGGCATTTGGCGTATTACCCCTGAAACCTGCCATGTGCTAGCCCCTCACTATTCAATGATCCAACCACGCCAGTGTCCACTGCAACCACTGGCGTTCAGAGCGACGAACGAGTGGCGCAAGAGTAGGACTGCCGTCGGGTATCATCAAACCAATAGTGGTTGTTTCCGTCATAATTTCATCAGGTTGCTATTTTGTTGCCGGCCGCCTTTATCCCCGCATATTTATAGCGGGATTATTTTGCATCGTTACACGATAAAAGGTAGGATTCTGCGCCGACAGTTATACCCATAAAGAATAATGGTGAATCTTGTCATCGCCAGGATGAATAAACATTGTTCACGGCAACTTATATTACTTTTTCATTAAAGCAATCAGGGAGAGCAATGAGTAAACACGACACCGACACTTCAGATCAACACGCCGCGAAACGCCGATGGCTTAATGCCCACGAAGAGGGGTATCACAAAGCGATGGGCAATCGCCAGGTACAGATGATCGCCATTGGCGGCGCGATTGGCACCGGCTTGTTTTTAGGTGCAGGAGCCCGACTGCAAATGGCGGGTCCTGCGCTGGCACTGGTTTATTTAATATGTGGCTTGTTTTCGTTTTTTATTCTGCGGGCATTGGGTGAACTGGTGTTACATCGCCCTTCCAGTGGCAGCTTTGTTTCTTATGCCCGAGAGTTTTTAGGAGAGAAAGCCGCTTACATTGCAGGCTGGATGTACTTCATTAACTGGGCGATGACCGGGATTGTCGATATCACCGCCGTCGCACTGTATATGCATTACTGGGGCGCATTTGGTGGTGTACCGCAGTGGGTATTTGCGCTCGCTGCGCTAACCATCGTTGGCACCATGAATATGATTGGTGTGAAATGGTTTGCGGAGATGGAGTTCTGGTTTGCGCTTATTAAAGTGCTCGCCATCGTGACCTTTTTGGTCGTGGGTACAGTGTTCCTCGGTAGCGGTCAGCCGCTGGATGGCAACACCACTGGCTTTCATTTAATTACCGATAATGGCGGCTTCTTCCCCCACGGTTTACTGCCTGCGCTGGTGTTGATTCAGGGCGTAGTGTTTGCTTTTGCCTCCATTGAAATGGTGGGTACAGCTGCCGGAGAATGTAAAGATCCGCAGACCATGGTGCCTAAAGCCATTAACAGTGTGATTTGGCGTATTGGCCTGTTTTACGTCGGCTCCGTGGTGTTGCTGGTTATGTTATTGCCGTGGAGCGCGTATCAGGCGGGGCAAAGTCCGTTCGTGACGTTTTTCTCTAAACTGGGTGTGCCATATATCGGCAGCATTATGAACATTGTGGTGCTGACCGCTGCCCTCTCCAGCTTGAACTCAGGTCTGTACTGCACCGGACGTATTCTGCGCTCAATGGCGATGGGCGGTTCCGCACCGAGTTTTATGGCGAAAATGAGCCGTCAGCATGTGCCGTATGCCGGGATCCTGGCGACGCTGGTCGTTTATGTTGTTGGCGTATTCCTTAACTATCTGGTGCCGTCGCGCGTATTTGAGATTGTGTTGAACTTCGCGTCGCTGGGAATCATCGCTTCATGGGCGTTTATCATCGTGTGCCAGATGCGCCTGCGTAAAGCGATTAAAGAAGGCAAAGCAGCGGATGTCAGTTTTAAACTCCCAGGTGCGCCCTTTACGTCGTGGCTGACATTACTGTTTTTACTGAGTGTACTGGTGCTTATGGCGTTCGATTATCCGAACGGGACTTACACCATCGCTGCGCTGCCAATTATTGGCCTTCTGCTGGTTGTAGGTTGGTTTGGTGTGCGCAAACGCGTTGCAGAAATTCATAGCACTGCGCCAGTCTTCGAGGAAGATGAAGAAAAACAGGAAATTGTGTTTAAGCCAGAGACGGCGAGTTAATTGCAAAATTGCCCGGCTATGTGCCGGGCAAATTCAGATTAGAAACGAGGGTGCCGGATGCGGCGTGATAAAAGTCAGGCAAGTCTCTCCGTTTTCACCCTCGCCATATCTATTACAACGCAATACGAATCACATCGTCCGGCTGAGTAGCTTCCTGCTGTTTAGTAGATTTTTGTTTCACACTGACATACAGCGTTTTGCCATCGGCAGACAGCGCCAGGCTGTTCGGATGGGTCGGCGTATCGAACGTTTTCACCACTTTATAGCTTTTCGCGTCAATCACACTGACTTTACCTGCCTGACGATGCGTTACGTAGGCTTCATTACGCGCTGGGTTAAACAGCACAGCCAGTGATTCCGGTGCCGCAACCTTCGCCAGAATATTGCCATTACGGGTATCGACCACTAGCACTTCTGCCGCTTTAGAATCGGTGATAAATGCACGCTGATTGGCGGTATCGAGGCTGATGTTGATAAAGAAGTGCTCTTTGCCATCATCCAGCAGCTTTTTACGGCTGAGGATTTTATTGTCGGCGGTGTCGATGGTAATCAATTCACCATCGGCATTAGTGGTGTAAAGACGTTTGCCTTTGCTATCCAGCGCCAGACCGGTACTCATTTTACCGGTGTTCTGGATGGCGGTTTTCAGTTTGATATTCTCGCCATCAACGACCCAAATCACGCTCTCTTTACCAATACCACTGATGTAAACGGTGTTCGTGGCATCATCAGCTACCAGCTCACGCGGTTGCAGCGGGCGCACCTCTTCCGTGCGCTTACGATCATCCAGCACCAGACGGCCTTTCACTTCGCCCGTTTTGGCATCTATCGCCGTGACGGCGCTGTTTACGGTGTTACCAAACCACAACGTCTGAGTCGTGTTATTGATGGTGGCACCAAACGGCTTGAGATCGTTATGGATCGCCTGCGTCACTTCCAGAGTGACCGGATCAAGACGATAAACCACGCCACCTTTATCCAGTTTGCGGCTTTGCGAAGTGGCGAGCCACAGCGCGTTTTCTTGCTGGCTATAAGCCATTTCGTAGGCACCTTTACCTACCGCTTTACGCAGCATTTCTTCTGCGGCCTGCGTACTGAATGATGAGGCAACAAGCAATGAACCTAACAGTAATGAACCACGCAGGCGCGATGAAAACAGATGACGTAAATGCATGACGACTCCCTTTGATGAACCGATATTTTTGCTGCTTCACAATGCTTCGCTAAGCGTAATCATCGTTACGCTCTTGTTATAAATGGGAATGGTAATCATTATTTTCTCAAATGTGGAGCATTTCTTGCCGTTACGACTACAATTTTCTCAATTACTTAACGTATTGTGCCGTTTCATTTTCCATAAATTTACAATTTCATTACCATGACGGTGTTTTCCCATTCTTAACCTGGCTTTTTCATGAAGATTTTTTCCGTCCGACAGACCGTTTTGCCCGCACTGCTTGTCCTTTCCCCCGTTGTTTTTGCCGCTGATGAACAGACTATGATTGTCAGTGCCGCACCGCAGGTGGTTTCAGAACTGGATACCCCAGCAGCAGTAAGCGTGGTGGATGGCGAGGAGATGCGCCTGGCAACACCGCGCATTAACTTGTCCGAATCACTGACCGGCGTGCCTGGTTTGCAGGTACAAAACCGGCAGAACTATGCGCAAGATTTACAGCTGTCGATTCGCGGATTTGGCTCCCGCTCCACTTACGGTATTCGCGGTATTCGCCTGTATGTCGACGGTATTCCCGCCACAATGCCCGACGGACAAGGGCAAACATCCAACATCGATTTAAACAGTGTGCAAAATGTGGAAGTGCTGCGTGGCCCCTTCTCTGCCCTGTATGGCAACGCGTCTGGCGGTGTAATGAATGTCACCACCCAGACCGGACAACAGCCACCAACCATTGAAGCCAGTAGTTACTACGGCAGTTTTGGCAGCTGGCGCTATGGGCTGAAAGCAACGGGCGCAACGGGAGACGGCACACAGCCCGGTGATGTCGATTACACCGTCTCAACCACGCGTTTTACGACCCACGGCTATCGTGATCATAGTGGCGCACAGAAAAATTTAGCCAATGCCAAACTGGGCGTTCGCATTGATGACGCCAGCAAATTAAGCCTGATTTTCAATAGTGTGGATATCAAAGCAGATGACCCTGGTGGGCTAACTGAAGCAGAATGGAAGGCGAATCCGCAACAAGCGCCACGCGCTGAACAGTACGACACGCGAAAAACCATCAAGCAAACTCAGGCTGGGTTGCGCTATGAGCGTAGCCTGAGCGCGCAAGATGATATGAGTGTGATGATGTATGCCGGAGAGCGAGAAACGACCCAGTACCAGTCAATCCCGATGGCCCCCCAACTTAACCCGTCGCATGCGGGCGGCGTGATTACTCTACAACGCCATTATCAGGGGATAGACAGCCGCTGGACACACCGTGGCGAACTGGGTGTTCCGGTCACGTTCACTACCGGCCTGAACTACGAAAACATGAGTGAAAACCGTAAAGGCTACAACAACTTCCGCCTGAACAGCGGTGTGCCGGAGTACGGGCAAAAAGGTGAGTTGCGCCGCGACGAACGCAATCTGATGTGGAACGTCGATCCTTATTTACAAACGCAGTGGCAGCTGAGCGAAAAACTGTCGCTGGATGCTGGCGTGCGCTACAGCTCCGTATGGTTTGATTCCAACGATCATTACATTACTCCGGGTAACGGCGATGACAGTGGTGATGCCAGTTATCACAAATGGCTACCAGTCGGATCGTTAAAATATGCAATGACCGATGCCTGGAATATCTATCTGGCAGCCGGGCGTGGTTTTGAAACGCCGACGATTAATGAGCTGTCTTATCGTGCTGACGGTCAAAGCGGTATGAACTTTGGTTTAAAACCATCCACCAACGATACAATTGAGATCGGCAGTAAAACGCGTATTGGTGATGGGCTGCTTAGTCTCGCATTGTTCCAGACCGACACCGATGATGAAATTGTTGTCGATAGCAGTAGCGGTGGACGTACGACTTATAAAAATGCCGGAAAGACCCGTCGTCAAGGTGCTGAGCTGGCATGGGATCAACGTTTCGCGGGAGATTTTCGCATAAAAGCGTCCTGGACCTGGCTTGATGCGACCTATCGCAGCAATGTGTGCAATGATCAAGATTGTAACGGTAACCGGATGCCGGGGATCGCCCGTAATATGGGCTTTGCGTCGATAGGTTATGTACCGGAAGATGGCTGGTATGCAGGTACGGAAGCGCGTTATATGGGCGATATTATGGCCGATGATGAAAATACGGCCAAAGCGCCATCTTATACTCTCGTCGGCTTATTCTCCGGGTATAAATACAATTACCACAATTTAACTGTGGATTTATTTGGTCGTGTCGATAATTTATTCGATAAGGAATACGTTGGTTCTGTCATTGTCAATGAGTCAAACGGGCGATATTACGAACCTGCGCCCGGGCGAAATTATGGTATCGGCGTGAATGTTGCGTGGCGATTTGAGTGATTATCTTGATGCCCGGTATTTGCCGGGCATTTAATTTAACGATTATATTGCTGGTATAACATAGCAACATTTTGTTGCATAATTTCAGTAAGACAATGTCTGCATCGCTCTTTGTCTTTTACTTTCAACGCGGCGAGTAGTTCATGATAGCTTTCTATACGATCCTGTAATTCCGCTGGATTAATCGCTTCATAAAGATAATGTAAACCAGGTCCCATCCTGACCCACAGTTGCTCAATCATCTCACACAGGATGGGCATATTTGAACGATGATAAATCGCTAAGCGAAATAACCTGTTCGCATTAATGATTTGTTCCATGTCGCCCTTTTCTTGCGCCTGCTGTAATTTATCGAGCAATTTCTGAAGTTCCGCTATATCTTGCGAGGAGAGGTTTTCTACAGCCAGAGTAACTGCCATTAATTCCAGCTCGTAGCGGATCCGATTGATTTCGTCTAATTGACCTTTCCCCACTTCCGGAACTGTAAATGCTTGCGCTGGTGCGACAGAGAGCGCATTCACCGAAACCAGACGTAATAATGCTTCACGCACGGGTGTAATACTCATACCTAATTGCTCCGCCAGATTTTTAGTAATCAGGCGTGCGCCAGGTTTTAGTGCGCCAATACTTAGTTGATGTTTCAGGTCGTTCTCAACCTGCATAGTCAAACTGACATGTTTCATTTTTTCCGTTCCAGGCATTTTACTTCCTTCGCGTGTTTTCTTTCCGACCCTGCCTGCATAGCAGAAGGCGTTCACCTGGTGTGTTAAAATGAATAATCATAAGCCACTCACCTTTGTAGTTATTAGCAGCAGAATAATGATGTGGTCAGTTAATTAAAGCTGAAAATAAGCTTTTTGCCTGGATTTTTATGGCGGCTTTATGCCGCCGTCGTATCTTTAATCATCATCCGCCACGCGGATCACCACTTTGCCAAAGTTTTTACCCTTCAGCAGGCCGATAAACGTCTGTGGGGCGTTCTCCAAACCGTTGGTAATTTGTTCACGATAGTGAATTTTCCCCTCTTTCACCCATTGTCCCATCTCCTGCTGAAACTCATGGATACGGTGACCATAATCCTGACCAATAATAAACCCTTGCAAGCGAATGCGTTTTTTCAGCACCGTTGCCATCAACAGAGGTAATCGATCCGGACCGGGTGGTAGCTCTGTAGCGTTATAGCTGCTCACTAAGCCGCAGACGGGAATGCGCGCGGATGTATTGAGTAACGGTAGCACCGCATCAAATACCTTACCGCCAACGTTTTCATAATAAATATCGATACCTTTTGGGCACGCTTTCGCCAGTTGCTCGGCAAAATCATCCGCGTGATGGTCAAGGCAGACATCGAAGCCCAACACCTCGGTAGCATGGCGGCATTTTTCCGCGCCACCAGCTACCCCCACCACTCTGCAACCTTTAAGTTTGCCGATTTGCCCCACCGTCGCCCCCACTGGTCCTGTCGCTGCAGCTAGCACCAACGTTTCGCCTTCTTTGGGCTGACCGATATCCAGCAGGCCCATATAAGCGGTAAAGCCTGGCATCCCCAGCACACCCAGCGACCACGATGGATTTTGCGGATGATCGCCAAGTTTCACCAAATCATCACCACTGGATATGTCATAGTCCTGCCATCCACTGTAGCCCAGCACCCAGTCACCAGGCTGGTAATCAGGATGATTTGACTCCACAACACGGCTCACCGTACCGCCGACCATCACGCCGTCAATGTCAACCGGCGGTGAATAAGATGGCTCATCGCTCATACGTCCACGCATATACGGGTCCAGTGACAAATAAACTGTGCGCAGTAATACCTGTCCTTCACCCGGTGTGGCGACATCATCTTCTTCAAGACGAAAATTCTCCGGAACCGGCGCGCCATGCGGACGCGAGGCCAGAACCCAACGTCGATTACGCTGCTTTTGTTGCCCCATAATGCTCTCCTGTGCTTTTGGCATGAATCCATCAATAGTAGCAGGCTCGCAGGATTGGTTTTGTTTGCAGTCGTCACATCCCCTCTGCAACACGCAATAATTTCATCGAGGAATCCGTTGCTTCGGGCTGTTTTCGATAGTATTGATAACGTCATTATCATTATTTTATCGAGGCCAGACATGTCCATCCGTTTTGCCCGCAAAGCCGACTGTGCTGCCATTGCGGAAATTTATAACCACGCCGTGTTGTATACGGCGGCTATCTGGAATGACCAAACGGTGGATGCAGATAACCGCATTGCCTGGTTTGAAGCGCGGACCATAGCAGGTTATCCGGTGCTGGTGAGTGAAGAAGATGGCGTAGTGACGGGATATGCCTCGTTTGGCGACTGGCGTAGTTTCGATGGTTTTCGCCATACCGTGGAGCATTCGGTTTATGTCCATCCTGATCATCAGGGCAAAGGTCTTGGGCGTAAATTGTTAAGCCGATTGATTGATGAAGCGCGGGATTGCGGGAAGCATGTTATGGTCGCCGGGATCGAATCGCAAAATCAGGCTTCGCTGCATCTCCACCAGTCGCTGGGATTTGTCATCACCGCACAAATGCCGCAGGTGGGCACTAAATTTGGGCGCTGGCTGGATCTGACATTTATGCAGTTGCAACTCGACGAACGCAGTGAACCGGACGCAATCTGATGAATCAGTCGCTTACCCTTGCCTTTTTGATTGCCGCCGGGATTGGTCTGGTCGTCCAGAACACGCTGATGGTGCGCATCACCCAGACCTCCTCTACCATTCTCATCGCCATGTTGCTGAACTCACTGGTAGGGATTGTGCTCTTTGTTTCTATTTTATGGTTTAAACAAGGCATGGCGGGGTTTGGCGAACTGGTGTCCAGCGTGCGCTGGTGGACACTTATACCTGGCTTGCTGGGATCGTTTTTTGTCTTCGCCAGTATCAGCGGATATCAGAATTTGGGAGCGGCGACAACTATTGCAGTACTGGTCGCCAGCCAACTGATTGGTGGTCTGGTGCTGGATATCTTCCGCAGCCAGGGCGTACCACTACGGGCGTTGATCGGCCCAATTTGTGGCGCAATTTTACTTGTGGTTGGCGCCTGGCTGGTGGCCAGGCGCACATTTTAATCAGAGGATGGTGCCGCCTTTGGTTAACTGTTCGTGGCGCGCTTCCATATCTTCTTTATGCTTGCGACCGTGATGGGCGATCGCTGTGCGCAGACGCTGCTGCTGGGTGTAGCGATCTTCCCGACTTAACTCCGCGTCATCGCTCAGGGCGATTAATAATTCGTTCATATGGGCAATGACGCTCTCTTCAATCGCGGCATCCACGCGCGCGATGACTTCATCAAGATGCGACATACTTTCTCCTTAGCCACTTGTGAAATTTATCGATTCATCCAAATGATATAAGTCTGCGTGGTGCCGTCAAGCCAGTGCGTAAGATTTAAAACAGTGAAAACAACAGCGCCACCGGGAAACTCATCGGCCATGTTGCCCCCACCAGAAAGGCGCTTAAGAAACGGATGCGTTTCTTATCGTGAGAAAGAAACCAGGTGATAAGAAATGCGATTGCTGCCATAACCGCATAAAAAACAAGCATGTGTTGATAGAGAGACATGTACGGGCGTCCAGCCAGATGAATAAAACGCGCGCAAATATGCGTCATTTTTTGACGTGCATCAAGTTTTTTCACCAGTTTGAGAAAAAATCATCAACAGCAACTTGCCCTTATCCATCTTCAGAATAAGTATTATTGCGGATTTTCTTAACCCGTACTATACACATAGGGGCAATGATAAAAGGTGGCAAAAATGAATGTTTCCAGTAGAACTGTAGTACTGATAAATGTCTTTGCTGCTGTTGGTTTGTTTACTCTTATCTCTATGAGATTTGGCTGGTTTATTTGATGTAGTGATTTTGCACGCAGCACGTACTGTCAGAGAAATCAGTGCTCTGACAGTACGCAAGATCATCTCATACTCTCCAGGTTTACAACATTATCCTTAATATTTACTTCTTTTTGCTGACATCTACATTGAAATAAGTAGAAAACATCCCCCTCCTATCGTCCTTACAGACAGCTTACTGATTCAAAGGGAACTTTGTTTTCACATTTTTCTATCGTCATTACTTTAGACGCGCGGGGTCTATAAATGCTTTATACTTTCAGGGAATAAAGTAAATATAAAAAGATGGCATAAAGTATATGCATGGCAGGATGTTTGCAACCTCCTTGAGGACGCTGTCCCATTGAAATTGCAAACCCCGCACTGGTTATCTGCCCATTTATCATGTAAAACAGACAATTATAGATCTCTGAATATCTCAGAAAGATTGAATTTTTTATAGTCCCTCTCTTGAATATTTCCATTTGATATCAATCGATTCATCTCTTCAACAAAATAATTTATATCATCACATTTGTTATTATCCGGAAGATCTGAGTAATTATAATTCCACCACTTAATTCTCAACAATTCATCAATAATATTTGAATCAAATCTAAATCTGATTATTTTTGCAGGAACTCCTGCAACTATGGCATATGGTGGCACATCTTTGGTAACAACGGAATTGGCAGCAATAACAGCACCATCACCTATTGCGATGCCACCTTTCAATACAACATCATTTCCTATCCAGACATCGTTTCCTATAATCGGATTTTCAGGTTTGGTAATGAATGGTTTCAATGTCCAGGGTCGTTCGAACTCACTCAAGGCAAATTTATCAAATTCACCGTTATAAGTCATCATGTGAGTAGTAAAACGATTCATAGGATGATTTCCACCCATTATTTTTACATTTGATGCAATACTACAAAATCGTCCTATATGTATATTCCCTGAAAAATGACAAGTTGGAAATGAAAATGCACCTACACTGGAAAAATTTTTTACAGGCATTGTTGAATATTCTTCAGCAATAACATTCTCTTCAATTGATATTTTGTCACCTTTTGAGAAAAGAAATAAATTCCTTTCTTTGTAAGACTTCTTCCCTTTATGATTTAAAAATATTTTATTATCCATGCAAAATTCAAAGTGTTTTTTCGTCCACCTAAAGGTAATGTTTTTATTTTTATCTTCCGTGAATTTATATAACTGTACGTTCATACTAAAGATTTCTACTTTTACTTATAAATTATTAGTTGAATAACGATACTCTAAAGTCTTCTATGAATCAACCATGACAGGATGAAAAATCACCATCATACCTTTAGCGCATAATAGTCGTCTAACTTTTCCACTCGTTTTAATGTATTCATTATTATTAATCGCCAATGACTCAAAACTTCAAACGATAGTGGCCATCATATAATTTCATATAACAGCCACTAGCATTTAACTTAATGTTTAACCATGACATGGCGGACGACGGTGTAATCCTCCAGTCCATAAAGTGACATATCCTTGCCGTAACCAGAAAGTTTCTGCCCACCGTGCGGCATTTCACTTACCAGCATGAAATGGGTATTGACCCAGGTACAACCATATTGCAGCCGTGCGCTGACACGATGCGCCCTGCCCACATCTTTAGTCCATACCGAAGATGCAAGTCCGTACTGGCTGTCATTCGCCCAGTTCACCACCTGTTCTTCATTGTCAAAGGCCGTCACGCTCACCACCGGACCAAATACCTCTTTTTGAACGATGGCATCGTCCTGTAACGCGCCAGCCAGCAGCGTAGGCGCGTAGTAATAACCATTACCCTTGCGCTTTTCACCACCGGTGATCACTTTGATGTGCCCTGTCTCTTTCGCCTCTTCTACCGCCTTGCTGACACGTTCGAGATGTGCCAGCGAACTTAACGGTCCAAGCTCTGTGGACTCGTCATCCGGCGCACCAGATTTTAACGTTGCCACTGCAGCACCGAGTTTTTCCACCAGCGTATCGTAAATACCTTTTTGCGCGTAGATCCGACAAGCCGCAGTACAATCCTGTCCGGCATTGTAATAGCCAAAAGTACGAACACCTTCGACCACTGCTTCAATATCAGCATCATCAAAAACAATCACTGGCGCTTTGCCACCAAGTTCCATATGAGTACGCTTAATAGACGGCGCTGTATGGCTGATGATGTGCTCGCCGGTGGCGATAGAGCCCGTCAGCGACACCATCCGCACTTTGGGATGTCCGGTCAGCGGATCGCCCACTGTTTTGCCTCTGCCAAACAGCACATTAATCACGCCAGCCGGGAAGATATCTTTCGCCAGTTCAGCCAGCTTCAACGCTGTCAGCGGCGTAATTTCTGATGGTTTAAGCACTACGCAGTTCCCTGCCGCCAGCGCCGGAGCCAGTTTCCACGCGGCCATCATCAGCGGATAATTCCACGGTGCGATAGAAGCCACGACCCCCAACGGATCCCGACGGATCATTGAAGTATGACCTTCAAGGTATTCGCCGGCCGCCAGACCATTGAGGCAGCGCGCCGCCCCGGCGAAAAAGCGAAAGACATCGACAATCGCCGGAATTTCATCATTGAACGCACTATGCAGCGGTTTGCCACAATTACGGGACTCCAGTTCGGCAAAAACCTGACCATTTTCTTCAATAACATCGGCCAGTTTCAGCAGGCATTCCGCACGCGCTTTCGGCGTGGTTTGCCCCCATTCGGCAAATGCTGCATCTGCCGCGCGAACAGCAGCATCCACCTGCTCTGCGGATGCCTCGGCAATCTCCAGTAAAACGTCCCCCGTTGCCGGATTATAGACAGGCTGTTTTTCCCCTTCGCCGCTAACCAGTTCTCCGTTAATCAGTAACTTATGTTGCATAGCATATTCCTGTATCAGTGGTTATTGACCATTGTCGCCTTCGCGGGTTAGCCACCAGGCCCCCAGGATCGGCAAGGTTGTTACCAACATAACCAGCAGTGCCACCACGTTGGTTACCGGTACATCACGTGGTCGCCCAAGCTGATTGAGCAACCACAACGGTAACGTTCGTTCATGACCTGCCGTAAAGGTCGTAACGATGATTTCATCGAACGACAAGGCAAACGCCAGCATTCCTCCTGCCAGTAGCGCCGAACTGAGATTCGGCAACACTACGTAGCGGAAGGTTTGCCAGCCATTGGCCCCAAGATCCATTGACGCCTCAACCAGACTCCACGAGGTGCGGCGAAAACGGGCGATGACATTGTTAAACACCACCACTACGCAAAAAGTCGCATGACCGACCACGATGGTGAAAAATCCCGGCTCCAGATTGATGGTTTTAAAAGCAGTTAATAGCGCCAGACCAGTGACAATGCCCGGCAGCGCAATGGGCAGCAGCAATAACAATGAAATGGCGCTTTTACCGAAAAAGTCCCGACGCCACAGCGCAGCAGCGGCCAGTGTCCCTAATACCAGCGCAATTAATGTCGCCAGCGCCGCCACTTTAAGTGACAGTGTCACAGCATCAAGAATATCACTACGCTGTGCTGCCACGCTAAACCAGCGCAGCGTCAGGCCTTGCGGTGGAAAACTAAACGCTGCATCTTCGGTATTAAAAGCATAGGCGGCGATAATCAGGATGGGAAAATGAAGGAAAACCACGCCGCCCCAGGTCGCCAGTTTAAGGAAAAACGGTGCGCGTTCAGAGTGCATCGAATGCTCCCAGACGTTTCACGAACGCCAGGTACAGTGCGATGAGAACAATCGGCACCAGGGTGAATGCCGCAGCCATCGGCATATTGCCAATCGCCCCCTGCTGGGAATAAACCATATTGCCGATAAAATATCCTGGAGGGCCAACCAGCTGCGGAACGATAAAATCGCCCAGTGTGAGTGAAAAGGTAAAGATAGAGCCAGCGGCAATACCCGGGATCGCCAGCGGCAGCACCACATAGCGAAAGGTTTGCCGTGGACGCGCGCCAAGATCAGCCGACGCCTGCAACAATGACGGCGGCAAACGCTCAAGCGCCGCCTGCACGGGCAGGATCATGAACGGCAGCCAGATATAGAGAAACACCAGAAAGCGCCCCAGCCCGGAAGTTGACAACGTGTTACCGCCCACCGCTGGTAATGTAAGGAACGCTGTCAGCAGTGGTTCCAGCCCCAGATGTTGTAAAAACCACTGCGCCACGCCATCTTTTGCCAGCAATAATGTCCAGGCATAAGCTTTAACAATGTAGCTTGCCCACATTGGCAGCATCACCGCAATATAGAAGAACGCTTTCATTTTCCCGCTGGTATAGCGCGCCATATACCACGCCATCGGAAAAGCCAGAATGGCGCTGGCGATAGTGACAGCCACAGCCATGGTTAGCGTGCGGAGGATGATGTCGTAATTCGCCGGATTAAACAGCGCGCGGATATTCGCCAGCGTCAGTTCTGGCGTTACCGACATGGTGAAATCGTCAAAGGTATAAAAGCCCTGCCATAACAGCGTCAGGAGTGAACCAAAATAGACAATGCCAAACCACATCAGCGGACCAAGCAGCAGCAAAAACAGCCCCAGTCCCGGTTTTCGCCAGAAGAAACCTGACACCTTACCCAACCCTGGGCGCGCAGGTGATTGCAATACGTTCATCGCCATTCACCTCTCCTCAACCAGCGGCACCATTACATCGCGCGACCAGGAAACCATCACCTGTTGTCCGGGCGTGAGCGTGGCAGGCAGTTCTTCGCCTGTGATATTGGCCTGACTCACCAGCAGTTTTTCACCGTCGTCCAGTTTCAGTTCAAAACGGGTCGTCGCCCCCTGATACTGTACAGCCTGAATAGTGCCATTAGCCTGCACTTCGCCGGATATATTGAGGCGGATATGCTCTGGTCGCAGGGCGAAACTTCCCGTCATACCACAAAGTTTCTCTGCCATCAGCGCATCAAATACATTCGATGTCCCGACGAATCCGGCAACAAACGGCGTGCGCGGACGCATATAGAGATCGCGCGGGGAATCGACCTGCTCAATACGACCGTTGTTGAATACCGCAACACGATCGGACATCGATAACGCTTCGCCCTGATCGTGGGTGACGAAAATAAAGGTGATGCCAAGAGACTGTTGCAGCTTTTTCAGCTCCAGTTGCATCTGCTCACGCAGCTTAAGATCCAGCGCGCCGAGCGGTTCATCCAGCAGCAATACGCGCGGTTCATTCACTAACGCTCTGGCAATGGCAACCCGCTGACGCTGACCACCAGAAAGTTGTGACGGTTTACGTTGCTGTACAAATCCGAGCGCCACTTTCTCCAGCGCCTCTTGCGCCATTACGTGTCGCTGTTTTTTATCCACCCCTTTGACCATCAGCCCATAGGCCACGTTGTCAAGAATCGACATATGCGGAAAAAGCGCGTAGTCCTGGAAAACGGTATTCACGTCCCGCTCCCACGGTGGCAGATTGCTGGCGGGTTTACCAAAGATAGATATAGTCCCGCCGGAAAGCTGTTCGAATCCAGCAATCAGGCGCAGGCAGGTGGTTTTGCCGGAGCCAGACGGCCCCAGCATTGAGAAAAACTCACCATCTTTTATCGCAATACTGACACCATCTACCGCGCGCACATCACCATACAGTCGCGATACGTTGTCAAACTCCACTGCGTACGTCATAAAACACCCCAGCGAAGTTAGCGGCCGCCCATAATGGCAATATAATCCTGCGTCCAGCGACTGTAGGGAACAAACTTGCCCCCTTCTGCTATAGGCGTTTTCCAGAAGGCGATTTTATCGAAATAGTTAAAACCGTTTGTTTCACAACCTTTTTCGCCTAATAACGGACTGGCTTTACACCCTTCCGGCACTACCGGTAACGAGCCAAACCAGGCCGCCACATCGCCCTGCACTTTTGGCGTTAATGACCAGTTCATCCATTTGTAGGCGCAAACCGGATGTTTCGCTTCGCTATGTAGCATGGTGGTGTCAGCCCAACCGGTAACGCCCTCCTTCGGGAAAACGGTAGCGACAGGCTGGCCTTCGGCTTTCAGGGCGTTGGCCTGATAGGGCCATGCACTGGAAGCAACCACACCCTCGTTTTTGAAATCGCTCATTTGCACGGTAGTGTCATGCCAGTAGCGATGGATCAAACTATGTTGATCGCGCAGCACTTTCAGCACCGCCTGGTACTGTTCTTCGGTGAGTTGATACGGATCGCTGATGCCCAACTGCGGCTGAGTGGCTTTAACGAACAACGCAGCATCCGCAATATAAATAGGGCCATCATAAGCCTGAACGCGGCCTTTATTGCTCTTACCGTCCGGCAGATTCTGCGCAACAAAAACCACTTGCCAGCTATCCGGCGGCGTCGGGAAGGTTTTCGTGTTGTACATCAGCAGGTTCGGCCCCCATTGGTAAGGAGTGCCGTAAACTTTGCCGCCAACGTTAAACCAGTCGCCTTTAACCACGCGCGGATCGAGCGCTTTCCAGTTGGGAATCAATGCGGTATTAATCGGCTGCACGCGTTTACCCATAATCAGGCGCAGCGAGGCATCGCCGGACGCCGTAACCAGATCGTAACCCCCTTTGGTCATCAGACTGACCATTTCATCGGACGTCGCGGCGGTTTTTACATTCACCACGCAACCTGTCTCTTTTTCGAATTGCGTTACCCAGTCGTATTGTTTATCAGTTTGTCCGCGTTCGATGTATCCCGGCCAGGCGATAATATCCAGTCGCCCTTCCGGTTTATCTAAATTGGTAGGCGGTTCGGCGGCGTGAGCGGTCATTATTGTCATGGTGAGCGCACACAGGCTGCTGCGGGCAAATGTCTTGCTCATAAGGTCTTACTCCTGTCGTAATTAATTGTTCAGCCGCCGTGCCGTAAAAATATCTCCTTGTTTAACCATAGACGGCGGCTTGCAGGCACACCTTCGCCCCTGAGAAAATTTAATCAGGTTGTGAGCTACCGCGCATTATGCCGTCTGTGAGATTATCTTCTGGAGTATAGACAAGGGGTTAGGAAATATGACTGCTATTCGAAATTCATATTACCCAACCTAAGAGGAATTAAATTAAACGCTATTACAGCCGTTCTTGAATAAGTTTGCCTAATTGCTTAACCGCCTGTTCTTCGCGCTCGCCCCACTGCCATGCAGTATTAAAACGAAAAAAACGTGACCAGTTTTCACCGGTAGAAAACATTTTACCCGGCGCAATACTGATATGATGCGTCAGTGCTGCCAGGCTTAATTCGCCCGCATCTAACGGCGCGGGGAGTTCCAGCCAGAGAAAATAACCGCTGTCATTATGATGAATTTTCACTTCCGCAGGCAGATAACGCAGCAGTGCCTGCCAGGCACGTTGTTTACGTTCCGCAAGCTGGCGACGCAGGCGACGAAGATGGGCGTCGTATCGGCGCGTGGAAAGGTAATCCACCAGCGCAAGCTGCATCGGTGAGCTGGTGGAAAGCGTACTCATCAACTGCAAGCGTTGAATTTTACGTGCATGTTTTCCGGCGGCGACCCAACCAATACGAAAACCAGGCACCAGACATTTCGAAAACGAAGAGCAATGCAAAACACCATCGTGGCGATCCCACGCTTTCGCAGGCAGCGGTTTTTCCCGTCCAAAATAAAGTTCGCTGTAAACGTCATCTTCAATCAGCGTTACGTTGTACTGATTGAGCAACGCTACCAGCCGCGCTTTTTTCTGCGGCGTTAAGGTAAAACCGAGCGGATTCTGGCTATTAGTCATCAGCCAGCACGCTTTCACCGGATACTCCTGCAACGCCAGTTCCAGCGCCTGAAGGTCGATCCCTTCGTTCACATCCGTCGCCACCGATAACGCCTTCAGCCGTAACCGCTCCAGCGCCTGCAACGCGCCGTAGAAACAAGGATTCTCTACTATCACCCAATCGCCTGGTTCCGTTACCGCTTGTAAACTGAGGTTTAATGCCTCTAACGCCCCGGCGGTAATGACAATTTCATCAGGAGAAATAGTGATGCCCTGTAAGGCATAGCGACGAGCAATAGCCTGACGCAGTTCTGCGTTTCCTGGCGGTAAGTTTTCAATCACGCTCATCGCCGTGGCGGTTTTGCTTACCTGCGCCAGCGAGCGGTTTAGTTGTTGGAGGGGGAAAAGTCGCGGGTCGGGAAAGGCCGAGGCAAACGGAACTACCGACGGATCGCGACTGGCCTGCAACATATCAAAAATATAGGTGTTGATATCGACTGCTTCATCTCGAGTGACTGGAATGACTGGCGCTTTCGGCATTTTTATTGCCTGTGGCGCAACGTAATAACCCGATTGCGGTCGCGCGATAATATATCCCTGACTTTCGAGCAACTGATAGGCATGGCTGACAGTCATAAAGCTCATGACAGAAAGCGCCACCTGGTCACGCAACGAAGGCAAACGATCTCCGGGTTGCCAGATACCCGACGCAATCTGCTCGCGTAATTGTTCTGCAAGCTGCTGGTATTTTTTCATTATCGAATCGTTATTATGTGCAGGTGATTCGGCAGTCTATATCAGTTGTTAAAAATGACAACTTTTCATTAACTGTTATCAAACCATCACCAGCGATAACTCTTTGCCAAGCGCCTTAGCTGCAAGCTGGACGGCGTCGATTTTTGTCGCATGGTGCAAGTTAAATAAGCGAGTAATTTCCTGTTTAGGTTTGCCAATTCGCCTGGCTAACTCTTGCTGAGTGATTTCTGACTGTAAAAAAGGATTTAACAGCAATACCTTAGAGGCGACGCTCAAAGGCACTTCAATAAAGTGATCGTGACTATTTAATGGCGAAGTTTACCTCCGTGTGTAATGTGCTCGAAAATAGCACTAAATCGCCGCAACGGCAGAATGCAATGCAAAATCAGGAAGGAAGATTCCAGAATTTCTTTGCGCTAATTTGCAAAACTGAATAATAACCTCAAGAAACGATCGGCATCATAGCGGCAAAAGGTCAGAAAAAGGTGGCGGGATGTTTTCGAAGGCGTTATCGGTTGTCTTATTAACGTGTGCACTGTTCTCAGGACAACTCATGGCAGGGCACAAAGGACATGAATTTATGTGGGTAAAGAATGTGGATCATCAGCTGCGTCATGAAGCGGACAGCGATGAATTACGTGCTGTGGCGGAAGAGTCGGCGGAAGGTTTGCGCGAGCATTTTTACTGGCAAAAATCGCGCAAACCAGAAGCGGGACAGCGTTGAGTCATTTGTTGCCGGATGCGGCATAACGCCTTACCCGACAGGCAATATCATGCAGATTGGATGAGTGGTGAGTAACCCGAAAACTGGCGTTTTACCCTTTTCGCTTCGGCAATGTTTTCAGCAGCTCATCCGGACTAACGGATGCCACTACGCTTCCCGGTAACGGCATTTTCAGTATGTGATTTTTGATTTTGCCAATGACGTGCATCTCACATGGGCGACAATCGAACTTTAGCGTTAATACTTCATCGCCATTAACCAGTTGCATTGGCGTCGCCTTCCAGCTTTTGATGTTACCTTTTGCCTGTTTCGGACACAGATTGAAGGCAAAGCGCAGACAATGCTTGGTGATCATTACCGGCACTTCCCCCTTCTCTTCATGCGCTTCATACGCCGCATCAATCAGTTGCACACCATAGCGATGATAAAATTCACGCGCTTTCTGGTTGTATACGTTCGCGAGGAAACTCAGATGCGTTTGCGGATAAACCGGCGCAGGATCAGCAACCGGTTTACGGCTGCCGCGCTGGTAACTGGCAAGACGCGCAGCATCAAGCATATCGGCTGCTTCACGGCGGAACTGGTTTAACAGACTGTTTGGTACAAACAGCGCACCAGGCAGGTTAATTTGCACATCGCGGGCGTAATAGATGGTTTGCCCCAGCTTAGCCAGACCATCTTTCAGGTTATTAAGCGCTTTTTCGGCGTTATTAGCTTCGTCGAATTGTCCATCCAGCGTATGCGTGACGCTGACGCCCTCTTCACTGGTCAGGGTCAGAATCAGTTGTTCCTGCCAGCCGCCCAGTTCAATGTCTACCGCTACGCGACGTTCGCTGGATGTTTTGGTCAACGCCTGCTGCCAGTTATGGTCCAGATTACGATTAAGCGGATGATGCGGACGAATTTTATGCAAATCCGCAGGCATCTCATTTGGCCAGACGCGGTACTGATTTTGCCCGGTTTTTTCGACTGTATTGGCGCGAAAGCCAACCACTTCACGTTTAATCATCACATTCAGACCATCGCCATTTGCTAACGGCTCGGTGACGGCAACATCGAGATGATCCTTCGCCACTTTTAATACTTCACCGACCGGCAGGCCGATAAACTTGGGGGAGTCGAACGCGCCGATATCCCCTTTACGGGCGTTAACAAAGTAGTCTGTGCTGCCTCGGTGGAAAGTCTTTTCCGTCGATGGAACAAAGAAATGTTCAGTACGACCTGATGAAGCGCGCGCCAGATCGCCACGTTCTTCAATAATGGCGTCCAGCATCTGACGATAATGGGCGGTGATATTCTTCACGTAGCTCATATCTTTGTAACGCCCTTCAATCTTGAAGGAGCGTACGCCAGCATCAATCAGCGCGCCGAGGTTGGCAGTCTGATCGTTATCTTTCATCGACAGCAGATGTTTTTCATAGGAAACCACCCGCCCCTGATCGTCTTTCAATGTGTATGGCAAACGGCATGCCTGCGAGCAATCGCCACGGTTGGCGCTACGCCCTGTTTGCGCATGAGAAATGTAGCACTGACCAGAATAGGCCACGCACAATGCACCATGAATAAAGAATTCAATGGTCGCGTCCGTGGCCTGGTGAATCGCGCGGATCTGCTCAAGATTCAGCTCTCGCGCCAGCACAATCTGCGTAAAGCCAACATCAGAGAGGAACTTCGCTTTTTCTACTGTGCGAATATCGCACTGCGTACTGGCGTGCAGTTCAATCGGCGGAATATCAAGTTCCAGAATCCCCATATCCTGAACAATCAGCGCATCGACGCCGGTCTGGTAGAGGTCGGTAATCAGCCGTTGCGCAGGTTCCAGCTCATCATCATGCAAAATGGTGTTAAGCGTGACGAAAATTTTTGCACCATAACGATGGGCAAACGGCACTAGTTCGGCAATATCTTTCAGGCTATTACTGGCATTATGACGGGCACCAAAACCAGGGCCGCCGATATAAACAGCATCGGCACCGTGCAAAATAGCTTCGCGGGCAATGGCGGCATCGCGTGCCGGGCTTAACAGTTCAAGTCGATGAGAAGATACGGTCACATTCTTATCCAGTAGCTGAAAAATGGCGGCTATTTTAGCCACAAGCGCGACGTTGCGAAATAGTTTTCCCGCTTAACTGCGTGGGTAATGGATGAGGGAATGAAAATGTACGATTTGCTCCCCACCATTACGATAGACATGCGTAACGTCTGCAGCAAATCGAGCACCTTCTCCACAATTAAGGCTCTGCCATTCACCATCAACGCACAGATCAAGTTGCCCATCAATGACGACAACATGTTCGATTACTCCCTTCTCATGGGGCGTCGATTCACTTATTGCACCAGGTGCCATCTGAATCGAGAAGTGTTCAAAGCAGAGTTGTGGATCATAAGGAAACAGCGAAGTGATCACCATCGCCTGCTGTTGCGGATCATAAACTGAAGGCGTAGCGGACTGCGGCGGAGAAATAAATGTCGAAAATGGCACATTCAACCCGGTGGCAATTTTCCATAATGTCGCGACCGTCGGGCTGGACTCATTACGCTCAATCTGCCCTAACATCGCTTTAGAAACCCCCGTCGCTTCTGCCAGTCGCGAAAGACTCCAGCCGCGCTGCTGACGTAGTTGTTTAAGTGTGGTGGATAAAAAGCGAGTGAGATTTTCCATGTGACTCCTCCGGCAAAGCGGAAGTTTATCACTTGTGCGTTATAACGGACAAATGCTACGGTACCTGTACGCTATAACGCACGAGGTGACCATGCGTCTGTTTTCTATTCCTCCACCCACGCTACTGGCGGGGTTTCTGGCGGTATTAATTGGCTACGCCAGTTCAGCGGCAATAATCTGGCAAGCAGCGATTGTCGCCGGAGCCACCACTGCACAAATCTCTGGCTGGATGACGGCGCTGGGGCTGGCAATGGGCGTCAGTACGCTGGCTCTGACATTATGGTATCGCGTGCCTGTTCTCACTGCATGGTCAACGCCGGGCGCAGCTTTGCTGGTTACCGGATTGCAGGGACTAACACTTAACGAAGCCATCGGTGTTTTTATTGTCACCAACGCGTTAATAGTCCTCTGTGGTATGACGGGATTATTCGCCCGTCTGATGCGTATTATTCCGCACTCGCTGGCAGCGGCGATGCTGGCCGGAATTTTGTTACGCTTTGGTTTACAGGCGTTTGCAAGTCTGGATGGTCAGTTTACGTTATGCGGTAGTATGTTGCTGGCGTGGCTGGCGACAAAAACTTATGCGCCGCGTTATGCGGTAATTGCCGCGATGATTATTGGGATCGTGATCGTTATCGCGCAAGGTGACGTTGTCACAAATGATGTTGTCTTTAAACCCGTTCTCCCCACTTATATTGCCCCTGAATTTTCGTTTGCACACAGTCTGAGCGTTGCACTCCCCCTTTTTCTGGTGACGATGGCATCGCAAAACGCACCGGGTATTGCGGCAATGAAAGCGGCCGGGTATTTGGCTCCTGTTTCGCCGTTGATTGTATTTACTGGATTGCTGGCGCTGGTATTTTCCCCTTTCGGGGTTTATTCCGTCGGTATTGCAGCAATCACCGCGGCTATTTGCCAAAGCCCGGAAGCGCATCCGGATAAAGATCAACGTTGGCTGGCAGCTGCCGTCGCAGGCGTTGTTTATTTGTTTGCAGGTCTGTTTGGTAGCGCCATAACTGGAATGATGGCCGCGCTGCCCGTGAGTTGGATCCAGATGCTGGCAGGTCTGGCGCTGTTGAGTACCATTGGCGGCAGTTTGTATCAGGCGCTGCATAATGAGCGTGAGCGCGACGCGGCGGTGGTCGCATTTCTGGTAACGGCAAGTGGACTAACGCTTGTCGGGATTGGTTCTGCGTTTTGGGGATTAATTGCCGGTGGCGTTTGTTACATGGTGTTAAATTTAATCGCTGACAGAAACCGATAATAAAAAGCGCCATCTTACGATGGCGCGACTGGAATTACTTTTTGTTAACGTCAAACATGGTGGCATCGGTCGCCATGTCATCAATAACTTGCTTAATATTCTCGAAAGCCATTGGCGTACTTTCATTATTCAGGTCTTTACCTTCGCCCTGACGAACGACTTTGATAACCGGTTTATTAGTAGCTGCATCAATTAGCTCACCTTCAAAGTACAGGCGAGTATCCATAGTACGGTGGCCTGTAGCCATTTGCGTCCCCGCGACCACTAATGCGACAGGAACCACTTCATAGAATTGCAACCCTTCTTTGCTGGTATCAACACCGGTAATGGCACCACGGAAAATCAGACTACGCGGCCCAGCGGTGGTAACCAGTGGTTTACGCTGCGCAATCGCTTCTTTCATTTCAGTGTTGGTATAGCTCAAAATTTTATCCAGAACTTTCTGCCCTACCTGAGTAGAAGGTTTCGGCACCGGATAATAAGTGATTGGGTTCCAGACGATGCTGTCATATTTACTTTGATCAAAACTTGGGTCTACCCAACGTAAAACAGGCTTACCCGTTGCAGAATTTGTTTCTTTTAAATCAGAGTAATTGTTTAAAAAGCCAGAATATTTATCTGGCTGGGTGATTTTAGAGGCACAACCAGACAGAGCCAACAAGCCGCATAAAGCTGCAACTTTCGCAATTGATGTGGTACGCATGAATAGTTTCCTGAGATGATTATATTACTTTCTAAGTTATAGCAAAAAGCGCCGCTTCGTGTTGTGGCAAAAAAAGTGTTGGTAAAAATAAATTTATCAGCCCCTTTTCAGACGACATAGTCAATGCCGAAAAAGGGGCTAAGTCAATCATCAGTAGTTAAATATCAGTGCGTTAAGCTGATGAAAAACTTCGACTACCGTGATTAATTTCACATCCTTTTGATTAAAAATATGCTTACCGAAAAGAACAACGGTTAACCATCTCAACGCGGGGCATTTTCACGCGCCTTGTTCTACCGGGTCATTTTTTACGTGCCAGCATCGTGGCGAAACGCAGTTTAATCCGATTACCGTTGGCGTCGGTGCGGTGCAGCTCGCCGACGTCTTCATTGTATTTCACCATCTCCCAGCCTTCGTAATATCGACGTAATTCTCCCTCTTTGAAGGCAAACGGGAAGCCGACGGTACATGGATAATCAGCGGTATCCATCGCCGCCACAATCAGGTTGTAACCGCCAGGTTTAGTGCAACGTTGCATATTGGCAATCAGCCCAGGGATGGTTTTAGCCTCAAGGAACATCAGCACCACAGTCGAAAGAATAAAATCGTATTGCCCATCAAACGTGAGGTTATTCAGATCAACGACCCGGGTATGTAAATTATCCAGATTTTCAATGGATTTAATGCGCTCGACGTTGGCGATACTCATGGCATTTTTATCCCATGCGTCAACTTCATAACCATTGGCTGCCAGGTAAAGACTGTTACGACCATTGCCACAGCCCAGATCCAGCGTTTTACCGGGTTTAACCACTTTCACCGCTTCCAGTACTTCAGAGTGTGTGCGGGTTAATTCATACTTATCAGTAAAATAGTTTTCGTCACGAATGATCATTCTTTGTCCTCAGCTTTCATTAAAACGGCGCGCTCGGTTCTGATTAACAATTTCCCCTGCATCAGAAGCGCGAAAGTACGGATAAGCAGTATTGCTATTATAAAATTGGTAAAGATAAACAGCGGCACCGCCAGGGTATGGAAAAATCCATTATCGCTGCCACTCCCCAAATGCAAACCGGTGGTTGCCAGTGCGGAAACGCCGAACGAGAAACTCCAGAATGAAGCATTAAATGGTTGGGAGAGATACCATGGCATCAGACGTAGCATAAATAGCAATTGCAGCAGTCCATAACCGAAAAGCATTTTTGCCAGCGTGTCCCCCTCGCCGCCGTTGACGCTCAGCCAGGCACTACAGGCCACCAGCGCAGGAGCGAGCTGAATGCCGAGTGATGTCCGCAGCGCCGTGGGTAATTCTCCCGAACTGCGCAGACGCTGCAAGATCACCGGTTCCAGGCTTAACCATGAGAAAACGCCTGCGCCTAAAAACACCAGACCGGCGTCGGTGTAGCCCAATGCACCACAGGCCATTGCGCTGATAAAGTTGTTGGCAACTGTCGGCAGATACAGTCCAGGCGTGGTAGCTTCTTCAGGATGAGATCCGCGCCATAATCCCGCAGTTTGCCAGGCGGCATAAGCCAACTGAACCACGACGCCAAAACTGAACAGGCACACAGCCAGTGGGCGAAACCACGGAACAAAACCAATCGCTACCAGCATCGTCGTTGCAGGAAACAAACTCACAAAACTGCTCATCACTGGATGGCGCACTTCCGCCAGCACGCTATGCGGAAAGCGTATGAGTCGGGTAATAAATGCGCTAGTCAATAATCCCCAGATGATCATCGCCAGAATTACCAGCCCATCCCCTAACCAGTGGCTGACCTGCCAAACCTGGCTGGCATAGCGCCAGGCAAATCCCATCCCTATCGTCCCCAACACAATACCAAAGTAGCCTGCCGGCAAATTGAGCACTTTATCGCTCTGCATCTTGTTACTCATTTTGTTTAATTTATAAAGTATATTTTAAATGCATTTTATGGAATTTTCTCGAGCATAGCCAGACTCGCAGAATTTGCTACGGTTATAGTAAGTCACCTGTGGGAAAACGCTATGCGCAAATATCGTCTAAGTGAAGAACAGCGAGCCTTTAGTTATCAGGATGATGGCACTAAAAAAAGTGTGTTATTACGGCAAATTATCGCCATGAGCGATTTTAACGATGTGATAGCAGGAACCGCTGGCGGCTGGATCGATCGCGAAACGGTGTTAGCGCAGGAAGGAAATTGCTGGATTTACGATCAGAATGCTATTGCGTTCGGCGGAACGGTGATTTCCGGTAATACGCGTATCACCGGCACCAGCGTGCTGTGGGGAGAGGTTTACGCAACGGATAACGTCTGGATCGATAATAGTGAAGTCAGTCAGGGTGCATATATAAGTGACAGTGTCACCATTCGTGACTCATTAGTTTGCGGTCAATGTAGAATATTTGGTCACGCCTTAATTGATCAACATTCTATGATCGTCGCCGCGCAAGGCTTAACCTCCGACCATCAACTCCTGCTACAAATTTATGATCGCGCAAGGGTTAGCGCCTCGCGTATTGTCCACCAGGCACAAATTTATGGCGATGCCGTCGTCCGGTATGCTTTTATTGAACATCGCGCCGAAATTTTTGATTTTGCCAGTATTGAAGGTAATGAAGAGAACAACGTCTGGCTATGCGATTGCGCTAAAGTCTACGGTCACGCGCAGGTGAAAGCTGGCATAGAAGAAGATGCCATTCCGACGATTCATTACAGTTCGCAGGTAGCGGAATATGCCATTGTGGAAGGTAATTGTGTGTTAAAACATCATGTCTTGATTGGCGGAAAGGCAGTGGTACGTGGCGGACCGATTCTGCTCGACGAGCACGTTGTAATACAAGGTGAGAGCCGTATTACAGGTGCGGTGATAATTGAAAACCATGTGGAGTTGACCGACCACGCCGTCGTTGAAGCCTTTGATGGCGACACGGTTCATGTCCGTGGTCCAAAAGTCATTAACGGCGAAGAGCGCATTACGCGAACGCCGCTGGCAGGGTTATTGTGAATCGATAATACGCGCGTATAAGTTCACATCATCATAGGCATCATTCAGAAACTCAGCCTGTTTCAGGCAACCTTCAAGGATAAAACCATTGCGCAAAGCGACCTGGTTGCTTTGCGCATTATCCACCCGACATTTGATCACGAAGCGTCTAAGTTCACCAGACTGAGCGTAATGATGAATCAATGCCTGCAGCGCCTGAGAAATGATCCCCTGCCCCTGATGAGATTCGTCCAGCCAGTAGCCGATTTCAGCGGTTTTATTCAGTGGTTCAATACGATTAAACGAGATAACGCCGATAAGTTCATCTTCTTTGAAAATCATGAACATTTTGGCATAGCCGCGTTGATGCAACATTACATTGCCCTGCACCGTTTTTCGCGTGTCCTCTTCACTTTGAACAAACTGCGGCCAGTTTAGCGACTGCTGTAACCAGGTTCTATTTTTACAGATTAACTGATAAAGAGGTGTGACATGACTTTCTGCAACAGCATGTAATTCTAGTGATTCGCTTACTTTTATCGTTTCTGCCATCTTATCTCCAGTCAATCCATACCACTGTTAAAAAAGCCGCCTGGCTGGCGGCTTAGGAAAGTTTACACCTCTTTGACGCTCTCCTGCTGCAGGATTTTGAGCATCTCATCTTTTAACTGTAGCTTTTGTTTTTTCATGCGGACCACTTCCGCATTGTACCCTCGACCGTCGGAACCTTCCTTTCTGGCAATTTCATGATCAAGTTTATTGTGTTTATCGAACAAGGACATAAAGCGAGGATTTTCGTTTTTCAGACGGGATATTAAATCTCGGTATTCTGGAAACATACGCACTCCCTGTTAGTGGCTGACAAGGTGTATCTGAAATACACACCATCAGATTACTCATTTAACTTAGGGAAAAATGCGAGCGGGATCGTGTTTAACCAGACGACACCTCCCGAAGAAGGTGCCGAAGAAAAAACGATTAACT
The DNA here is from genome assembly GCF_002966045.1 of Escherichia sp. MOD1-EC5189. Lineage (NCBI taxonomy): Bacteria > Pseudomonadati > Pseudomonadota > Gammaproteobacteria > Enterobacterales > Enterobacteriaceae > Escherichia > Escherichia sp. MOD1-EC5189. The sequence continues at coordinate 6,440 of NZ_PTRX01000037.1, read as the reverse complement.
CATCACGCGGTCGTCAACATACTGACGTTTATCGGGTGCTGGCGGGAAATACTGATACAGCCATGTTTCACTGATAGCGTCGCCCTGACAACGCAGATACATCCGCATATCGACCGGATCAGTGGAGTCCGAAGTCGGATACCAGTCAAACTGAATACGATAACCATCAATGGGTTCAATATAGAGAATTTCGATTTGCTTCGCTTCCCCACTGGAAAGCGTAATCACCGGCTCAATGCCTTTTGGTGCGGCAGCTTTCAGATCACCACCAACGAAATCGACGGCAAAACGACGCGCCCATTTTTCGGGATAGTGTTCACCAGGCGCCCAACCTTCCGGGAAACCGCCCATGCCGGTACGCGTTGCCATAACGCGCGCTAATGGGCAATGAACAGGCGGTTGCGCACTCCAGTACAGACGATACTGGAATGCAAACTCATCACCCGCTTTTACAGCTTTTTCTGGCTGCCAGAAGCAGACAATGTTATCCAGCGTTTCGCCCGTTGTTGGGATTTCCATCAGGCCGATGGTGCCCTTACCCCACTTGTTACGCGGCTCCACCCACAGACTTGGGCGTTTGTTATACCAGCCCATAATGTCCTGATAATGGGAGAAATCACGATCCAGTTGCAATAAACCAAACCCTTTCGGGTTGTTGTCGGTGTAAGCATTGAACTGCAATTTTTGCGGATTGTTCAGCGGACGACAAATCCACTCGCCGTTGCCCCGCCACATGGACAAACGATCAGAGTCATGGATTTGCGGATGAATGGTGTCGCACATCCGACGTTCATTAGTACCGCAGCTGAACATACTGGTCATCGGCGCAATGCCCAGCTGTTTAATGTCTTTGCGCGCATACAGGTGATTTTCCACATCCATAATCACCTGACTTTTCTCACAATGGATAGTGAACTTATAGGCACCAGTAATGCTGGCGCTATCGAGCAACGCATAAACGGTAAAGGTGGTTGCCCCCGGTTTTACCGTATCAAACCAGAAGGCGGTAAAGTCGGGGAACTCTTCTTTACTGTCGGTGTAAGTGTCGATCGCCAGGCCGCGAGCCGACAAACCGTATTGATATGTATCATCAACGGCGCGGAAATAACTCGCACCGAGGAATGATACGACATCACGGCGCGCCAGTTCGGGGGCTTTAAACACGCGAAAACCGGCAAAACCGAGATCGCTTTGCCCTTCTAATTGTTTGGTATCAACACCCGCATCGTTGTATTTGAACAACTCCGGGCGAAAGTGAATTTCACGCGCCAGATGTGTTGCGGGATCAACAGAAAACATACGAACGCGGCGACGGAATCCCATTCCCATATGGAAGAACTGAGCGTCCAGTTGACGGTTCTCAACGTTATGCCAGAGCGATTTTTCGGCGTCGTATTGAATACTGTTATAAGCCTGCGGCGTCATTGTCGCCAGAGTGTCAGGTAACGGACGCGGCGCACCACGCCACGCGGTTTGCGCTAAGTCGTGCGCCATTGACTGTAGAATGGAGAAGTCAAAACGCTGGGTTTGCCCGTCGGCAATATCAGAATCTGCCGCGAATGCCGCCTGAGAAAAAAGAGAAGCAATGCCGCTGGTACCGCACACGGCGGCCATAGCCATTGAACCTTTAATAAATCGTCTACGATCCATACCTGAAAGTGAGTCCTTCTGGTGTTGTGAATGGTCCCGCGCTGGTCGTTTTCAGCGGCAAGAAAGTGCTTATTTATGACCGCTCACTCTAGACAATATTTATTAATAATCCAATTGTTGAACTCAGAGAATATGCATTAATCGGCAATTTTTTTATGTCGATGGGATGAGCCTGATTCGTTTGTAAAATCAGGCAAATTTTTGCAAAGGCGGATGGTCAGAATTTAAAGCAAACCACAGCGACGTTTACTGCGTTCTTCCGCTTCCTGATAAAGCTGGAACTCATCCAAAACCGGGCAGCCCAACGCCTGCTCAAATGCTTCGCGACTGGCATTACCGTGACTGCGTGCCTGCGTTTCATTACCCAGATTTGACTGGAAGATCCCCGCCGCGCTAACGGGCAAGAAATCTTCATAGGTAATGGGTTGCGCCACTATCCAACCACGTTCAATTAAGGGCTGTGGATCGTCTCCGGGATGAATCGCCTGACGATGCGCCTCACCCGAAGGCGTCAAACGGTACCGGAACCATGCCAACCCTTGCTGACGCATTAAAAACTCACTGTCAGGAAAAGTGCGGAAGGTTTCCTGTAAATGCATTTGGTGAGTGAGATTATCCTGCCCGGTTCCAGCGTTCCGCAGTAGATCATCATACAGTTGTCGTCCTTTCGGCGTTAATGCCACGCCACGCTGCTCTATTTCACCAAAGCGCGCGGTATGCGTGCCCTGTTTCTGCCCCGCAAACAACACCGTCTCTTCCAGTGCTTTAAAGCTGGTCTGGCGTAGTAAAATCGGTACCTCGCGGCGCGGCGGCCCTTCGATCAGAATTTTGGGTTCAATTCCGCATTCAGGCATCATCGACTGCACCCGGTCAATATCCAGCGTGCGTGGCGTCAGGTGGTTGATATGGCATCCAGGAAAACAGACCACATCAGCAATCAGCCGATGTTCGTTATGCAAGGCGCGATAGGTTACTTCATCCACCGTTGCTGACTGGTGCCAGCGAAACGTTTCCAGGGCTTCCTGTACAAACTCCTGTGCCTGTGTTTCGTTAAAACCGCCCCGCTGCTCATACTCCTCTAACAGTTGTCGACAACGTGGGGTAAAGATATCGCGCTGACATAGAATCTCCGCCGCTTTCTGACGCAAGATTTCGTTCTCGATAAGCTCCAGGCGGAGTAATGAGGTAAAAACGCGGAAGGGATTACGCGCCAGAGAAGCATCATCAATGGGCCGAAATGCTGTGGAATGTACCGGCACGCCCGCCTGCGAGAGATCGTAATAGCTCACCGGGTACATCCCCATAATGGCAAACATCCGCCGAAGAGTAGCAAGCTCTTGTGCAGTCCCAACGCGAATTGCCCCATGACGTTCAACATTCAGTCGCGCCAGCTCGTCTGCATTTACCATTTTTTCGTGCAGTTGAGGATTGTTTTCCAGCACAGCCAGATTCACATCAGCTACCAGTTCCAGCAGCGTGCCGTACTGCGGAACTTCTTGCTGGTACATGGCTGACATTGCCTGCGAAAACTGTTCCCGAATCTCATCCGCCGTGATGCTGTTCGCCATAATGTCTGCCTCCATTGGTCAGTAATCTGGAGTGTAGGTAACCACATTCACTCTGGCGGGAAGAATTTACAAACTGTGATCTCGCCGCGAAAACATCAATATTATCCATTTTCCTGTAACGCAATTGCTTTGATTGTTAATAATATTTTGCAATCAAGTTATCATAATCAAACAACTTCACTTGTCAGCGACACCGCTTCGTTTTTAACATCGCTTATGGAAAAAAATAGTCTGTTTAGTCAGCGCATCCGTTTGCGCCACCTTCATACATTCGTAGCTGTTGCACAACAAGGAACTTTGGGGCGCGCAGCTGAAACCCTTAATTTGAGTCAACCTGCGCTCTCCAAGACATTGAATGAACTAGAGCAATTGACAGGTGCTCGCTTGTTTGAGCGTGGTCGTCAGGGGGCGCAACTTACCTTACCCGGCGAACAATTTTTAACGCATGCCGTCAGAGTGCTTGACGCCATCAACACTGCCGGACAGTCGCTTCATCGTAAAGAAGGTCTTAATAATGATGTCGTCAGGGTTGGTGCACTACCTACTGCGGCACTGGGGATATTACCTTCGGTTATAGGTCAGTTTCATCAGCAACAAAAAGAGACGACCTTGCAAGTTGCGACAATGAGTAACCCTATGATTCTGGCGGGTTTGAAGACCGGCGAAATCGATATCGGCATTGGTCGGATGTCAGATCCTGAACTGATGACCGGGCTTAATTATGAACTGCTGTTTCTTGAATCGCTGAAGCTGGTTGTCCGCCCTAATCACCCGCTACTTCAGGAGAACGTAACGCTAAGCCGGGTGCTGGAATGGCCGGTTGTTGTATCACCAGAAGGCACTGCGCCACGCCAGCATTCAGATGCATTAGTGCAGAGCCAGGGCTGTAAAATTCCTTCGGGCTGTATCGAAACGCTGTCTGCTTCGCTATCTCGTCAACTTACGGTTGAATACGACTACGTGTGGTTTGTCCCATCTGGCGCTGTAAAAGACGACCTGCGTCATGCCACGCTGGTGGCCCTGCCTGTTCCGGGGCATGGTGCAGGCGAACCGATCGGAATATTGACCCGCGTAGATGCGACGTTCTCTTCCGGTTGCCAATTGATGATTAACGCTATTCGAAAATCAATGCCGTTCTGAAAAGTAAGGGATCTTTCGATCCCTTCTTTGATATTTTCACGCTGCTGCGAAACTAACAGACTCACCAGCTCCGCGAGGTTCTGCCGACACAGAATGTTTGTTCAGACGGAATACGTCCACCGCCTCAGTTAATCGTGCAGCCTGTTCTTCAAGGGACACCGCCGCCGCTGAGGCCTCTTCTACCAGAGAAGCATTCTGTTGCGTCACCTTATCCATTTCAGAAATCGCCTGGCTAACCTGTGTTATGCCTCTGCTTTGCTCATCCGAGGCGGCGGCGATTTCCTGCATGATATGTGTGACACTCGCGACGGCATCAACAATAGTGCTCATGGTTTTCCCTGCCGTTGCTACCTCATCCGACCCCAGGTCAATTAACCTGACTGATTCACTGATCAAGCCTTCAATCTCTTTCGCCGCCTGGGCGCTGCGGCTTGCGAGTGTCCGTACTTCGCTGGCGACAACGGCAAATCCACGTCCTTGCTCACCCGCTCGCGCGGCTTCAACGGCAGCATTCAGTGCCAGAATATTCGTCTGGAAAGCAATACTGTTGATGACGGAAGTGATCTCGGAAATTTTCTTCGAACTCGTGGAGATAGCGCCCATCGTTTTTACTACACCGGAAACCGTCTGCCCGCCATCGCTGGCTTTAATAGAAGCCTCTTGCGCCAGTTTGCTGGCATGATGCGCGTTATCCGCATTCTGTTTCACCGTTGCAGTGAGTTGCTCCATGCTGGCGGCAGTTTGTTCGATAGCCGCCGCTTGTTCTTCGGTGCGAGATGACAGGTCCGCATTGCCAGCGGAAATTTCGCTGGTGCCACGATAAATCTCTTCCGCGCCCTGTCGAACGGTCCCTACTGTCATCCCCAGTGAATGCTGCATTTGCTGTAAATGATGACTTAAGCGACCGATTTCATTACGACCTGCCGGATCATCATTCATCGTCAGATCGCCACTGGCGATTTTTTCAATCCGTTGTGCGGCATGTTGCAATGGACGAATGACGATCCGACGTAGCACCATAAATGTTATCAGCGTCATGACCAGGGCAAGCACAAACGCGCCAATCATGAACATCCCACCCAGGCGGGTACGCTGATGGGCCAGTTCCGCCAATTGGTTGGCTCTGGTGCTACGTATCTTAACGGCTTTGTTCAAAATATCGGTATAAGCATTATCCAGCGGTCGGTTCTGCTCACTTTCATGATTGATAATCGCTTCAAACATGCCATTTTTGGCATATTTCAACATAGGTTGCATACCCGTGATATAAGCCTGAAAGCGTTGATTTAATTCAGTGTCGAGGGCTTCATCAGCAGGTGTTTTCACCGGCCGATTCTGATAAGCACGATACCCTTGCTGCGACTGTTTAATCTCCGATTCGGCTTGCGCAATATTTCGCTTCATTGCTTCCATTTCCGCAATACGACTCGCCGCCCCGGCCTGAATCATATTGATCCGGGCCGAACGCAAAAAATCTGAGCTGTTCGCTAACCCGGTCCGAATCTCAATCTCCGCAGTCACATCACGCTGATCGCGATCGGCCTGCCAGAGGAAATAGCCAGCCAGGGCTGAACTCAAGGCAAACAGAAGTAAGATACCGCCAAGAATGCAGGCAAATAACGGAACCAGCCTGATGTGATGCAAAAAACCTAATCGCTGTGAGGGAGTTGTATTCATTACCGTTGTCTCTCTTCCAGGTTTACTCCTGATAGAAAGTCATCGGCATTTGACGGTAATTACTTACGACTAAAAACCTCTTTGCGTCACATTTTTACAACAATTATTGCAGAGAAGATTAATGCCATTGGATTGAAGAAAGTGAGGAATGGTTAAACTGGCTAACCCGAATGACGAAAAATTCTGGAAAACAGCACGCAATTTCGTCAGGTGATTATTTTCGTCCCTAAGGAAACCACATAGGATGCTCACGGGTGCCTGAGACTTTCTGTTTTCAGGCTAACCGGGAATCAGAAAGACGAAGGCCCCGACCGATATTTCTATCAACTGTACTGCACCCATTTTGTTGGACGATGAAATGGAATAGCCCCTAATATGTCAAAGCCAAAATACCCTTTTGAAAAG